>NZ_CP115025.1:0-326286 GCF_014596815.2 Citrobacter sp. C13
ATGAGTGATAACAATGAGTTAGCACATCCGTTTGATGTGACCAACACGGATACAGGGAGGACTTATCAACTGAGTCCAAACTCTTCGAAATCGGTCCAACCCATTGCTTTACTGCGCTTAAGTGTTTTTACCCCGGTGGGAACTAAAGAGAAGCGATTCAGAAATTTTGAGGTTGATGCTTCTGATGAGTTGTCGAGCATGGAACTGGCCCGGTCAGAAGGATACGATGACATCCGGATCACTGGCCTTAAGCTTTCGATGTCCACGGACTTCAAGTGTTGGCTTGGGTGCATTATGGCGTTCAGTAAATATGGATTCGCCTCCGAGAAAATAACATTGTCGTTCAATGAGTTTGCAAAAATGTGTGGTATCAGTTCTACAAATATCAACAAGCGAACCCGTTCACGATTTCAGGAAGCGCTGGCAAACCTCGCGTCCGTTGTTATTTCTTTCCGTGATTCTAAAACTGAACGCTTCACTGTCACACACCTTGTGCAGAAAGCTATGATTGACCCTAAGAAGGACACAGTAGAGCTCGTGGGTGATCCCTCGATGTGGGAGCTTTACCGGTATGATCATAAAACCCTATTAAGCTTACAGGTACTGTCGGTTCTCGCCAAAAAAGAAGCTGCACAGAGCCTGTACATCTATTTTGAGGCAATGCCTGCCGGAACGTTATTCGTTAACATGAAGCGTTTGCGTGAGCGGCTTCTTTTGACGACTCCAGTACGTACTCAAAACCAGATCATCAGAAAGGCTATGCTGGAGTTAAAATCAATAGGATACCTTGAATATCAAGAGGTTAAGAAAGGTAGAGATATTCAGTTCCAGATTTTTAAGAGAAGTCCAAAGCTTGCTCTGGCAAAACAAAGCTGATCCTCTGGTTCAGTTCGCAGAAAAGTAACTTTGGATGTAATGAGGCGTACGGGCATTCATCCAAATGCTTTTTTGGACGCCTCTGCTGATATGAATACCCTTCCCTGCTTCCCTGCTTCCCTGCTTCCTTTCTTACTTTTGCTTAAGCACCCTGGGAATTTTGAGCATTCGATCGAATGCTTTATTTAACTAATTTTCACTGAGTTAGATAACGAATACTAAGCAATTGATTTCGAATGATTTAATCAGAAGTCATTCATCCAGATGCCTTTAGATAAAACTACCCATCAACGTTTGTGCATAGTGGCTATACGTGAAAAATCCCTGTCCTTCTCATGTCACACTGAGATTTGCACAGAAAATTAAAGCCTGTAATTGTCTGGGACATGATTAGAACAGAGGCGTTTTGATAAATATCCAGTTCAAAACAGAGGTCCCATAAGTAAACATAACCTCATGAAAATAAAAGCAAATCGTTTAAAAATCCCATAGTGGTGGTGAAAAGCATTTGCTTCAATGGGGGGAGAAAAGTGACCTTTGTGAAAAGCACTTGCTTCAATGGCGACAGAAAAGTGCCTTTTGTATAAAAGCATTTGCTTGAATGAGTTTGTGTAAGGTGCCTACGTTGGAAACCCCTGGCATGAATGAGGCGGGAAGATGCCTTTAGCTGAAAAGCATTTGCATGAATGGGACAGTAAAAAGGTGCCTTTAGCTGAAAGCATTTGCATGAATGGGGCCGCAAACGGTGGCATTGGTCGAAAAGCATTTGCATGAATGGTGCAGCAAACGGGGCATTGGTCGAAAAGCATTTGCATGAATGGGATAGTAAAAGGTGCTTTTGGTTGACAGGCATTTGCATGAATGGCGCCGTAACGGTGTCTTTGACCGGAAAGCATTTGGATGAATCGACCTGAAAAGGTGCCTTTGGACTGAAAGTACCTCTCTTAATGGGATTCGATAGCTGAATTTCACCAAAAAGCATTTACATGAATGGAATAGTAAAAGTTGCCCTTGGTCGAAAAGCAACTGCATGAATGAGCCCGGAAAAGGTTCCTTTGGTCGAAAAGCATTTGCATGAATGGGTTTCGGATATGTGTCTTTGCTACAAAGGCATTTGCATGAATGAGGCTGGAAAAGGCGCATTGTTTGAAAAGCATTTGCATGAATGGGGCGACACACAGGATGTGGCTGAAAAGCACTTGTATCAATGGGAAAAGTGACTTTTTTAGAATGACATCCTTACACAGAGCTTTCTCAAATATCGGACTGGATGGTTATCACAAAAATGGTGAAGAGATAGACGATGAACTTCTTCCCTATAAAGAAAAAATAACCTGCCTCACCTTCTTCAATCCGATATACACACGGTATTCACATGTGACATTCATAGGCTAAAAAAACACCAGGCGCAATTAAGGGAAAAAAAGGGTGGTTAACAGAAAAATGAAAGAAAAATAAAAAGTATTATGCAAATGCGTTTACGTGAACTCAAATCAACACGGAGTAATTATGGAACTGACATTGAATACTAACGTTGAAAGAGAACAAACTAACGCTTTTGCATTTCTGAAGTCTAAACATGCAAAAGTGCCTTTGTTTATTCTCCTGTTTTTAGCAAGTTGCGGTTTAGCGTACGCGGGTTCCGACGACGGAGCCTTCGGCGATATCTGGGCCTACATGAGCGAAGCATTAACTGGTGCGCCGGGTAAAATCATCGCTTGCGGCATGTTGTTCTCCGTAGCTTATTTCGGCGTTGTAAAACCTAACCTTGGTTTGGCGCTGGTTTCAGCATTAATGATGCTGATTATGGCAAACGGTGAAAAAATTATCAGCACGTTCCTGGATGCTGGTATCCCGCTGTGATTTGTTAGAACAATAACGATGAGGGGGATATTCCCCCTCTCTGGAGTTTTTATGACAAGTCAGTACGAGGTACCTCCACATACCTATCGTTTCCCTTACAGAATTAATATGCCTTTGTTGATTCTATTCTGGGATGCAAAGCAATTGGGTATAACATTCGTGACTATCGCGAGTGGTAATATTTTTGATTTCTTTATAACTTCTGTAGTTGTTGCGGTTGTGTTTTGGTTTGCATATAAAAAAGCAGCTGAAGAAGGAGTTAGAGGAAAACTCAAACACAAACTGTGGTGGTTCGGCTTGTTTCCAGGGAAATCAGTGTTTAGTAGTCGTTGCTTTACCGATCCATTTATCAGAAACCTCTATTCTTGATGGAGCTAAGAATGAAACTTCTCAGCAAGCTTAAAATTCCATTCATTAAAAGTGCCAGTAATGGCGATTTTGATAAAAAGGACGAGACTTCGCAAAATGGAGGCGAAGACTCAAAAGGACGCTTTCGGGATTCTAAAGCTCGCTTTAGTAAAGAGATTGAAGCTTCTGAAATTGGAATTACTTATAGTGCATTGATTAAACGTGACGAAAAACTCTTACGTGTGAATTCAATTGCTATATTAGTCATCGCAGTTTTAGTGGTAAAAAATCAATTTCTTACCGATCCTGTGACTATTGTGCTTCCGCCTAATATGACGGAAGAAGTTAAAGTTGTGGGAAATAAAGCCTCAGAGTCATATAAAACTCAATGGGCCTTATTCTTCAGTACTTTAATTGGGAACATAAACCCAACAAACATAGGCTTTGTAACAACAACCATATTGGATGCGCTTTCTCCGGATTTACAGGCGAAAACCCGTGAGTCATTACAGCAGCAGACCAATATTATGCAAGCTCGTGGTGTTGAACAGTCATTTAAACCGATCGATATGTATTATGACACCAAAAATGACATGGTCTATGTCTGGGGAACGAAATCAACGCGTTTGATTAATGTTCCGGACAAAACAGAATCATCAAAATGGACGTTTGAATGGGTGCTGGGTATGAAAAACGGACGACCACGCATAGCCTATGTAAATCAGTATTCTGGTACACCAAATATTAAGAAAATTACAATCAACGGCAAAGAACAACTGGCAACACTCGATAATCCCCCGCCGTCTACAGGTAACTAATTATGACTTCTAAAAAGGGCTTTCGCTGTCACGCGATTACAGCAATGATCTTGCTGGCAACTTCGAATGTAGTCTTTGCTGAAGACTATCAGTTACCGGCGACAGTAAATAACCCGGTTGTTATGCCTGTCGGGGCAGATGAATTTCAGAATGGTGTGAAAAATGCGATTATTAAAGAATCTGGCACCGGCCCCGCGCCTGAGACGTCACAAGCAACAAAACCGACCACTGAACTACCAAGTCTTTCACCTGCAAGTAGTGCCTCCCCAGCTGTCAATGAGATAACTGGCGCATTGTCAAAAAACCCTACGCTTGTCGGTTATCAGCAACAGGTTAAATCCGGAAATTTTGATAGTTACGGAAGACCGGCAGGGAAAGAGCCTCAACAAAATGCACAAAGCACCGGGGCCCCTTCAAAAGCAGATGAGTTATATGTAGAAGCTCGTAATCGCTACAAAGAAGTGCAGCGAGTAAACGTCCCACCAGGTGGGAATATTGTACTGCCAGTTTCACGGGGTCTGCAAAACAGAATTTCAACTTCATTTAAAAACGCATCTGTAAGTACTTCAACGCCAGGTGATGAAGCCAGTATTTTCGTTAACGGCGGCGATGTCTTTATTTCAACAAACACGGATAAGCCAATTGGAATAATGCTTTCAGAAGATTCAGTGCCTGAATCGACTTATAACCTGACACTGGTTCCACTGGATGTTCCTGGTGCAATGATTTCGGTCACAACGTCTTTGAGCCCGACAATGCAGGCGAAACGTGAGACATCTTTGGATAAACATAATTATGATGAGATGCTGGCACGATCCCAGTCAGAAGAGTTGGCACCATCTGACCCTCGTCAGGATGACCATAAACAGCGGATCATTGATTTACTGACTCCGGTTGCGCTAGGTGAGGTTCCTTCTGGTTTTAGTTTACAAGAAGACCGCTTGTCACGTATACCGAGCTCAGAGCAGTCCCCGTGTAATTTCAATATGTATTCAAAGTTAGGGCAAAGACTTGTGGGATCTAGGGAATTGATAGATGTCATTCTTGTTAAAAATGACAAGCCTTACGGACAAGTTGTCGCTGATCAGCAATGTATAACTGAAGGAGTAATTGCAAGTGCTTTGTTCGATAAAGCATTTCTTCAGCCTGGAGAGGAAACCGAGCTTTACATTGTGCGGGATAAATTATTTAAAGAGCGCCAGACTCGTGTAACCGCACGACCAAGCCTGATTAAAAGATAAAATGAGAAAAGCTACTTTTCTTACAGGGGTCTCATTTGGACTAGTCGTTTTTTTGGGTACCAGTTATTACTACCAAACTGAGTACATTCCAAAAGGAACAGTGAATATAGTTCCCGATGACCACCGACCGGGTGAGACAGTTGACGATGCGTTTGAAGAACATACGATAATTATAAGCGACCCTACCCTTGCGCAAAAATTCGTTGGAAGCTCAACCGAGTTTGAAAGTCGGCGCGGAGTTAAGGAAATTAAAGAAGTTGGTTCGCTTAATAATGGTAAGGATTTTGCCCCTGTTGAATCCGATAATTCAGGATTGAATTTTAAAGATAAATGGCCCAGGGCGGGTGAACCTTATATCGTGCCTCAGATGACAGAAAACGAACGAAATTTGAAAGTTAAGCGCTTCCAGCAACCAAAGAGTGGAGTTAATAATGGACATTAAAAATGCCTGGGAAAATAAAACTGTCAGAATCTCAGTAATTGGTGCTGCGTTGATTGTATTGATTATCGTTATTAGTCAATCAATTTTTTCCACTCCGGTTAAAAAAGAGAAGAAAACCCAGAAAAAAGATATGCAAACTGGGTTCCTGATTGATGATTCACAAATGACTAAGCTGAGTAACGAGGAAAGCCAGAAGACTTATAACGAAATGGTCAGGCAGAACCGCATTGATCAGAATGCGGCAAAGGCAGATCGTGATAAAGCTGAAAAGGCCCAGCAAGAAAGCAAAGTACAGATTGCCAACCTTGCTTCACAAGTCCAGCAGCTCTCGACGCAGTTGACTGACATGCAGACCTCACGAAACGGTAATCGTAATCTCGACGCAGGTGGGTCACGCAAAAACGTCAATGAGCAGGCCCCAGCAACGCCATACCAGCTTAATCCAAATGCTGCGGTGAATGGGGCTAGTTCCGGATACGCTCCGATCACACCGACCCGAAATAGCCCAATGCGGACTATCACGCAGAGTTCAATTAAGACAAATGGTTCTGATGGTGTCATTCAGGTTATGCCGATATCCGAAAGCCGGATAAGAGAGGGGCGTGAGGTCGTTGCTGGCGGTGACAAAGCCCCGACACGAACTATTCGCGGCGACGGGACCGCTCCTGTAGACAGTAAAGCTCGGCATGCGGCACGTAAAGACGAAATGTTTCTCCCAGCGACGTCAATTATCACAGGGGTGCTAATTAATGGTCTGGAAGCCCCAACGAGTCTGTCGTCTAAAGCTGAACCCATGCCAGTCACTATGCGTATTAAAAAAGACATCATCATGCCAAACAATTTCACGATGGATTTGCGGGATTGTAATTTGTTGGGTTCAGCTGTGGGTGATCTGGCGTCACAGCGAGCATACATTCGGGCAACATCAATATCTTGTGTGAACTCGAAAGGAAAAGCTTTCGACGTCAAACTGGAAGCATACGCAGTTAGTGAAAATGACGGGAAAAATGGTATTCGTGGAAATCTGATAAGTAGAAATGGAAATGCGATCGCAGGTTCCGCTTTTGCAGGAGGCCTGTCAGCACTGGCTGGTAGTCTGAGCCCATCTAAGGTGTCTTCGTTAAATATCGATCCTAACTCAACGGCTGAATACCAATCGCCGAACATCGGGGCATTAGGAGCGTTGGCCGGAGCCGGAGCAGCTCAGGGCGGTCTAAACCGTCTTGTGGACTACTACACATCAATTGCTGAGCAGCAGTGGCCAATAGTCGAAGTTAGCCCAGGGCGCCCAATTACGTTTATCGTTCAATCAGGCGCAACAATACCTACAAACCTGACGAGTCGCTGAGGTTAATTATGGAAAATAACATTGAACCAGGAACAAAAAGTGATTCTGCTGAAAACGTGAAGCTTGAGGCGGCTAAACCTGTTGGGGGTATACGTACAACCAAAAAAGTAACTTTGGAAATAGATATCGAGAAAACCCTCAAGTATTTGATGCTAGCTGGCCTAGCTGTGCTTTTCGTGATCTATGGATACAAGGGGGCGAGTTTTGTTTATGAAAGCGTCAAAGCAATGTCGAATCCGTCCTACCAAATTGCAGTACTTGATATGCAAACTTTAAGGAAAGAATTTAATAAGCAGAATCCTGAGCCGGATTTGGTACAGTCTAAAAACAACTTTGAAAATTACTTTAAAGCATTAATGAAAGTTTACCGTTCTCGTGGCTATTTGGTTATTGATGCATTATTAGCAGTAACAATTCCAGATAATGTTCAAATAGTCTCTTATATCGACCTTGGTGGAAGTTTTGGTGAGGTACAATCTCTACAAGGCGAAACAAAAGAAAGTGAGATACGATAATTGAAAAAGTTACTTTTATCTCTGCTGGTCTCTATGATCACAGTGTGTCCACCCCTTACAAATGCTGCTGAAAATGTATTAAACAACACTGATGCAGCTGCATTAATGGAAAAAGCAAAAGAAGGTGGAGTGTCCACGAAACCTTTAGAGGGCGTACTGGCGAAAATGCAAAGCTATAAGGCTAAAGATGTTATTTACATCCCGACTGGAGGTCTTTATCTGTTCCAGGATGAACGTTCGCAGTTGATGGCTGTGACCACTGATGGACGTTATACAATAACGGGTGGTAGCGTCATGGACATTCTTCAGAGAAAGTCAGTCTTATCCGTAGAAGATGTACGAAAATCCTACTTTATTAATTTAGACGACGCCCCCTTTCCTCTTGATACTGTGGCATTGATCCCTTTAGGAAACCCAAAACTAAAAAGACAAGCCGCTATTTTTATCACGCTTGATTGTGATGGTTGCCAAGATTTAATAAAAAAATTCTATGACGAAAGAGAAAAATACCGGGTTGACATCATTTTAATCCCCTCCCCCGGTGAGCCAAAGCAAGAATTACGTCAACTATGGTGCAGTAAAGAAAAAGGCAAAGTGAATGACCTTGATATCTTGCGTTGGCTTATGGGAAATAAGACCGATATAGAACAAAGGCTCCTGACAAAAAAAGAGGCAGAAACATGTCCGGCTGAGCCATTGGTAGGATCTCTGATGCTGGCAGGTATTTATAAATTACAGGGCGTACCTTCAGTTGTGAGACAAGACGGACTTGCCGGTAATGGCATACCGGAAGATTTTGATTCATGGTTAAAACAAAGTGTCGAACCCTTACTCAAAAACCCATTTGCTACTAATTAAGGTAATGAAATGAACATTAAAAAAGTTATTTTCAGCGCTCTGGTTGTTGGTTCATCTTCATACCTAGCGGGTTGTACTATCGGCAGCTCAGAATCAGAATGTCCGGGAATTGAAAAAGGGGTCGTTTGTAAAGGCCCTCGTGAAGTTATGGAACTAACGAATAACCGTGATGATCTTTCCGGCCTTGCGGAGGAAGAAGCTAATTCGGGAAAGGAGAAATCGGCTGTCAATGACAGCCAGTACCCTGCCCAAATTTCGCCGCCTGGCGCTGTGCAATACCCTAAGTCTGCCGTCTTGGTAAATAAGCCTGTGACATACAAGACGACGCAAATTAAACCTGCTGGCCAAGTCCCTGTTATGTACGATGAGACATTAAAAATGGGCGCGCCAACATCAACAATCGGGCCACGGCCGATAAGCGGCGTTCCAGTTAATTCTAATGTAAGGATGACAACGAGCTACAGCTCAACAGGTGCATCCGGTAACCCTTTTATCCATCCGACTGCTGATGTCATGAAGCAAACAACACAGGTTGTATCTCCGGCACCTGTACCGCGCTACGTTGCGCCAAATTCCGATATCAGTGCTAGTAAAGACCTTTACTCCGTTAATAATGGACAGCCTGTAAACCCTACGCTCAGCTCTGGCCAGATCCAGCAATACCGTACACAAGGGTATAAACAGGCTGTGGTAGCTCCAGAACCGCTTGCTGTACTTCAGCAAGGCCGCGTCATGAGAATCACCTTTGCACCATACACGGACGATAATGACGCTTTAAACCTGCCTGGCTTTGTCTATGTGAATGTCAAACCCCAAACTTGGATTGCGGGTAAAAATTCGACATCAAATCCGGCGCGAATAGTTCCTTTGCAAGTTCAGGATGCCGCTCGTGAAAATATGCAACAGCAACAGCGAGCAACGAAAGCAGTTTCGTCTAACGGTATTATCAGACAACTCTGAGGTCGCGAATGAAATCTGCTAACATCTATAATAAAGAATTAAGTCGCCACCAGTTTGGTGGGTTTATTCCTGTATACGACCAGATTCCTGGCACGAATTATTTTCTAATAGACGGTAATCGGCTTGGGTTTATGTTTATTTGTAACCCCTCACCTGGTGTTTTTGATAATCAGCAGGATGTGTTAGCTGAATTATTTAAAATGGATTTTCCTACTGACACTATCTGTCAGACCTCATTAACAGCACTGCCGGACCTGACCTTGCATTTAAGTGCCTGGTCGGCAGTTCGTGGTGGTCGAATGGAAGGACATGATAAGCTTAAGGGGGACTTACTCACGGCCTACCAGCTGGATTATTATGATAGAAGTCTAAATGAACCCTTAAAACCGGATCATGATAAATTAATGCTTCGTGACTTTCAGATCTGGATGTCAATTTCTATTCCGTTGAAATCTGCGCTTCCTACTGAAATTGAAATTAATCGCATCGATGCACTGTACTCTGACCTAATCAGTAAGTTGAACACACTGGGCCTTTTTCCACATAAAGTTAGCGCCGAAAACTGGCTTTATTGCATGGATAAATTAATGCATCCGGGAAAAACATCACGTTGGGCTGAAGGTCATGTTGAAGTCAACACTATGAGGCGTCTTAACGAACAGCTAAATGTTCCGGGGCGAAAATATACAGTAACTGAAAATAATTTTTCATCTACAACGCAGAGTACTGATGTTTCTGAACATCGTTATTTCAAACAATTATCTGTGGTCAAGTTCCCAGAACATGTAAATTTTGGAAGCATGTATGAACTTGTAGTGAATTGGATGAATGGGCGTAAAACTATATTTAGCCCATTTATGATAACTCAAACAGTCCATTTCGCCGATCCCTTAAAATTAGCTAGAGATAACGTCAGATATAAGGCAATTACTAACAAACAAGCTAGTATCCCAACCGTCTTAACGTTTTGTCCAAGACTGAAGGACATGGATAATGATTACATGGCGGTAACACGTGAACTGGAAGATGGGGCCCGTCTTTTACACAGTTATCTGACATTTACCGTCATGGGGAATTCAGCATTAGATGTCCAGTCTGCCGCAGACCAGTTAAAATCATTTTATCTGGAAAGTCGCGTTAAAGTGGCTGATGATTCATACATCATCTTTCCATCTTTTGTCTCTTGCCTTCCAATGTGTAATGACCCCAAGACGATACTAGATCTGGACCGTTTTGAGGTAGTCAGTAATACTGGTGCAGCGCATATGACCCCTCTATTCGGCCCATGGAAAGGTAATACTGACAGACCTGTACTTAACCTCGTCTCACGAGAGGGCCAGCTGTTGGGGCTTGATATCTTCAAGACTTCTGCCAGCTATAATATGGTTGTTGGGGCGACTTCTGGTGCAGGCAAATCGTTCTGGGTTGCATACATCATTAATAACTATCTTGGTGCAGGGCCGCGTTCTAATAATCTGATCCATTATCGTGATACTTTTGAAGGTTTCAAAAACAATGCTTATGATGCATTTGACCCTGATGGAGCCCAGATTTTTGTAGTTGACGTTGGTCGCTCGTATCAGGGTATTTCGGAGCAATATACAAATAGTCAGTTTATAGATTTTGGTAAAAAGCCTGATTTTACTCTGAATCCGTTCGCATTTTTGACCGATGTCACTGTTGCAGACCGAGTTTTTGATGAAGCGCCTGTTTTCAATGACGACTCAAATAATAACGATGAAGAAAAGGATAAAGTTGCACAGACCATTATGGTCCTGAATCAGTTAAAAATAATGGCATCTGAAAAAGGAAATATTGACGACTTTCAACAATCGGTCATGCTTCAACTGATTGGTGATGAATATAACGAATCACGTAAAGTCGGAAGTACAGGCTCTATTACAGGATTTGCACGCCGCTGTTCTGCCCATGAAGATAAGCGTATTAAAGATATCGGTGAGCAATTAGGGCAATGGTGTGAAGGAGGCATTTACGGAAATCGATTTACCGAAAAGCTCCCGCCAATAAACTTCGGTAGTCGGTTTATAGTTCTTGAGCTTGAAGAGTTGAAGGGTACCCCTCACCTCCAGACAGTCGTGCTCATGTCGATCATTCAAGCTGCTCAGCATGCAATGTTTATCAAAAAGGACGGTCGCCGCCGGTTGTTCATCCTTGATGAGGCATGGGAGTATATTCGCCCGGATAATGCTTCAGGCTCCAGTAATCAGTCAAATCAGTTTTTCTCATCTTTCCTTGAAGCTGCCTGGCGCCGATTCAGGAAAACGAACTGTGCTGGTATTTGTATTACCCAGTCCTTTGAAGATTACTTCACCTCCTCGGTAGGTCGAGCCCTGACGGCCAACTCGCCGTGGAAGATCATCATGAAGCAGGAAAAGGAGAGCATAGAAGCCATGAAGGCTAATAACTACTTCTCCACGACTGATGCTGAATATGAGCGTATGAAAAACATACGAACGATAAAGCGTGCATTTTCTGAGATGCTCGTCCGATTCGAGAATTTCCAGGAGATATGTCGCCTCTATGTAGACAGGAAAATGGAGCTTTGTTTTACGACTGACAGTACCGACCGTGGAAAGCTATGGGAAATACAAAGCCGTCTTGATTGCTCTTACGGCGAAGCAATTGAGATACTGTATGAACAGGAAGTTGCTAGCAATGCAGCTGCATAACGTTTAAGTAGTACTGGATACCTCATCTTTACTGGATGAGGTATCCGTACTTTACTCAAATTACAGGTTTTTAACTGTGTTACACTGCCCTCCCCCGCAACAATTGTTCAGGTTCAGAATTTCTGGATCGAATTAACTCCCCTAAATATCCCTAAATTTTATTTGTAGATACTGTTGATTGGCTTCTCTGGGGCTTCTACTTAAGTTGATTGGTGATGTAGCTTTTATACGGCTGATGTTTAATCATGCTCGGCCTGTGCTGAGCTAAATTTCCTGCCTTGGATACGGATGTTGTGGTTGCAAGTGATAACCAAATTTGTCGCGCTACTGTATATTAGATATAAACACTATCTTTATAGTTAGCTAAGCAACCCATAATTTCTTATGTATCGATTTAAAGTTTGGTAAGGCATTGAAAAACAAATAATAACTCATGTCTTGTTGGTTTGTTTAACAAGTTAGAGATATTATTTGTGAGTTGGTGTCTTTTTGTTTTGTTAGTCAATTTTCGTATTTGTGGTTATCTAAACCAACCATAACTATTAAGTTGCAGTTTTGTTTTGAACTAAAATGAAATGCCTTCTATTTAGGTTGGTATAGTCAACCATTTTCAGCTTCAAGTGATTACTAGAATATGGTTAATCGAGATGTTGTAACTGGTTGCTATCTGTAAAACAAGCGTAGTGCCATTTACCAAAAAACCTGAAATTCGCATCTTGAAATTGGGGAAGTTTATTCCTAATAAAACAATTTACTGACGATCCAACCAATTCGCTCCGCCGGGTATGTGCGCCTTAATCTACAAAATTGGTATATAAACACCTTAAAGTTTATCCCGGGTGTTGAGTAACATTGCTTTGCATAATTTAGCCAAAGGGTTATAGGCTCAGATTCGGCGTGCTTTCTTAGTATTCTGAATGCCATCTTTTGGATCACGAGGTAAGCAGGAAGGATTTAGTTCATTCCTGAATGGCGCCTTAGCCGTCGAAAATTTTGCGGGGGCCTGGCATATTCTACTCTTTTGCCCGGTATTAGAGTCCAGGCTTTAAATTCCAACAAAGTTCTAGCACACCGAAACCTTATTTCGAAAACACTAGAAAAGGTAAAGGAAATTAAATGTTAGTAACATAGAGATAATTAGAACGGCCTACGAGATTTCAGAAGAAGTAATCTGCACAAGTCTCCACAACTTTTGTGAGAACGCCCTCTTATTTTTCTGCGAAGAATTAACATTATTGTCTGGGTTCACGCCGAACCACACGGTACTCTTTCAGTCTGTGCGCTTCAGACCGGACGTCGTCTAACCAGCTTCCCATAAATATGTAGATTTATGTTTGCACCATAAGTCATTACCACTAACGTTAGAGAGGTCCAACCCGCGTTTCATATTTCAACTTTGTACTTTTCAGTTCTTACAACCAAACTTTAATGTTGTTTTGCTTTTATCGTAGGTCATGTATAGATCCCTCCCGGGAACTGATTCATATAACCCCTTAATCGCCAGCTCTAGGCGGGATACTGTCCGGGTGCCGGAACACATTTAACCCCCTTAATCGCCAGCCCAGGGCGGGATGCTGTTCGGGTGCCTGTATATTTAACCCCCTTAATCGCCAGCTCAGGGCGGGATACTGTTCGGGTGCCTGAATATTTAACCCCCTTAATCGCCAGCTCAAGGCGGATACTGTCCAGGTGCCGGAACATTTAACCCCCTTAATCGCCAGCCAAGGGAGGGACGCTGTCCGGGTGTCGGAACATTTAACCCCCTTAATCGCCAGCCCAGGGCGGGATGCTGTTTGAGTGCCGGAACATTTAACCCCGTTAATCGCCAGCCCAAAAAGAGATGCTTTTGAATACCGGGGAATTGACGTTAGTTGCCACATAGCTGACTCCTGTTAAGTCGGTAGTTTGCTATCGCCAATGTTGAAAGTCATTCCTTATAACTCTCTTTTTACACATAACAAAGTAAACCGATGAGGCTGATATCCCATAATCGACGAAAAAGAAACAGAACGTTAGCGTATAGTTAGAATTACGGTTACAATTAAACGCATAAGTCACGAATGTACGCATTATGTGTAAAGTGTACGTATATGCGTTTAATTTCATTATTTAGGTTAAAAGGGATCGGAAGAGAATGAATCTAATTGATAAGATCGCCCTTGTCGGTCAACGAATGAAGAGCGAGCAGATTTCCCTGAAGGAGTCATTATTGGTCTCTTCAAGGGTTTCGGTCTCGGATGATAGTGTTGAAGGTGTAGATCGCCTCATCTATAACCATTGTTTGAATAAAAAAAATCTGTCAGATTTTTTTGGCAAGTCACGCGTCACCTTTAATAAAATCCTTGCCGATCTTGAAGATAGAGGTCTGGTTGGTGCTCCTATCTTTCAGAACAAAAACCATCTCTATACCAGGTGGGACGTCCAAAAAATCATGGATGCTCTGGGCTGTCCTCGGTACAGCGACTATTACCATAGCCGTGCAATCGTAACGCAGAACCATAAGGGCGGCACGGGTAAGAGTACAACTTCAGGGGCTCTTGCTGTAGCCGCAGCGCTTGATATGCATCTAAACGCAAGGACACTTTTGATCGAATGGGACCCACAAGGCTCAATTGGTAGCGGGATGATACAAAGTGTAGCGGAAGATGATGTTTTCCTCACTGCTATTGACGCCATCTTAGGGGTTTATGAAGAGGACTCAGATTACAAAAAATACCTTGATTTAGGGTATTCGGAAGAAGAAATCATTGAGAGTATGCCTTTTTCGACACACCTACCGAATCTTGATGTTATTACAGCATTTCCTACAGATGCGCGATTTAAAGATAAATACTGGCAGTGTTCCAGAGAAGAACGAACAGAGCTATTACTTCGATTCAAAGAAGTTATTCTGCCTGTTTTGAAGAAAAAATACGGCCTGATTATCATCGATACTCCACCAGAGGATTCGCCAATCACTTGGGCAGCTGATGAAGCCGCTGATGGCATTCTTGTTGCCGTATCACCTCGTGAATACGATTATGCTTCCACAACTGATTTCATGTTGACCATCAGCGAGCGTTTCAAACAATCGCCGAGCAAGGGCGAAAATCTGAGGTGGTTCAAAGTGCTGGCTGTTAACGTAGACGATAAGAGTCCATATGAAAAAATTGTTCTGGATAAACTGGTAAGAACAGTACAGGAACTCTTTATGTCTGCAAATATTAAAAATTCCGAAGCGTTTAAAGCCGCAGCATCAAGGGGCAGAACCGTATTGGATATTAAAAAGTCTGAAGAGCTTTGCTCACCTAAGCAGCTTGATGTGGCTGAAGAATCTGTAATGGCGGTCTACCAGCAATTTATAAATGAGATTAAGAGTTTTTCTGTGAAAGAAAGGAGTAACGCATGAGTGATGAGCAGCATATCGGGAATGACAAATCCCGTTATATTAATGCACCTAAGCGTACTGAAGTCAGCCATCGCTCCGGGCTTCTAGGCCTGAAATCACAGCCTCGACTGAGGAAGCTGTTTGCTTTACATAATGGACGTAAGCTGGAAGCTGAACACATCATTGTACCGGCTGAGAAGGTGGAACTGGAAACCGCAGTACACCCTATGAACCCACGAAACCAGGAAGCTCTCACTGTAAATGCAGTTCGAGATATCCTGGAACAAATTAAGGTACGTGGTGTTGATACAGAAGGCGTTGCTGTCAAACGAAATGGGGTGTATCTGCTTATAGAGGGCAGTCGTAGGCGTTTCTGTTGTATTCAATCTGCGAAGGATTTGCCACTATGGGTGTTGCCGGATGAATTATCCCCGGAAGATATTAATTCCATCATTACAGCAGCACAGACATCACGGAGATTTTCTTACCGTGAAGTTGGATTCCAGTATTTACAGAAAATGAAAGACCTTGGATTTGCAACTAATGAAGAGCTTGCTAATTATCTCGGAATCAGCCATGTATCTGTTTCTAAGCGTATCCAGGCGGCGAAGATAGATAATTCTCTTATTGCTCTCTTTCCTGACTATGAAGGTATTCCTAACTCGTATTACAATCGCTTATCCCGACTACAGAAGTACGTCGAAAAGAATTTATTCTCTCTTGAGGAAGTTGTAGATAATGTTCGGGAGGAAATAAGGAGCTTGGATGTAACCGATATTTCCGAAGCACAGAAGACAGTAATAGATAAAATTACTACAGTAGTTGAACAGCTTGACATAAAACCTCCTAGCAAGGGGTGGGAAACTCGTGAATTAGCCGTGTTTGATAATAAAGATAAATATGCAAGGATTAGCAAAAATGCGTCTGGAAGAAAAATTAGGTTTGAATTTAATAGAATGAATAGCGAATTGATCGCAGAAATTGAGGAGTTTATAAAATCGAAGTTGAAAGAAAAAGAATAATTAAATTTTGCATTAATCCGCATCGCAAGGATGCGGATTTATTACTATGTTGACCTTAATTTCATTCCCTCCATTATCAATACTGTAAAGCCTTAATCATTCTAGATGCGTGTAACTGCATGATCTTTAGAACAAATATCCTTATAAATGAGATTGCAGGTCCCCATGACAGGGACCTAAATTAACTATTGAATGGGTTGATGTGCAGGTTCAGAAAGAAAAGGCCTGAGATCTATGTGAACTGCTGCTGCATTACTGTCATTAATTACGTTTAAAGGGGCTTTACCTGGTAAAGACATTGTTGCAACGTCGGGACCTGAAACAGTAAAGTTATTTTCCGCGCTTGGCATTACTGTGAATATTTTTATTGCAACATTCTCATGCCGATACATAGATATCCCGAACGTGGAGCCTGCTTCAGTATTACTGACATCAACTTCAACCGGTGTCCTACCGATCACTTCATTGGTCAGTATATTTTTCACAATGGCACCATCAGGTACTGTGTAGATGCGATAAGGATAAGCAAAAGCCACCTCGCAGCAGCAAATACAGATGACGGCCAATATAGATTTCATGATTGCTCCTGTTCCAAAAATGCAAGACTTAATGATTGCGTAACTAGCGTTGTGTTTGTTTCACCCGAGCCGGGAAATTCATATCTAATACTGAACAACAATGGCAATGTGGGTCCATCACTCGACTTTTGTGAAATTTTGGTAAATGCGTTATTAATAAACATTAATTGGTCAGTGTTGTCGTAGCAAAGGCCGAGTAAACCAACAGTCGGAACAGTAAACAATGAAACTGAACCAGGTGTTAATAACAGTTTCCCACGCGATGAATAGGTGCAACGGCTTCCGGCTAGATTTAGATCCGATAACTCAATAAATTCCTTGGTACCATTCTTGGCGAGCAGCCAGACATCAGTGCCTGAACTCTCAATCAGAAAAGTAACTTTTCCGTCGGTATAGGATTCACTTTTGTTGCTCATCACAGGGTCGAAACCTACTGAGGGGAGGTCTGCAATTTTGCTTCCAACCGACTGACAGCCAGTCAAAAAACAGATAAAAATCACTCCGGCTGCTTTAATCATTACTAGCCCTCATAATCGTTTTCTGTATGGTGCTGATATCGAATTCTTCACCTGGGTAAACCGTCAAATTTTTGGAGAAATAATTAGAACCAACGAGGAAGCTGTTACGTTTACCAACCCAAACAAACTCTGAAAACATAAAAGACCTGAGTTTATCAGTCGCTATAATCTCGTAGGTATGTGAGGACGGTAATGATGCAGTCGCGACATCTGGGATTGTGACGGAAGAGTGAATTTTTTTGGGCACATTGAGACGTAGTGCGACTTCTGGTGAAGGGTCATACTCCTTTGAAAAATCCTGTGATTTTGAAGTTTGGGGGAGGGTGAATTTTTTACCCTGGTCTGGTCCAAAAATCGCAATAACGCTTTTATTCAATTTACTTACGGACACTATCGCCTGTAATGGGGTACTGGATAGGTCATTGACGAAAGAGATTGTCAGGCTGGAACCCGGCTCTAACCATAGAATTTTTTTACCGGCTGCATCTTCATCCAGGGATACAATATTTGATAACAAAACGCCATTTTTGGCTATAACGTCAAATGCAATTTTGGGTATCACAAGGTTCAAAGGCGTAAGTGTTGACTGATTTGCGATCTGGAGATAGTTACGCTTAGTCATGCTTGTTTTAATTACAGGTCTTTGTTGACCATTAACAAGCCACATACCGTCGACATATTTTGCAGAAATAGAAATAAATTCATAGTTAGCCTCAGATTTAGCAACTGACTGCTGAGAAGTAGGCATTGGTGTTTTAGTCGATGCGGTTGCATTGATTGATGGCCACACAAATGCCAGCACTGGTAAAATTATCAGTTTTAATTTCTGCATTATAAAGCAGCCTCTATGTTGTTATCTTTTAAATCCAGGTCAAGTGGTGTTGTGTTTTGTGTGTAAATGCCGTTCTTATTAAGGATCATTTGGTGGCAAATTAGGGTTGGTGTTGAGGCCAGTATCAACTCGACCAGCGTTATTGCCGGAACTGTAGTACGAGGTATACCTGGGGCTAGTAGTGCTGGGTCGCTAATTGCTGACATGAACAGCGAGCCAGTATTGATATGGAGACAGTTGCCGACGAGTACAGGTAAGTTAGTCAAAGGTAACCCATGAGCCTTTCTGATGCTATTGACCGGATTCCGACCCAGTACAACGAGGTTGACATCGCTAATATTCATTGGGCTGACTGCGTGATCCATACCAAAAAGAAACTGACTCTGAAAGATATTCACGTTTGCCTGATTAAACGCGAGGAGAGCGTTATAGGTATTGTCGAAACCCTGTCGTATGTCCGTGTAGTCGGATGGACAAACACCGATAGTAATATTTCCTTTAAAAAGCACCTTCATCACCGTGGCCAGCTGGGTGGAGAGCAGTTTGCTGATCTCCTCTTCAAGATAACTGCGGTTAATTTGTTTATGCCAACGTCCGCCTCTTGCACACCACCGTTCGTTAAGAAATGTGCTTGGGTAATAAGTCCTACGATCATTATTTGTGGGTAAGAGCTTCTTCATCATCTCTTCACCAGCCCCGGCTGCTGAGAACACTCGCACAGAACGTCCATCAAAAATACCAGTGTTTATCGCTGTCATTAACTCCATGGGCTCAGGACCATAATCAAAGAGATTCCCGGTAGGGAAAATGATTAGTTCCTCATCTGGGCTCGATATCGAATGGATAAGATTACAAAGCGTCGAATAATGTCCATGGGGGTCTGCCAGAAAGAAAACCCTTCCGGAATAATTAGTCAGGTCAATTGTCTGGACGTGCTCAGATGCCATAAATGCCTCTTCTAGAAAGTACAGTAATAATACCGGATGAGTGTCGGCAATATTTTCGTTAAGAGGGCTAATTTCTGCGCTTAGGCAAAATAGAAGTTGAATTCATCTGTGGTATCCGCACAGAGAGACTTTTAAGTGCCGTCTTTGGATAGGATTTTTTAGTGTCGTAAAGCTGAAGAAAACGTCATTTATGTGTGTTTTTATCAAGTGTACATAAAGTAGAGCAAGACAATTTTTAAAAACGAAGGATTCTTTTTTAACAATAACTTACGTGTGTTTCTTGCCTCGTTTTTGTTGACCTAAAGCAACCATTAGTGTATAAATTCCATATCAAAAGTGGTGGGTTAATTAAACCAATTCGAGGGGTTCTGCATGACTGAATTAGTAAAAACAAAACTGGCTGTAGCTGAATCAAACTCTACTGAATTAGAGACACTTAAAGTTGTTATTGATGATGGTAGTAAAGCGGCAAAACTGGTTTGTGTTAACAATCAAGGTGACCTTGTTCCCTTATTGACTCAAAATAGTTTCGTTGCAGATTTCCGGGTAAGCCATGACGGGCTTATTCCGTTTAATTACCTTATTGATGGCCTTCAACGATTCTCTCATCACAGTGAATCTAGTAATGCCCTTGAAACTACCGACGTTGCGCATCAGTACGATGAGATCAGTCGTCTGAATGTTCACCATGCTCTTCATTCCTCTGGTTTAGAGCCGCAGGATGTTCATCTCTATGTAACATTGCCACTTAGTCAGTTTTATACCGCTTTGGGTGAAACCAATGACGAAAACATCCAACGGAAAAAAGACAACCTGATGAAGCCGGTTGAACGTTATATTGATGGTAAGCGTGTTTCATTTAATGTTGTTTCAGTTACCGTGTTTCCTGAGTCACTTCCGGCGGTAACTCGTGCAGATGAAATTGAGTTAATTGAATCTTTTGAATCAAGCCTGGTTATCGATTTAGGTGGGACAACACTTGATGTAGCAAGCATTACTGGTCAGCTGGAACAGATCTCCCGAGTCAAGGGTTTTGACCGTATTGGTTGTTCTATCGTATATGATGAAGTCCGTCGTTATCTGGATTCTTCAAAGCTGAACGCAAGCTACGCGTATATTCAACACTTGGTCGACAATCGTGATAACAAAGCCTCACTAAAGGTTTCTTCCGATGATCTTGATGGTGTCTTCCAAGCCGTAAATAGTGCCGTAGCGCAACTTCAAGAAAAAGTGATCAAAGCAGTCACTCAGGTGGAAGAACGTCCGCACAATGTATTCCTAGTCGGTGGGGGTTCTTACCTGATTGAACCGGCAGTGCGTGAACATTTTGATAAATCGAAAATCATCATGGTTGATAATCCGCAATTCGCTCTCTCACTGGCTATTGCAGATACTGTTTTTGCGTGATGATGGTTTTGTAAAGGGGGGGGGTATGACAAAAAAAACTGAGAAGGAAAACGATCGCATCCAGATTAGCGCGTTTTGGTTATCGGAAAGGCAATCTCCGTATGCCTATAATTTTCTAAAAAAAAGTGACTTAACACATCGTGGCGAACAGCTTTCCATAATAAGGTCTGCAATCACTACGGGGTTAGTGCTAAATAACCTCTTCCCCGAGCTATCAAGTTTTATTAATGGACTGAATGAGAGATTAACGGCTGCTGATCTAAATCGGTTTTTTAATGATGAATTTAAAAAGAGTGATTTAAGTAATGAACAGTTGAAAGAACAAATAAGTCTTATGCTTGATTCGAAATTCAACGATTTAATTTTAAAGATTAATAATTGCAAGAATCCTGCTGCTGTATTTTCAACTAATTGTCAAACTGATGTCAGTGATGCAGTAAAGCCTGAGACAGCAAAGGAACAGCGGTTGGAATTAATGTCTACAGAACTGGCCAAAAACTCCATGCCTGTGACTGTAGAGACCTTGCCGCCTGTTGCGATCGCAAATCAGAATGATTCAGTTCTAAAAACTAATCATGGTTCTCCGGACGTTAACTTAGCTCAAACCGAAACCATGGCGCTCAGTGAACAAGCGCAAGTGCAGGGTGTGACAACAAAGCAGAAGAAAAGGGCAAATGCAAACCTCGCAAATCTTGCAAAGTAAATATAGAAGTATCAATTGATTAAAATTTGTAATCTCTCAAAAAAGTCAGCTTACCAGCTGGCTTTTTTGTTGGTATATTATTAGTAGATGAGGTTGGATGGTGAACCGGTTACATGTAGTTAATGGAACACTCAATGCTGCATAGCAAGTTAAATAATTTCGTAGAATTATAGATCCAACTCAAAAACTCATTATGAACCTCTTTGGTTGTTTCAGGTCTAACCAGTTTGTTTTATGAAACCTAATTTTAGTTATGTATACTACTAAAAAAAGGTGGTTTAGCTCCTGTTTATGGTTGTTCGTTTGCACGATTTAAGAACAGGTGTTAAAACGGGTACAGATTTGTCCTAAAGTATTGGTTGAAGTAAGAAATATCTTAATAAAATTGGTACTTATTTATTATTTTATGTAAAAATCTCTATGCTTTACTGGTCAAGTTAGGTTTTTTTGTTACCCTAGCACCCTATGATCCTAAGGGTTTCTGCCGTGCAATCTGGATGAGCGTAAAGAAACTAACGGCATCATGTGTAACTGTTTGATTATTATAATGAAGGCTGACTGAATGTTATCACGCAACTCACTAATACATGGTTTACGTCGAGATCAGTTAATCGAAGTTCTGTCTATTTCTGAATTCCCAGTTGTCCTGGTCGAGAATCCCTTCATTCAGCCTGAATCAACGGGCAAAAAACCTGTAATTTTTAATATTGATGAATTTCATGTTTCTATCGCTCCAATTTCCTCCCTTAAGTACGACTGGGAATGGGCTCCAATTGATACAATACTCATCGAAGTGGTCATTCCACCTGCGGAAGCAGACCTCGTAAGCGCCGAGAATGATTTTCTTCGCGATGCGGGTATTGGCCATATTCAATGCGAGCCTGGTGGTGTATCGATACGCCGTACAGTGACATTTGTTGGTGGTATCACCGCCGACAATTTGCTGTATCAGCTTAGGCTTATGTGCGTGAGTGCTTTACACCTGATTGGAGAGGAACTGGAGGATGAAAGTTAATTACAAGAAACTATTACCTCTTGTAGTGCTCGGTTTAACATTTGCGGGGGCTTACTCGCTTTTCAACGCAAGACCGGCGGAGCCCGACTTGTACGATTTTACTGGCAAAGTTCTTAAAGCCACGTCTGTTTTCCAACCCTGTGATAAAGAATCCACAACTTCGTTAAACGTTAAAATTGCAGATAACGGAAACATACATATCAATGGTGTTGCATCAAAAGTTACTTTTGTTGAAAAACTTACGCCTGATGAAATTTCTGTTAAGTGTGCTGGGTTACCAATCAAAAATGCTCGGCTTGTGCATACGAGCTCTTACACCATGATAATTTCGGAAGGAAAAGGTGGTTTTGTTATTTCGGATTTGATACGCATCCAGGATAATGAAGTCATCTCCGGTATATGGTTCTTTAAGAAGAGAGCATAGCAATGAAAGAACTGGAAGCTATTGGAACGAAGACTCAGCGGTTTAGGGTGTTCAGCCAGTCAGTGGCGATGGCATTTGAAGTGAACGTCGACAAAAGTCGGCCTGCTGATAATTCAGCCATCATAAGCGAGGCTGAAAAATATTACCTTACTCTCCAATTCGCCCCTCCGGCTGACAATAGAGAATATGGGTGGAATTCAGAGGGAAGTATTCTCATGAAACTATCCCAAAACGAAGCCATGGCGCTGGCTTCTGTCTTCCTGAGAATTAAACCTACACTTAAAATTGAAAAGAGAAAAACCACGCATCGCACACACCAGGCTTACAAAAATATCACTATCGGCCCAAATGACCGTGGGGGCTTGTTAGTCACGTCAGGCATTGTTCCGGTCGAAAGGGGTTCATTTAAACCCATAAATTATAATCTTCCCGTAACGCAAATGGATTGTGTTTCAACAGGACTTTTTTTGCTTGGATTCTTGACGCTTAAGATGCCATGGGTATCCTCAGAATCGATAATAACTGCTCTGCGCCTTTCGGAGTCGAAAAGCTGTCAGTGAGTTAAAAATCTTCAATTTTTAGCAAAAAATTAATATTTTTTTTCCTCTTAACGAACAAGATTTCAGATTTTTTTATCGTAGAGTAATTTTAATTCTGCGTAAAAAAAACAGGTGTTCGTCATGAGAAAATCAGGTTTATGTTTAACCCTGTTGTTTTCTTTAATTGCCTCGATTAAGTCGGTACATGCCGAGGCAATTATGATTTCCGGAAAACTCCAGGCTGATATGCCTGCCGTCACGTTTAATCCCGGCCCGGGCGATTTTGTTGCATTTGTAAACAATAATATAATTACTGCCTCAGGCTCTGGAACCGCATGTAATGTGACGGTTGATGATCGTGCGACATCAACGGTGGATAATCTTGTCTGCTTCTTTGAGTGGCTTCCAAATAGCTCTGGATTTACTGCTAACGGGTTCACGTTAACCGGGATTCCAAACAGCTCAGGAGACCTAAAACTCCCTTACAAAATTTCCTATTTTTCCGGTACAGAAAGGCAAAAAGTAGAAGTAGTGAAAGGGGAGTATACAGTTAATGCTCTCGTACCGGTTAAACCGACGATCACCGGCCTAAAGTCGTCTATGAATGGGCTGGTTCAAGAGGGTTACACACTTAAATCTTATATTAAGGATGAAGTGATCAGGAGTTTTGCCGTCTCAGTAGAACCCCGCAATTTTGTGCAATATATTTCTATCGGATCGGGTTCTGCCTGTGAAGTCCCTATTGGTGGGACCAGTTGCACGATCGATGTAGGAAGTATTAAAGTAAGTGATTCGGATTTATTGATAGGTTCACGGGAAATAACTGTCACCGCTAATTCGAAAAATAATTACTTTGCCCCTCCTGAAGCGCAAAAGCTTACGCTGACCTGGGACTACCGTCCTCCTGTTGTTGACCATACTCTCTGGAATTTCACTGATGAAGCTAAAACTATCAGTATTGGCGGTCAGCAAATCTATACCGGCGCTAAAACGGTAGCTGTAGCCGTCAAAGTGCCCCAGGAAGAGACTGAAGGCGAGTGGTGGCTACCAACAGCTATGACGCTGACGATGGTGCCGGACGGGGTTTTCAAGCCGACAACAAAAGTAACTTTGGATGACGGTACGGTTATCGACTTTAAGCAATCCTGGGCAACACCGATACGCCGTACCCTCCAGCCCGTGAGCGGACCCCAGAAGGTCGGCGATGAGTATCTGTATATCTTTGACTTAACAGACCTGACGAATGGCTCTTATGCCGCCACCTTCACTATAGAGAATACTAGCAAGAATACGTCTACGTACAATGAGCCCGAAAGCAAACTGATGCTTTCTGATAACCCCACACTCATGGTACTTAAGGATGGGGCAGCGCTGGCAAAACGAGCACCTGTTTATTTCTTAAATGAAATTATTGTTGCCGCATTCCAGGGGCAGGCCGGGGTTGCGGATATTAAAGCCGTTACTATCGATAACAAAGTTGTTGAACTCACCCCAACGAACTACAAAGGCATTTATTATCTGCCGGTGGGGGATGATCTAGATGTGAATGCTGACCACGAAATCACAGTCGTGGCGGAAAACCTGTATGGCAAGATTGTGACATTCAATACCACTTTCACGTATCAACCGACAGGGTTTGCGCTTAAAAACTTAGAAAAAGACGTCACCTTGTATTCTCGCGTTCGGCAATATACCGATCTGATGAGTCAGACAGCCGGTGATAAATGCACTCTCTTTACTACGGAAGAGAACGCGCAGGCTTATCTTGAGTGGTATGGCGGCAAATCTGATATCACTGCCTGTTACCCTCAGTGGAACAATGTACCGGACGGGCTTGAATTTTACTTTAAAGGCAGGACGCCAGGACTTACGGGGTTCTTCAATAAAACTGGCGAAAACATGCTCGATTACCAAGTCTATATGATAAACGGTAGAGGCTCTAAAGCTGTGTCGGCCAAATACCGCCGCGTATTGACAACTCAACTGCCATATAACCCAATCCTTACTTACAAGAAAAATAAGTTGGTAACTGGGATCAACCCTAACACTGCACTAGCGTACACGACAGGTGGGGAAGCTGCTCGCCTCTTGGCAAAAGTGGTACCTGCTGATGTGACAGTCTATGTTTCGCAAAACGGGGGTGAGAACACAAAAACGACGTTTAAAAACCGTTCATCAAACAACGATGCAACTACATTCGTTCAGCGTCTGAAAGTAGCCGCAGCCCCACTGTGGACGAAAAATGTATTCGACATTGCTGTAGAGTACTCGAAGGACCCGACAATGCGGACCGCCGATACACTTAACGTGTATACGGTCCCCGACTTCAGCATTCGGGCTACGATGGAAGTCGAAGACAAAAAGACGGCTACTACAATGGAATTACCGTTGAAGGTGTCAGTTGGGCGCTATAACAATTCAACTCGCAAAAGCTCATTTAGCCGGACGACAATGGGTGACTGGGATGTAACCATTTACGCTCAGAAAAGTATCTATGGTAAAGATCCAGAAACAGGCCGTTTTAAAACGACGTATGAACGTACCCCATTAACCGAGGCATTGCCGGTGAATGATGCCGGGGTAGTCGAAACAAAAATCAAAATCGAGAATATGGACCTTGGGAACATGCGTCTTGTCGGGATAGCTAAAGTCCGTTCGCCTTTCGCTGATTTTGAATTGACCCGGGAAACAAGTGCGGTCGGCATACGTGTGTATAAGGGTGAAGAGCTGGAGGGTAATCTCTCAAAGAGCCTGATTATCGGCCGTATCCCGCTCAGTACGCTTGTGAACTTCAAATCGGCCAGCACAGCTAACTCTGATGCGCTTGCTCCTACCGAGTGGCAGGAGTCGTCAGACAATGGGCAGACATGGACGATGCTTTCGGACATGACTGGGAAGAGAAGTATTTCAATCAGAAAAACTGACGTCGATAAGTGGCTCTACAGGGCCAAGATGACCAACAAGTTTACGTCAAAAGTGTCTTATAGCGACGTGCTGACAGTTGTAACGTACAAACAGCCTAAGCTAAGTATTGATGTTGCGGAAATTCTTGAAGGCGATGATTTACCAGTCTCGTTGCTGGATAATGATGAGCCGATTCCGCAGGGTACGGCTGAAGTAATGTGGTCGGAAGATAAAATTAATTGGGTCGCGGGTGACACTACCTATACCGTGACTGCCGCTGAGAAGCTTCCGCCAACTATCTACGCCCGGATGCGCTATCTGGATTCAGACGACCTGGCTGAAGAGTCCTCCTGGAAAGAGACGTCTGCGCGGTTAACGGTCGCTAAACCCAAGCGCCTTTCCGTTTCGGTGAGCAGCATTTCAAAGGTAGAGGTGGGAAGTAAAGTTACTTTAGATGGTAAATACTCCAACCCGAACAGTCGGTACCAGAACGGAAATGATGTCATTGAAGAATGGACTGCCCCTGACGGACAGAAAATCAGAGGGCCTAAGTTGTCGATGACGCTGACAGAGGAGATGCTGGATAAGCAAGGCTATGCGGCATTTACATACAGTGCATGGCTCGCTGACAGCAAGGAAAGTACCATTTCCACGCGGAAAGTATCGATTAAGTCCTGGGTGTATAAGTTCCCTGAAATGAAAGTCAGTACGAAGCTAAAATACACTATGGCCCCGTCGACCTTACACGTCGCCCTGACCGGAATAAAAGACGGTGACTATCCGGGAGTAACTTATTCACGGGAGTGGATCTACGATAAGGAAAATATCTCCGTTTCAAAAGATGAAGGAGATACGAAAGATTTTGCAATTGCGAAGCCGGGTAAATATACGTTGATGATCGTTTTCCGCGATAACCGTAATAACGAACAGCGTATTGAAAATACCTTCGTCGTCGATGAGCAAACTCCGATGACTGTTGAAATGACCCCAAAATTCTCTAATAAGTTCATGAGGGCTCCTCTTGATGTCACACTAAGATCTAATATTAAACTGGCGCACTCTGCTGACAGTATTGATACGGTGACGTATAAAGTAAATGGAGAGGTTGTCCAGGGTAGTAAAAATTATTGGGCTCAGGGAATTCCCGGTCTTACTGAGAAAAAATATGAAATCACGCTGGATGTTGTCAGTAAAATGGGACAGCGTGGTACAGCATCAGTAGATTTTGATGTTGTAAAAAACGCCGCTCCGCAATGTGTGCTAAGCCATACAGAATCCAATATGAGCTGGAGTTTCACAAATAAATGTGTCGATACTGATGGCAAACTGGTTCGTTATGAATGGTATATCAATGATGAACTAAGGAATGTTTTTGGCAGCACGGCGACACTATCGAAAAATCTTAATCGTGGGAAGCAAGATATCCGTGTAGTCGCATATGATGATAGTGGGGATTCAGCAACACAGCGCACGGTCGTATATGGCCCAGATGAGGAAAAATCAAAGGCTGTAGAAACAACTGGTACATCGCAGTAAGACAAATTTATGTACTGAAATAGAAGCCGGGACAGTAATGTCCCGGCTTTTTGTCTTTGGTCTTTTGAATTGATTTCGTCGGAAAAGTTACTTTGCATGAACGGTGATACAAGTCTCATGAATCACCAATCAATGGCAATAATGAAAGAAAAAGAGGGGCGTAAATTATCAGAAATAACTGGCTTTGTAGAAATAATGGCGGTCCAAAACATGGATAATAGGTATTAAGGTAATGTAAAAATTAGTCCTTTGGTTCCGGTATCTGAGAGAAGCAGGTTATGAGCGAATACATACCTAAGAAGCGTGGGTTACTGAGTTTTGATTGGTACGTGCCGATCAATTTGGCAATTCTGATACTGGTACTGGCCATCTTCTTTACTCGATTTACGTTTGGACATGGGCTATTAAATGGTTGTTTACCTGCTGATTTTTACATGATTGACTTGAAGGATAAATCTGTCAAGGCAGGAAACATCATTGCATTTCATATGCCAAAATCAGTCCGATTTATACGTGAAAATGAGAAGGTTATTAAAATTGTGGCGGGGGTAGGCGGAGATCGTCTAAGAGTCACAATGGATGGTGTTTATAACGGGAGCAAGTTTTATAAAGCTAATGCCAGACGTATTTCAATGAAATACAACATACCTGCTGAGTCTATTGAAAGAGAATTAACTATTCCGAAAGGAGAAGTTTTTTTAATTGGCCAAACGGATCACTCATGGGACTCACGATTTTGGGGGCCGGTTAAGTTGACTTCAGTTATTGGGAAAACATATGCGATCTATTGAATTAAAAACAACGATTAAGCCTCTGGCCACCTGCCTGGCGTTTTACGCCTTGATGTCCACCGCTACGGCTAGCCCCCAGTATCAACAGGTTGCTGACGACATTGCTAGGCAAGCTCAAGTATTGGGCGCTCAGTCAACGCCGCCGGAAACAGCAGAAGGCCCGCTCTCGTCAGGCTCTCTGGATTCTCCGGATGTCCAGAAGTACGTCCGCCAGGCTGAAGCTTTGAAGCAAAACAGGGACATCAGTCAGCCAACGAATCGGGGCTATGTACCGGGTATGAATGCTGACAGTGTGCAGGCGGTTATCGATCATACTCAGGCTATACGCGCTCAGAATAATAATTCTGAAGCAGTTAATGACATTATTCGCAGACGTGATGAAATTCAGGGAAATATTCAGCTGAACGACTCAGCACTGAGGTCTGTCGAAAATAAACCAGAAGTAATGCGCAGCCAGTCGACGAATATCGAAAAAATGTTTGGTACCTCAGGGATCACCGCCGCTGACTTCGAACGAAAAATAGATAGCAGACGGGAAGAGGTGCTTTCGACAGAAAACGGTATCACTATCTTTGCGTCATTTAGCTTGCCTGATTACGTCCTAGAAGATCTACTCCGTACCGCGTCACAAAATAAGGCGAGAGTGGTTTTTAATGGTCTGAAGAAAGGCACGACGCGTCTTCCGGAGACTCAGGCTGCAATCAATCAGTTGGTGGTGAAGGGGAAGTTTGACTTTCCCCTGATTACGATTGACCCTGATGCGTTTGACCAGTACCAGGTCACGCAGGTCCCGACAATTATCTCCCGTGAGGAATCCCGATTCGCTAAAATGGTCGGTTCGTTTAACGTTGATTTCTTCCAGCGAGAACTGGCCAGAAATCCCGATCAGGATATTTTACCTAATGCTGGTACGACCTATCCGGTCGAAGAGAAAAGCATTATTAAAGAGCTCGAAGAGCGAGCACAAAAGTATGACTGGGAGGGCGCCAAGAAGCGAGCTGTTGCAGACACATGGAAGAACCAATTCATGGTTAATCTGCCTGCGGCTCAGGAGCACAAGGAATGGTTAATTGACCCGACTATCAGGGTCACTCAGGACGTGAAAGATAAGCAGGGCCGCGTCATTGCTTCTGCGGGCGAGCTGATTAACCCGCTGAGCAGGTTCCCGCAGAACCTCACCATGATAATTTTTGACCCATTGAATCCGGGGCAGCTTGATTGGGCTGAGAAGCAATATCGCCAACTTCTTGGCAGCGGACAGGTTATGCCGATGTTTACGCGAATTAAACAGGAAAATGGTTGGGACCATCTGAATGATCTGCGCGAGAAATTTAACGGGAAAGTATTCAAAGTCAATGAGCAAATTATTTCCCGCTTCCAGATTAAAAACACTCCAGTGTTGATTTCAACTGAAAAAGATAAATTCCGGATAACGCAATTCAGTGAAGCTGAAATACGTGGTGTTGGAGAAAAAATCTCGGCAGAGGAGAACTGATATGAAGATCGGATTTATTTTAGGGGCGCTGCTGGCCACATGGCTGACTCTGAATTACCCGGACCTGATGAGAGAGTATTTCAACAAAGTGGTTACGTATATGGAAAGCGTGACAACATTCATTACTAAATAGTGAGCGTGCCGGTGAAGAAGCTAAAAAAGTTACTTTTGGAAATTTTGGTTGCTGTCATGCTGTCATTTTCCCTGCCTGCAATGACCATGGCCGCAGATACCGGCGTCCCGGGAGCAATGTGCCAGTCAGCTGGTGTGTGGCAGGGACTAATCAAAAATATCTGCTGGAGTTGCATCTTCCCGATGCGGATCATGGGAATTGGTGCGGCACCTGAAGGTGCCGCACCCTCACGCCCCGGCTGCTATTGCACAGACCAAAATGGGATACCAGAAATCGGATGGCAGTTAAGTTTTTTCCAGCCAGTTAAAATCGTAGAAGTAGTGAAAAGCCCATGGTGCAGCCCATTTTTGGAGGGAACCATGTTGCAAAAATCACAGTTCGATATTGGCAAGAGCAATACTAACCAGCCTATGACTGCTACAGAAGCCGGATTCTACGACGTACATCTCTGGGAATTCCCGATCATGACAATGTTGAAATTGCTGATAATCGGTGAATGTACAGCAGAACCTTATATTGATGCCAGTCTGACGTATATCAGCGAAGTTGATCCAATGTGGGAAAGTGATCTGTTGACGCTCGTGCTGAACCCCGAAGCTGTGGTATTTGCAAACCCTATTGCCTCAATGGTATGTGCTGCTGACTGCGTGGCAGTGACTGCCGGAAAGGATAATTTGGCTGCCTATTTTTGTGCCGGTTGTGATGGTAACTTGTACCCGCTTACAGGGCACGTCTATGCGAATGATGATGCCGTCAGAACCAGTTCCCTTATTACACAACGACTACTAACTAAGTTACATCGGCAAGGAATGCTAATGAGAACAATGGGAGCAGATGCAATGTGTGAGAAAACATGGGAATACTTCACTCCTCGTTCACAATATAGACTTTCAATGCTTTACCCAACGCCAGAAGCTAAAGGGCCTGATTGCTGCCATAGGCTTGGTGACTCCGTACATGATTGGTCAACGTTGAAAGGTGGACGAAAGAAAATAGGCATAGATAATTATGTCTATATGTTATGGAGATATAATGACTGTTGCGTGCGTTTTATTCCCGGCGCTTAATTGCAGGAGGCTTTTAATATGAAAACTAGGAAATTAATTGCTTCAACAATTATTGCGTCTATGCTCGCAAATACTATGAGTTGGGCATTTTACGTTTCGCTCATTAACATGGTTATGACACCAAAAATATACGCAGCTGATGCGATATTTGATCAGTTGGAAAACAATTTTGACCTTGCGAACCCCAACGCAAATCGAAATGCAACAACAAGTGCTCAGGATATTGTAGAGAAGTACAAGAATGCTGATTCCGGGGAAAACCTGAGCGGAAAAATATCAGATAAATATGTAGGTAAAGCAGATTCAATAAACTTAGACGTTGGGAAGTACGGGGCGCTGAACTCAAACGAAAGTGTTATGAGTAATGCTGCATCTGACGGCAAGTCGATCGGTAAGACCGTACAGTTACCGAGCATGACGGGCGGTACGATCAACTCTAATTATACGAAAGAGGGGGCAAAGTTACTTTCCAGAGACAGTAGCGGTAACATTGGTATAAGTAACAACCCGAATACAACGGCAGGAACCAAAACCAGTACAGGAGAGCTATTCAGCTCAGAGCAGAAGCACAGTGATATTCAGTTTAATTCCGGTGGCCGGTATGGAGATGAGGATGGATTCATCAATGACATCAAAAATCGAAAAAGTCAGCTGTTTGAAGCGCAGAGTTACGATGGGGTTGCCTACCGTACACTGGTGAATGCAAATAAAGACAACCCAGCATCTAATATTAAACCTAACGACCCTATGTTCAATGCTGGCCGAAATGAAATTGGTAATGCTGTAGCCGGTACAGGCAACTGGCTACAGAGTTGCAATACGGAAACAAAAAAACAAACTATTACTACACACTATCCAGATTATAAAGAGTTTTACTGCAACTCACCCAAGAAAGATAACTTTAATAGTTGCACAATAACTCGTGATTTTTCCGTACCTGTTTATATCTCAGGTGGTAATGGTGATATGTCTATGTGCGGGGATAATTGTGTGAGGGTCTGGTTCGGCAGAAGAGACGACAACTATTGGAACGATGGAGTATATGACAACTCATTAACCTTAAAATTTCATCCTGATGCAAAGCTTGCAACTGCGAAAATAATTAATGCAGAGTGGGATGATCATATGAGGGTCACGCTTGATGGAACGCAGATTTTTGCTCACATAGATGGAGAATATAGAAGTAGCAATTATCCATCACCACAAGGGCCATGGGAGCTGAAAAAATCATGGAAGCTTGACAAAGTCTACGATATTACCGACCAGGTAAGAAACTCTGTATATCAGGAGGTGGACCGTGAAGTGACAATGGCGTCACGCGTTTGGGTAGGTGGCGGTGGGGAAGGCTATTTTGAAGTTGAGCTGACTTTTGAAAATATGAAGCTGGAGGATAAACATATACAGGAACCCGCAGGTTGTTTTGATGCAGTACAAACGCCGAATTCATTCTGTCGGTTTGACCGGTTTGTGAACATGGATGTCGGTACAAAGCGGCTCCCGGAAACTGTGCTGAAAATGGCCACACCGCTTTATAAAGGCGATACCGGGTTCTTAACTTGGAAAACAAACCTTGAAGGTTACTTCTGTGATCCCCTGGCGAAGGAAAAGCTGTGCTCATATGATGCGAAGGGAAACATCATGAAAGACGCCGCAGGAAAAGACCTCTGCTACAACTACGACGACATTAAAAATATGCCTGACGCTTGCGGCACATATAAAAATGATGCTGCGTGTGTGCTCGATACACAGACTTGTGCAGAAGGTTGGTTCGATGAAGGCACAAATACATGCTACATGTATGAGCAGAAATATACGTGTGACAGAGGTAAGGACGTCGTCAGAGAGGTAGAGTCACAGACTAACGCCTGTGTAGGTATGATCCCATGTTCTGGTGGAACATGCGAAACCGGCCCAAAAGAGGAAAACAATGATTTTGGGAAAGTGGCCGCGTACTCAAACATGGTTCAGTACATGCAGGGTGAGGCAAAATGCGAAGATCCCAACGACCCTAATTCCTGCTCCGTCTTTGAGGGGAAAGCAGAATGGTGCGGCAGGTCCGTTGGTTTTGTGAACGGGCTGGCCAAAACAGATTGCTGCGAACAGCCACAGGGTACCGCTGGCTCACTAGAGGCGATTATGCTGGCTGGGTCGATGATCCGAAACACGAACTGGACACGAGTGAATGCTCAGCTGGTAAGCTGGACCGGTGGGGAGAGTGGAACCTGGGCTTCAATGGCTAACTCGGTTGGTGAATGGACAGCATCGGCAGGTAAAACTGTTGGTCAGATGTGGAACAATGTCACCAGTTCGCTAACCAGCGTCTACGAAAATGTGGCCGGTAACCTTGGGCGAACAGTAGGTTCATCCACTGCTGGTGGAAGTGGTCAACTTGCTAAGGAGACAATGAGCTCTTTCGGGCTTGGTACCCTTAAGAAGATGGCCATGGAAAAAGCATATGACTTGCTTCCCGATACAGTAAGGGACTTCGTTTTTAAAAATGTAGCGACAACGGGTGGCGAAGTAGTCTTTTCAGCAGCAATTCAAAACTTTATGCTTGCATTAAATGTCATTGGCTGGATTTATACCGCATATCAAATAACAAAAATGTTGCTTGAAATGCTTGTGGCCTGTGATCAAAAAGAAATGGAAGCGTCTATTCATAAAAATCAGAAATCCTGTTTCACACTGGATACTGAACGCTGTGTTAAATATCTCAATATGGGATTTACAAAGAAGTGTGTTAAAAAAGCAACAGACATGTGCTGCTACAATTCAATGTTATCTCGCGTGATTATGCAGCAGGCGTATCCTCAACTTGGAATAGATCCGGTTGCTTCGAGTTGCGTTGGATTATCAATTAGTCAAATACAGAGATTAGATTTTGATAAGATCGATTTAACTGAATGGATTAACGATGCCGTCCAGGTCGGAGAAGTTCCTGATCAGTACGCTACATTCTCCGAGTCATCGATAACAGAAAATTTGCCATTTAAAAATGAAAATTACCAACTTCCATCCCAAAGAACGAAAGAATCAATGGGTGGTGAGGATAATATGATAAAAGCTAGACAGGAAAATAATCAGGCAATTAAAGAGGAGAATGTGGACTGTAGCTATCTACCACGGCCCGCGATTTGTGAAGTTGGGTCAACTTATGTAGACCCAATTACTGGGAAGGAATTACCAAAATACTAAATGTAGGGGCTGTAAAGCCCCTTTATTTTTATTTTGCTTTAAGAGTTTTTTCAGGGAAACCCTTCTGACCATATTCTCCTGCGAAAAGATAATAATCTTTACCGTTAATAGATGCAGCAACGCCACCTGGGATAGTGAATTTTGGACTGTCAGAACGGAAAATAATACCTGAGAAGTTAGTACTAGATTCATTACCTTTAAATGGAATGAATACGTAACGAACTACTGAATAATCACCGGCAGGTAGATTAAGTTGAGGGATTTCAGATCCAGACGCTGGGCGAATAGCCTGGAAGCTGTACATGGACTTAGTCGGCATTACGTCGGCAGCTGGCTTTGAAGGGAGGTCGCAGGTACTCCATTTATTCATCACTGCCATATCAATCTTGCATGAAGCCAGAGCCGCACTTTGCTTCGAAGGATTGAACCCGAGTGCCACCTGTGACTCTTTGGTGTGATTATAAACATATGCAGCACCGGCACGTACTAAGCTTTCATCGTTATAAGGAAGTTTTTTAGGGTTCGGGACAAAGACGACGTATTGGTTAACCTGGATATATTCAGCGTCAGAGGAGCTGTACATTGATCCCAAACTCATAATACTTAATCCACTGAGCCCTCCTGTAACATAGCCCATAGAGCCACTAATTAGCAGTTTGGAAAGCAAGTTATCTGCATCGCCACCCGGCTGGACTGTTTCTTCATTAAAAGTAACGTCAAAACCGGCCAAAGAGTAAGCATTTTGGGCTACCGAGTCTTTAGAATTAGCATGCCAGTAGAGCCCATGAGTGTCGCTGTGCTGTGCAGAATTCGGGGTTTTACCAGCATCCCCGGCACAACCAACCAGCGATGCACTGGCAACAAAAGCAGAAACCAGAGATACAAAACGTTTAGTTTTCATTTGAGACCCTTCTTTGAATGATTTTTTTGTCTAGAAGCATTATTTCATACTCGTCAGTTTCTCAAACAACCAAAATGCAGAAAAAATGAAAAAATGTGAAGCGAACAAAAACCAGTCTTGTAAAGAAAAATCCCTCTAAATTAAATCGTATAATCAGTGGGACTAAATATTCAGAGGCTTTTATGGGTAAACCAACAGATGAGCAAAGGGTCATCATTGAAAATGCAAACGCAAATAATATGGTTATTGCAGCACCAGGGTCTGGGAAGTCATTTACGATGATCGAGGCTGTGATCTCAATCCTCAGGCAGTTCCCATATGCCAAGGTTGGAATGGTCACATTTACTCGCGCTGCAACAAATTCATTGGCTGAAAAGCTGAAAAGTCGGTTAAGTAAAAAAGACCAGGATAGGGTGCTGGTAAATACTTTCCACGGCTTTATCCGGATGCAACTGGACATGGTCAATTGGAAGGGCAAGATGCTGATTAGCTCGGCACAGCGTTCTGTAATTCATCGTGCGTTAAAGGAGTCAGGCGCGCCTTTCCGTTACCCGGAAGCTGAATTTGCTATTGATGCGATTGGAAGGGAAATGGATACAGACATCATTTCAGTTCGCCATACGCGTCAACAAATCCACTTGTTCAACACATACCAGGCAATATGTCAGAAAGACCACGTAGCTGACTTAAATGCACTCTCACGATTTGTCGTGGGCCAGATGCACTCAGGAAAAATGCAGCCACTAAATTTGACGCATTTAGTTGTAGATGAGGTGCAAGACACCGACTCGATTCAGTATGCCTGGATCGCACTACATACAAGGGGCGGTGTTAACACGAGCATCGTAGGGGATGATGATCAGGCAATCTATTCTTTCAGGGCCTCCGGCGGGGTAAAAATATTTCAGCAATTTGAAAAACAATTCAGGCCAAACATATTTTATCTAAATACCTGTTTCAGGTGTGAACCAGAAATTCTTAAGGTTGCAGGGGCATTGATTGAAAAAAATGTTTACAGATACGTTAAGGATCTGCGTTCAGCTAAAAGTGGTGGTGGAAAAGTTAATTTCCGCTCATATGTTGATATGGATGAACAGATTCAAGGCATCCTCAATCTAATTAACCAGGACCCAAATGGCTGGGCAATCCTTAGCAGAGGTAATGCACATCTTGATCAGCTTGAAAGCCTCATAGAGCAGCCGGTTCTTCGTTATGGAGGCAAGTCCTTTTGGGATGAGAAAGAGACGAGCGACGTACTGCATCTGATGGCTTTCTTTCGGCAGTCCAACGATGTTCGATTAATGAAGAGGGTGCTGGCGCTTTTCGGTGAAAATGAAGAAGTTTTGGATCAAACAGCATTTAGCATGAAAGGGAGAAAAGTAACTTTTGGTGAACTGAGCATCCCAGATGCAAGTTCCCTGGAAACAAGAACACTTCATTCAAACTTCACCCGGTTTACACAGGAGACTCGGGATAAAGTTGAAATCGAAAAGCAGTTCGCAAATCTGATTAAATGGATGGAATTGTCATCAATAAAAATGAGGACTCAGAAAGGTTCACCTTCACTGACACGAATTGCGTTAGATACCTGTAAGCAATGGGCTGAGAAAAATGGCTGGCAAAACATGATAAATCGAGCTGCGGCGATGTGTTTGGGGCCTAAAAAGAAGGATGAGGAATATACGCCGGATAAAGTAGTTTTATCGACATTGCATGGTTCGAAGGGGCTAGAATGGAAAAAAGTCATTATTATGAGTTGCAATGCTGACCAGATCCCAAGCAAGAGATCAGTGGGGCAGGAAGCGATTGAAGAAGAGAGAAGACTTCTATTTGTAGGATTTACACGAGCAGAACAACAGCTGCATGTAATGTGGTACGGTGATCCGTCCTTCTTTTTAAGCGAATGCGCCGAAGAAAAATTGAAAGAGGCAGCGAATATGAGAATAGAATCAAATTTAACAGAAGAATTTTCCAATCAGTATTTACAATAATGACTCTATGTTGTATAAGAATATTGAGCTTTGTATTATCGCTCCCACATTTCAAGTAACTGACGAAAAGTTACTTTGCGCATTAAGCGCGGATTCAGCCGTGAAAAGCGGCCAGCTTACTTAAGCTGCAAGGCACCACCGGCAAAATGTCACCTTTGTCGCTGGCGCCTTTCCTATGCCCGTAAAAAGGCAAACCGAATTTACCAAATCGTAACTAATTTAGCTCTTGATTGAGCTATTTTCGTTGCGTACTTCTAATGCCAGAAAGTATAAATCAGGCGGTTCATAGCTTACGGGAGATGAATGACAGGCTTTGCCTTTGTGTTGGAATATTCCATTATTCCTTCCTTCTTGCTATATATAGGTGACCCCAAATGTCTAAAAGCAAAGCACGCAGTAAAGCCCTTCTTCTGGCCTTCGCCGATCTGATTCCGGATATGGACAAGGCAGTTAACAAGAAGTTATTGGAATCTCTGATTATTTACTCAGGGCATGATAATGACCTTATTGTTATTTTGAATGAAGACGGACCAACTATAATTGAACTGAACTCTTTAAAATCGGTTTCTATGCTGGCCCAAAAGCTTTCTGCTTTTTCAACTTATTATCATGTAGAAATGCAGCAAATTCATGTCAATCCAATTGACTTTGAGAAGGCTTATAAGCTACTCAAAGAAGCACCTGCAATTCCCATGTTTAAAACTTTAGCTGAACTGGATAAGTTTTTAAATGAAGAGTTTGAAAAGTATGGGTTGAACACATTCCTTGATGTGGATGACCTAAATTATTCACTCGATAAATCCAGAGAGTTAAAAAATGATCAGTTGATTGCCTGGGTTTCTGAAATTATTGTGAAGCGCGATAAATTAGCATTGCGTAATCGCTTTAATGAAGTGACAAAGGCACATTATGAAACTGTAGATGCATTGTATGCAGCCGTCCGTCCCTTAATGAAAGAATTAGGTTTTCCTGATGAACTCATGCTACATACCTTTAGTGAATTGAGCGTTTTCGATTCCAAAGGCTGGGACCATGCTATCAAATCTAAAATTGAATTTCTCACAAAACGAGAAGCGCAATATTTAGATGACAAAATGAAGGCAGAAAAACGGCAGTTAACAATTGATGAACTTTTGACTCAAGTCAATAGCGCTAAAACAGCTAAAGAACCAAGACCTTTTGGTCAGACGTTTTGTTTTGCTGTTCTTGGCATGATGTCATTGATGTTCATTGTAAATAAATTTATTTAATCCTGTTAAGGGGGAACCCTGACAGGGCTTCTCTTTGATTAAAATGAGGAGAGAAGAAATGTCACATCTTGAATATGTTAATGAAGTTAAAGTGTCCGGGATAGTTATCAGTGCAATGGAGAAAGAAATGACTGACGGTAACGTTGGGTTATTAATAAAGCTCAAAAACAGAATGAAGACTGAAATTAATGGTGAAATCGCTGAGAGAGAATTTTCTATTCAAATCAAAGTGTCACCAGAAATGTATTCAGGCTGTTTCACTGGTATAAATCAAGGTGATGAGTTAATGGTCTCCGGTTATCTTGTTGTGGATATTGTTACGTTGGAAGGGAGAGAGCACCCTCTTGACTACATGAGAGTCGTTGCAACAAGTAAGTTAGCTCACATACCTAAACCCCCCAAGGGTTTTGGGCAAAGTAGCTTTAGACAGATCTGACATTTAAACCACCCTAAAGGGGAGAAATCCCTTCATGGGAGATCTCCCTTTGGAGGCCCCATGAAACAAAAAATTAGCTCGACATCATTTATTGGTAAACAAATTGATTTTTTCTCTATATTCGATTTTGAAGAAGAGGAAAATGAAATAATACCCATAGTTGAGTCTCCGCTTGAATATATAAATAATGCAATAGCCCAAAAGCAAAGCATGCAATCAGAAGAAAAACATTCTGGCCCGGAACTGGTGCCTCATGTGTCGGATGATGTTGCATTGCTAGGTCATTGTTCCAAACTACTCAACAATCAAATTCTGCATGGAATTAGTTTTGCTTCTGAAACTGATTATCTCTTCACTTTAGAAGAATACAATGCAGAATTAGGTGGTCTGGTTATCGACTGGGCTCCTGAAGATGTATATCAGTTATACGTCGTCGCAATGGAAGAGTCGTTGGAAAACGTTAAATATCTTGTCTTTACAAAATCACTCTATACAACTGATGAATTCGGAAATATCAAAGTGAATCCGCTTCTTGAAGCAGAAACACGTTGGTATATGTCGCAGTCATTTGAGCTTACATGTGCCACTCATGGTATAGATGCTATTGAGTTTAGGTCAGAGCTTAAAAAAAGCTTGTATGAATACACGCACAGTTTTGAAAGTGAAAATGTTAAATTATCTCAATATCATCAGGATAAAGAGATTATTTTGCATGATTGTAAAGAAGATATGGGATGGGATATCTTTTTCGACCGTGACTATTTATTGGCAGAAAATAAACTGGCAGTAAAATGGACTGATCGGGATATAATGGATGTCTATTCTAAAGCATTTAAATCAACAATTAATTTGTTTGAAAAACTTGTCGTAAATAACAAGTTAACATTAAGGGATACATCAGGTTGGGTTATCGTAAATCCTACATTTGAGCGCCAGTTCGAATGGATTGAATCTGAAGTATTCGAAATTGTAGGGACTCATCTTGGTTACAACGTTGATGCTATCAGAAAACAGATGGTTACAGCGTGTAAGATGACCTTCAACTAATATGCCACTGGCAAACATCTGCCAGCGGGCGGTGTTTGCATTTTACCGGAGTTTTAAAAATGACTAACGCCGCAACTGTATTAGAAACCGAAAATTCATTACAGGAAGAAAATATTGGTAATCTGTTACCCGCAAATGTTATATCTACAAAAGCATATGCGAATAAGGAACAATATTACCTGGTTAAGGCCAAAGATTTGTTTGGTATTCCTGAAATGTCCGAGGATATGATAGTTCCAGTATTTAAACGTTTATCTCCACATCGTGCAAACCTGAATAAGGATTATATACCGAATGCTCGTATACTTGAGCAAGTAGTACAATTGCTCGTAAGTAACGATATAGATTTAAGTGTATGCCTGAAAGGGGAGTCTGGTTCTGGTAAGACTGAAATGGCAATGTACATTAGCCATATGCTGAATTGGCCGCTAACCATAAAGCAAATCAACAGTAATATTCGTGCTGATGAACTTGAAGGTGAGCGTAGTCTCATTAACGGAAACACCAGTTTTGTGCCCAGCGAGCTTGTAACGGCGTTTCAGGAAGGCCACCTCATTCTTCTGGATGAAGTGGACAAGATTGACCCTGATACCGCCGCGAAGCTGCATATGCCTATAGAGCGTAAGCCCTGGTCACTAGCCGCCAACGGTGGCGAAGTGGTTAATGCCAATAAGTTTACGCGGTTTATGGGTACAGCAAACACAAACATGAGTGGGGGATCTCGTAAGTTCGTTTCATCACAGCGGCAGGATGCAGCGTTTATTAAACGCTTCCTGATTGTGGAGATGGAAAGGCCTTCAGAGGTTGCATTAACCAACGTTTTGCTTAAACGCTACAATAGCCTGCCTATGCTGGTAATTGAAAAATTCGTTTCGGTAGCCGTTGCAGTAAACAACATAGGAACTGAAGACAGTGTAATGGATATTCGTCAGCTTGTGGCATGGGTTGGAACGTCGATGACGTTAAAGACCATGTCCTTACTGGATACGTTTAAAATTGCTTTTGCGTCGGCTCTGCCTGCACATGCCAGTGGTATGGTGCTGGAAGCCATCGATTTAAAACTCGGTGACGATAAGAACCGTACAATGGAGTATTACACTGCAAAAAAGTAGTTATAGATGGGACGAGTTATCAGAAGGCTGAATGCCTTGTGACAGACTTTGCTCATCTTTCGTTTTACGGTTTTTTGAGTGCAGACGGGGATGAAACTTTCGCGATTGCACAGGAAGGAAATCAATATATAGGTCTTAAGCAGCACAATAATGACTATTCATTTATTTGTTATCAAGATTGTGACAAAGATATGGAAGCCATGATTAAGGGCCTTGAATCAAAAGGATTCATGTATCAAGGAAGTATTCAATCGACGTCTGTCGAGAGTGAATTTCCTGGAATTCTTTTAACAACACTTGAGAAGTAATAATCTTAACCCTATCGGGAAATCTTTCCCGACAGGGAGGTTTTCCCATTTTTTTAATCTGGAGAAAACCTATGACTTTCAATACTTCTAAACTTAATAAAGTTTCCGCTAAGCAAATCTGTGATAACTTTGTAAAAGCACATCCTGATTTGTTGGAAGGTGCTGTTATAACAAAAATCGAAATCAGTGGTTGTCAGGGCTCTCGGCGTACCGATAAAATCGAACTGTCCTATGGCGGCGATGATATAACGGACCAGAAGAGCGTGTCTAAAAGTGAAGTTCGCTGGATAGACATAAAGGCACTGAGTTTCAAAAGCACTATCACTAGTCGAATTTCAACACTCTGTTCACGGTTGTGTATCCGCTATAGCAATATGTGGATTTTGCCTGTCGAAAGAATGGAGGAGTTTCTGGAAGAGGCACAAGAAATTGAACGTGAATTTCAAGCCGGTATCCAGAATGTGGTTGATAACTATGACACTCATATTCAGGCTGAGAAAGATCGCAGTCCGTTGATGTCAGATTTAATCGACCAGTTGAAATTAACGAAAGATGATTTTATTAAATCATTCCGGTTTAATCTGGCGCATTTCATTCCGTTTTCACCGATTAGTGTGGAGGGGGATGAAACACAGGACTTTTATCAGGAACAACTGATAATCGATCTGGCCGATGAAGCTATGAAGGTTTATGCAAAAATCAGTAAAAATGATAATTTGCGTTCCAGCACGATTGACCGATTAAAGCAGATGCAAGATAAAATCATTAGCTTTATGTTCATTCATAAAGAGGCGGTTGTTCTTGCAGAAGCTATCAAGCACGTCATGAATAATTTACCCAAAGGCGCCATTTCTTCTCCCCGTGATGTTGCGGTGTTAAAGCAATGGTTCTATTTCATGAGTGATGCGTCAATGCTGAAACGTATTATTTCTGGTGAGCAGAAAGTAACAGATTGGCTGGATTCCATTACCCGGTCATTCAATATTGATTCACAGGATAATACGGCTAACTCTCAGAATGCTTTTGAGGATGATGTTTTTTCTTCAGCAAATGTGTTCAGAGAAGATCCGCTTGAAGAAGTTGAGAAAAACGCAGTAACTGCACCTTTGTCTGCTGTTGTCCCTGAAGAAGATGTTTCCCTTCAGGCCAGTGGTAGTAATAGTGCTTTTAACAGCGAACTCGAACTGAACGGCTGGTGATTTAGTCTTGTAAAAATAACCCCAGATGGGTACTTCACCATCTGGGTGAGTACCCTTTATTAATTAAAGGTACTCAAATGAAATTTGATTTGAAATCTTCACCCCGCCATATTCAACGCCTGACGAATATAGCCAGCGTGATAAGCGGTATAAGTGGTCTTAATGTTGTAATAGACAATAAGGTACGTACACCTTATTTCAACAGCGAAAAGAACGTTTGTGTATTACCTAATGGTGATTATAGCGATGAGAAATTCGTCAAGCTAATTGAAGGGTTTATATGTCATGAAGCTGGACACGGTCGCTATACAGAACATGAAGTATACCGTGAAGCTTTTGTTGGGGAACTGATTAATGCAGATGGCTTCATCAGTATAGATGATAAGCTGAACGCTGAATTTCAAACCCTTAAACAAAAGAAAATCGCATATGCCCGGGCTTACCGCCTACATGGACTTATTAATCTCTTTGATGATGTCCAGATGGAAGAGAAAACGGGTATTGACTATCAGGAGGCAAAAAAGCGCCTCGCGGTAAGTTATGCCTTGATGGTTGAAGCTGGGCGAATGACGGTTGATGTTTCTTCAAGCCCTCAAAACCCTGTTCAGTTTATTGAAATGTTCCTGCTTAATACATTGCGGGTTAACGTTCTCCAGCAAGAAGGGCATAAAGAAACGCTTGATCCATTTTTCGATTATGCAAAGAAAATCCTTGAGCCTGTAATTTTAGAAGTTGATGAGATTATTCATCAGGCTCTAAGTTGCAAAAGTACGCAAAATTGCGATTCTCTGGCGCGTAAAACCTTGGCTCTTTTAGAGCGTTTACGGGATGAAGCCAAAGAGAAACAGCAAGAAGAGGATCAGAATAAAGACCCGCAAAACGACACAGACAATTCATCTGGCTCTGAGAATGAACCTGATTCCGAAACCAATGGTGACAACCAGGGTGAAGGGGATGGAGATTCCGAAGAGCAAGACGATGATGCTGGTAATGGTAAAGCACCTATGGAAGATAATGAGCCGTCAGAGCAATCTAAAGGGGATGAAGAAAGTGCTGAGAGCGGTAACGGTGAACCTGATGGAGAGCCCGAAACCGATGAATCGGCTAACCCTGACTCGTATGATGCTGACGGAACTCCTTCCCAAATCGACAGTTCCAATGGAAATCCTTCCGATGGGGAAAGTAATTTTTCTCCTGAGCAGTGGAGTATCCTTGCCAAATTGCTGGATGATTTTCTTAACAGCGATGAGGAAAGTGAAGATTTTCATGAGGCTCTTGCAAATGAAATCTCCGTAATTGCTGCCAGTGTGTCGGATGAGGTTAAAGCTGAATTTGGTGCAAATGAGTGGGATCTTCCAGATTTGCTTATTGATCTGAATGTCTACAATGAAGCATTAAATATCAGTCAGACTCTTGGGGCAGACTTATCTGTTTTACAGCAGGTAAAAATGCGTGGTCAATTTAAAACCCGTGATAGAGGCTTGTCATTCGACATTAATCGATTGATCCAGTCTCCGATGGGTGTGAGGGATGTATTCCGGTCGCAAAGCGAATCTAAAAACCGGGGCCACGTCGGCTTGGTTATTGTTCGTGATATTTCAGGTTCTATGATTCTGGATCACCGTTATATCCACGCAATTAAGACTGACCTTGCATTAACTTTGGCGATTGAAGCTAATTCAAAAATGCACGTTGCTAATGTGATTTATCCGTTTGTCGACAAAGACTTTGAAGTTATCAAAACGTTTGATGAAAACGCGGAAGAGACGCTTTCAAAATTTTCACTCGGCTGTAAAGGGAATAATACCCCAACGGGTTCCGCCTTAATGGCTGCTGTAGAATTGTTACTTGAAAGCCAGTTTGACAGGAAAATTGTTTTCCTCATTACTGATGGTTATCCGACAGAGTCTGATTACACCATTAGTGATGTTCTTACGGTAGCTGAAAGTAACGGTATTGAAATCGCTGGTGTAGGCATTAAAACTGATGAGTTAATTGGTTTTGATGAGGGCACCTTCGTAAATGTTGATGATATTTCTTTACTGCCGAATGTGGTCAGTAAATTAGTACATCAAATTCTATCTAATTAACTCTACCCAATCGGGGCAAAATGACGCCCGGTTGGGTCGTTTTGCTCCCTGAAGGATTAAGGAGCAATATATGACTCAGATAAAGACTTACCGTGTCGAGTATGAAAAAGTCGGGATGATGCATCGTGTCCGTATTTTTGGTCGCATGGGTGAAGTTGTCAAAAGTGAATTGCCAAAAGAAGTAATTCTCCGGGATGTATCTATACCGGAGGGTAATGTAAAAATGGCAACATCAATGGTTGATGGTTTTATCCAGCGTCTTGAAAATAATGGCTTCAAGTCTGAAGCGTAATTGTTAAGGGCCATTATGGCCCTTATTCTTAGATTCTGCGTTGTGGGTTTCTCCCTGTTTTCTGCATCGCAGAGGGCATTGAGAAACCCACAATGCCAGATAAGAGAGAACAAAATGACTTATGCATCACCGGCTGTTAAGCGTACACCACATGAAGTATCTGAGCACTTTATTAAAATGGTTCACGCTCGTGTTGCGGAAGCCTCTGGCTGGCGCTATGTATTCGATAGAATACCGGCATTTAAAGATGCTTGTGATAAAGCACCTAGCCAGGTTCCTTGCCCCTTCACCGGGGACGGGAAATCAAAGTTCCGTTTCCGAAAAAAAGACCTCTATACCGGTTGTGCTATTCACAATGATTTCCCTGTGAATGCATTTTGTGACGGTATTGATGTGCTGGCAGAGTATTACAAGTTGAGCAAAACCCAGACTTGTAAGAAGATCTTGACTGATTTCTTTGGTATGGATCTGTACGCTCCGTTAACTGATGCGGATCTCGAAAGTGAACGGCGTTATAAATCAACAGTTCGTGCAACCGAAACGCTTGATAGCGATGAAGTTGAAAAACGGCTGCGTAAACTTGAAGTGTTATATCACTATACAGGTGAAATCAAGCCAGGGAGTCCTGTGGGCATGTATCTCCGAAATCGTGGTCTTAAACGAATTCTGAGTAATCTGCCTAAGGATCTTGGTCTGAACAACCGACTTTACTATATGGATAAGTCACTAGAGAAACCGTCAACTTACCCGGGAATGATCGCAATTTATCGTGATACTCGGGGACGTCCTCTGACAATCCATAGAACGTTCGTAGAGAAAAATGGTGATAAGGCTCGGGTAGAGAATCCGAAACTGATGATGAAACCGCCTGCCGATATGACCGGCGGCTCAATTCAGCTGTACGACCCACACTACAACTCAGGTACCCGTACCTGGACGTTAGGTGTGGCTGAAGGCATAGAAAACGCGCTGTCAGTAACTGAAGCGACTTCAACACCGTGTTGGGCTGCGAGCTCTGCCTGGTGTCTTGAAAACGTTGAAGTGCCGGATAGTCTACTGCCTCCTCCGGATGTGAAAGAAATACAGTTTTACGTCTGGGCGGATAAGGATGTTGTGAATTCAAGAGGCGCTTGCCCGGGTATGGAGTCAGCAATACGACTTCAGGCCCGAATGGAAGAGTTTTTTGCAAAGCGATATCCCACTTCAGAGCTGACAATTAAAGTCTTTGAACCAGATTTCGATATTCCTGAAGGGACGAAAGGAATCGACTGGAACGAAGTATTGAAATTAACAGGACCTGATGGCTTCCCAGTAAAATGGGCTCCTGAATGTCTTGCTCAGCTTTAAACCCGATAACTCCCCCGCCTTTTTAGGTCGGGGGGGGTTATCTCTTTAGTGTTTAATTTCATAAATACTAAACAGATAATTAGATTTCCTTCGTGAAAATCACCTGTTATTCAGGTTTTTTTTACGGCTGAGATGCTTGCTCAGTTAAATAAATGTGCGGTACATCTGGCTACGGTCGGTTGTATGACGTGGTATATCCATATAACTCAAAACCCCTGACGGGAGTATTACCGTTAGGGTGATGCTCATCGTTTAATATAAGAGAGCATTGTTATGAAAACTGAAAATCAAGACTTATTTAATAAGTTTGCTGCTGTGATTTCATCTCGTATCGTTGAGCAACCATCATCATGCTATTATCTTCATGATAGTGAAGTTGACCTTACGATTTTAAAACACAGCATAATAGATAAGGACAAAAACCTGTTGTATGTAATTCGCCCTTCAGGTACATGTTTGTTACGCTGTGATAAATATTTTTTTCCGAATTACTATCTTACCTGTCGTGGAGATTATAAAGCATTCATTTATGTGCATTTTAATCTTGCTACAGGAAAAGCGGAAGATATCACGTGGCAACAAGCTTTAGAAGTTTTGTCCAAATCGGGAAGGCCCCCATTGAGAGGTTCTCTTGGAAGATTTGATTATTTAAAACTTGTGGTTGATGATCTTCGTATCCGTGGTTATGCCGATTTTCTACCGGCATATAATCTGGATGGACTTCGTCATTTTGCAGTAAAGGATGAGCGACCATCTCTTGTCAGTTATATCGACAATGTCATGGCTCTTTGCGCATAAACATATCACATATTTTAACTACATCCCTGATGGCCAATCCCATCGGGGGGGCCCTCAGCATTTAACCTGGAGGCCTTATGAAATTAGCTACAGATCTTGTCAATGCAGTTCTGATAAAGGATGGTGTTGTACCGGTTTCCATTACTGAGATGCCTGTACAGTCTCTTGTAAATCCTTTGACACAAGTGCATCTCAGCCTGTACCTGAAAACAACGCATTTATCGCGGTTCGTCCCTGACTATGTCGAGACTCTGAAAGATTGTCCGGTATCGTATGATATCGGCCTTGAACTTCAGCAGTGTATCAGCAGTGCTGAATTGCTCTGCGAAGACATGGAATCGCTTGAATTTATCTCTGTATGGATAGAACTCTATACGTGTAATTCAAAGCAACAACGGTTTGAGGAAAGTAACTTTTCTCTTCGTTCCGAAGATATCGAGCTGGCTAAGATGCTAGCTTGTTCCCATGATCTCTTGATTAGCCAGGCTGCTTGTTTCTGGCTTTTATATTTTGATGACTTCATGAGATATGTGCGTAATAGACTCTGTACTTTACTCAGAGAAGTTTTAATACTGATTGCCGGACTGCGGAATGCATTCTTGCACCGTAATGAAGAACAGTTAATTAAGAGAGTGAAGTACGGGAATGAAATGCTGGAGGTAACTCTTAAAGCTATTGCACTATGTTCAATGGACCGGTATCTGAAATCATTTACCTCTTTACGAACAGAAGCGGCAGCTTCGGGTTTTATCAAATGTGTTAAGTCTTATATCAGTACAGGGTGGAGACATGGTTATATAGTCTGTCACTATTATCGAAATGGACAGTCTCTTGGTAAGTCATTACCACTTTTTATAAGTGAGACGTCTGAATACAGTATACAGAAACGAGTAAATCGTCTTATATCTTCCACGATATCAGGGCGAAATAAAGATTTAGGTCTTTCTGATTTCTGATTAACACTACCCATCTGGGGATTACTCCCCTGATGGGCGTAATCCCTTTTTATAACGAGAGGATTACATGAAAATTATCGAGAAAATCATTAATGCATTTCTGATGTCACGCAATCACGCTGTGAAGGTCAGCAATGTTATCTGCTTAACTGGTTGTGACGGTAAATTTACTGGTATACGCTGTGACGCCGATGTTTCATTTGATTTTCTTCATTCGTATGCTAACGCATACAGTTCAATATTTTTAGATATCCCGTTCCCTGGGTTCGAAGACCAGAACATTACGGATTGTGTTAAACGTCAGTTAGATGTAGTGAAAAATAAGCAGAATCGGTCTTTCTTTATTGACCATATTAGATTCCCGGTTACTGCCAAGGAAGGATTCACTCTACAGCGCGGTGGTAGTTACGACGTGACTGATAGTGAATATAACAAGCAACGATTGCTGCATTTAACTCGACATGGACGTTTTGGTGAAGACTATCTCACGTACAAAGAAGGACTGAGTCCCTTCTTTTCATTTGTGAATGTAGAATTACATGAAACTATGAAGGAAGGTATTCGTTTAGCACTTGATGTTTTAAATAAGATAACAACTGACCAACCTGACCGTCTTATAAAGGACTTTAAATATCATGACTGTTACAATAGTTATAATGTTCAAATATTTTGTAAGGGGTTGCCAGTTGATATTCTGGAAACGATGATCGCACGTGACTTTTTGTCATCCGACATGTCTGGTAGTCGTCAGATCATCAAAAATGCACGCCGCTATCTTAAAGGCTTTGCCCACAGTAATCGTGTTTACATGAAGTACGGTTGGCGCTTAGCGGATATCGACACGTCTGATTATGCTAAAGTCATGTCAGATAAAGAAATGCATGCCAGAGATGATCTTAAAATGTTTTGCGGTGTCTTTGTTAAAGAGTGCTTCGCATCCGGAAAAGATGAATACGAAGCCTACCTTCAAGAAAGACAACACGCTATTCGTTACGGGTATTAAAACTTATTTTCAACTTATCTAATCCCTGAGGGAACTCTTCCCTTGGGGAGAATTCCCTCTTAACTGAGGGCAATAAAATGAAAGCTATTTATAAATTAATTGAAGCGATGCTGGTGAAGATGGGTTTTGAAGGTGCTGCGATCCAAAGTGTCAATCTGGAAACCGGAGTCATTCAGAGTCTTGTTGTGAAGGTTGATATTCCAGTCCGGACTTTAAAACCGCATTTAATGCGTTATCTGCGCGACTGGGAGCCTTTATGGGGCCCTGACGTGGATAACCATCCTGTTGCACAATATTGCTCAGGAGCTGCGTTGTTGAAGGCTGGGCCGGTCACTCTTGAAACCTTGCAGTTTGAGGTTTCAGTGTCAGCAGCTCACCTGCGTCTTGTTGATGTTGAGCCAGACTGGCTGAATGAAGGTGTGAACCGTGAAAAACTGGACTATGTCTATTATCGTTCCAGCAATGCAGACAAGGATTTAATCCTTGGTATGGTTGAAAACGGTCACAATTTCATCAGCCATCTTCATGGCCAGTTACGGTCACGCTTATCTCAGGTTCTTCCGCTTATTTTCGCAGTTACAGAAAAGGTTGCGGAAAGTTCAGTTCCACAAGTGTTAACCAGGTTCTTCAGTGTTGACCATCAAATCAATACTCAGATAGTAGTTGAACCGGTACCCGTTTCAGTTGCAGACCAGATAATTTCTGCCAACTGGGATGTGAGTAGTATTTCTGGGGCTGACAAGTTCCTGAACCATGTTAATCGTTACCTGTCGGGTAGGGTGATGAAGCGGCGCATTTACGCTGCTATTGAATCTTGCAACGATGGCCCTTTAACTCTCGACGCGAATCTAGGTTGCTTTACTTCACCTCTTCTCGTCACTGAGTACAAAATGGTTCAATCGCATTCTTCATCGCTGTACAGAAAGGCTATAAATAACTCGCTTAAGCAAATCAATTCGTATGCTCCAGAGCATTCGGATGATCTGCTTTACATGTAATTAATAAATAACCCTAAGGGAAGCTCAATCCCTTTAGGGGATGCTTCCTTTATTCTTTCAAGAGGAAGTAGATATGTTTAATGAAAACGATGATATAAATTTTGTTAGCGCCATGCTTAAAAAACAACTTGGTCTGACAGTAATTCAACAGGATATTAAACTGTTTGATAAGTCTAATTTCTTTGAACAACTCTCATTCAAAGCAGAAGTGGCGACTGATGATTTGTTATTCTATCTTGATTCATATATCGAAGAGTTGATAAAACATAAAGCGCCGTATTCTGAAACCGAAGTTCTCCGGAATAAAATCAAATACCTTTTTAAAGTATATGAAAAGTCTGGGTTTCAGAAAATAACAATTCGTGGTTATCATAATGCGCATAGCACTATGAAATTTTTCGATATAGCAACATCAATATTGGCGGCCTCAGAATTGTTGCCTGAATATGATGAATTTCAGAAAGGTCTCAGAAAGGAAATTTATCAGAATAGAATGAGTGTTGACGGGAAAGTTCTTATTGCCCGGTATGCACTGAAGCAATTTTTCCATTCTGATTTTGGCGACTTTATCTATGAGTTTGAGAAAAAAATAACAGAGTGTCTATTTAATTCTCTTCAGGTTATCAAGTCTGTTAAAAATTCATTTCATAGTTTAGGTCAATATCAATATCACCGTCGTGTAAATCATGAACTGATGTTGCATCTTGAGCTGAACACTGATGAATACCCGGCTTGCATGCCTGATCTTTACATTGGTTTCAATGAGTCTGAAGGCACGACGGGGGTGTATTGCGATGATGAAAAACTCATTCGTCTTTATACCTGCGTAAGTTCCGGACACGATGTGCCGGTTATGATGAACGTTCGTTTCACTGGCAGTGATGGGAGTGTTAAGTGTGAATCCTCGCACGGAACCTTCTCTTCTGTGGGACCTTGTGGCCGAGTACAAATCTGTGACAGAGCAGCGTTGATCCATGAAGCGATTGAAGAGTTTCGGGACGGTGTTTAACCGGTCCTCATTCTAACCTCATCGTAAAAAGTAACTTTGTTCGACTAAATGATTGCGTTCACTTTCCTGTTTAACTGGCAGGATAGAATGATTTAGAAAAACATATTTTTATCCACCCACTGGGGAAGTTGCTCCCCTATGGGGCACTTCCTTTCAATTTTCCTGAGGAAGTGAAAATGACTAATTATACTGATAATCAAAACTACGTTCGTGCAGTACTGGCAGACATTGGCATTGATTTTGATGAGACAGAGATTCATATCAATGTCTCTCACTGCCAGGGCGACGAGGTTTCTTTTTCTTGCAGTATATCAGCCAGTGAATTAAGACAGTCTGTGGACCATTATGCGGAAACGCTTAATGCTACTCAACTGGATGGACTGGATGCTAATACTCTCAAGAAGCGCCTGGTTTACTTCCTTGAGGTCTTCGACCAAGTTTCCGGTCAGTATCTGGATATCTCTGGTAAACACTACGCGACTAGCCGCTTTGAATACGATGATGTCTGTTGTGATATCCTAAGTCTTTCTGCGGATAGCACACAACCTGGTGGCTATGATCGTGAAGAATACAAAAAACTGATGGAAGTTGATGGACAGGTTTTAATCGCCCGTTTTGCACTGGAACAATTCTGGAATACGCATTTTATTGGGCTTATCAACTATGTATCAGATGAAATAACATCCGGTCTTCATGATGCTTATCGCACTTTCAGTGATATAAGCATGGCCGCTTATACATTTAGTGAGTATTCATATTCACGTCGAATTACCGACGAACTGAGTCTGCATATTTCACTTCAAGAGGACGATTTCGACGATCAATTAACCGATTGTTATATGGATGAAACAACGCTGCCGTCCGGCAAAGTAGTTTTACGTCGTAATAATGAATCGATTATTGATATTTATGAAAGTTATGCTGCAAAATCTTACTTTCATATGGTTGCTCATGTTCGAGTCCTTGATCAAGATGGTGAAGTCGTTAATGAACTTTACCAAGGGGTGAATGTATCTGAATTGACTGGTGGCCGGGTTAAAATCCATGACCGTCAGGATCTAATTTATGAAGTATTCTCCACATTACGTAAACTCATCCCCGCTACAGAGGTTAAAGTCTCCGTTGCGGCATGAGTGCTGAAGATAGTTTTATATCTTCAGTTTTTTATACTCCCAAGAAGGCACGGTTATCCGTGCCTTTTTTTATTCCTCAAATCTGTTCTTTAATCCGCTATATTTCAACGTACTCATTGACCGATATGATTAACTGCATTGCTCTCCGGTCACAGCTCTTCATAAACCATCCGTTACCTTCCGCATCAACTCCAATCCAAAATGACACTCTTTCTGCTGCTTCCTTTCCTGCTCCGGTTAGTTTCAATTTTTTGACACGTGTTTCCGTTTCCGGCCGCAATCAGTCTACATGCTGGAGACTGCATAAATAAAATTTACTTACTTTGTTTTAGTTTCGCGAAAATAGGTCTCTTATCCGAAAAATGGAACGATAGAGATTTGTATACTGTTTAAAACAAAGGAGTGACTATGCCTGCCACCATAAGTCTGAGCAATATCCCTGTGAACTCGGTCTTTTCCCACGACCAAAGCCAGTTCTCTTATCGGCATGTTGATTTCAGTATTGAGTTGCTGCTTTCTTCGGGAAGTGACTCACAGCTGGAGTATCTTTTTCTCAAACCGGCAGCTGAAGTAAAGGCCGATCTACAGCGTCGTTTAGGCCGTGGGGAACTCTTTGTGACAACAGACAGTTGCGACAATTTTAGCGAAGTCTATGGCTGTATGGGACACGATTGCTGAGGGCTTTATAAAGGCAGGCGTCCGATTTTATAACAATACGAGACACAAGCACCTAATGATGACTGAATCGTTCTATGACTGGGTTGTGTACTGCATCACGGGCGTAATAATGGCGTCGGCGCTCCTCGAAGGAAAAAGAACCCGTTTCCCGGCTGCATTTTTTTACGGAAGCATTGTGCTTCTGGTTGTTTTGATTGTGGCCGGTGGCCTGAACTGGTGGTTTTACCGGTCAAAATTCGGCTCAGTCGTCGTTATTTTTGCTGCTACAACACTGTTAATGACCCGATTCAGGATGGTCATTTATGCGCTCAGGTTTCGGTCGCTGGTTGCAGGTCTGCAATCACACGTTAACAAGGGGTTCAGGATAATCCTCGTTTTACCCGAAAATGAGGACGAGAAGATCGTATTAATGAGCATGTTGTCTAAAAAAATACCCGCAGGCGCGTTGTTTTATACCCAAACTGCTCTGGGTCCATATTCAGGGGATCTACTGCATGCATTGGGACAAAAGCATCTTATGGGCGAAGGTTACCTGCTTCTCTGTGAGCAACAACTTCCTGCCCGAACCTGGCTAAGCACTGTGGAAAACGGTGAACCAGAGACGTCTCTTGCAGTCAATTTTCATTCGATCCCTGATATGGAGTGATACCCCTATGTACAATACCGATTCACAGACCGTACCAGCTGACACCCTGTGTGAAAGCAGTTCTCAGGTGAAAATTCAGTTAAGTCGAAGTGCCTCCCGGGCGCTGACGACGGCGAAAGAAATTCTTGAAACCCGGGGACTGGAATCTGTATCAACTGAAGATCTCGTTCGGGCATGCCTCGAAGAAAATCATCCTCTCGATCTGGCCAGCATCTATCTTGAGCATCGACTAAAACAGAAGGGGACCAGCATCTGCGAATTTTAGCGTTTTGCAACCTATTGGGGAAAATCCGGAATGTGTTTAAATAGCTGTAAATAAAGCAATCTACAGGTAAATCATGAAAAGCAATCTTCATCCTTTTGGAGCGTCTGGCACGAAACGAGTACTCAAAACGGACATTGCGTTGTCGCTGCTCTGTTGGATGTTTACCAGTCCCTTTAGCAACTGGACCGAAAAATATTTTACCGGCACAGAGGTGCCTGAAGCACCGATGCCCGAGTTGGGTCAGGCACCTGAGGCTATCTTTCGATTTGTGCTTAATGATGATGGTTTTGATGTTGGTTATGACGCTGTGGGTATGGATCTCTGCTGTTTCTCTATCCCACTATCTGCAATGCCAACAGTAAATCTCGACGAAGAAGAGACGTTATCCAGGCTGACTGGCGAAATGATCCACGGCGTACTGCTTTCTCTGCCTGAGTACCTTGAGATGCCAGACAGGCTTGTCTATCAGCTAAATGATGAGGTAATGGCGTTCAATTCACACTGTGGCAACGGAATTCTCCATGGATGGACGTCAGCGCAAGAGCTGTGGCGAAACGAGATCTTGCCACGCACACCTATTTTGATGCAGCACACCTCAGTCATTCACTGAGTTCCGGGGGCTCTGGATGAAAAAGCGACTTTACCTGTTGGAATGGAAACTTTGTGAGACACGAGCCTGGTTAGGATGGATGGTTTTTTGGTTGATCATCAGTTTTATGCTGTTATCTGCGATGTTGATGACAGGGCATTTGCTAAACAAGTTTGTCCTAGCGCCCGTCTGGCTGTTTATCTGGTGCTCTCCCTGGTTATGCTTCTTGTTGAAGGTACGCGTGACCGAGATTGATAAAGGGCTGGTGAATACCCTTCAGCTCGGAGGTTTACCGGTTTGTCGGTGGAGCCGTCCTGTAGTTCCCGGCATTTGGTCTGTTGATCGAATGAACGGCCGCTACAGGCTGAACCGTATTGGCACGGATGGCCTAACGGTACATTATCCGTGGCGCTTGCATTATCAGCCTTTGTTCCTGACTCCGGATAACCAGATTTCTGATATTAACGGGGGTAAACATGAATGAAAAATATGACGCTGTAGTGAGTGCAGCTACCTCCTGTCTGTTGTATGTCCGTGAAAACGGAAGGTCAGGCCTCGGGGAATGCCCGGTGGCGTATTCGAATGAACTCATCAACAGATGGCTTAGTTCGGCTGAACGTCGTAATTTGCATTCTCGTCAGTGTTTGCGTTCGATCCGAACCATTCTGAAGCAAGCCAGAAAGTGTCGTCAGCCTGATTTTAAGAGCGTGATGCATTTGCTGGTGGAAGGTAATGGCGTTATCCCGGATGTTACAGTATCGGATTTGGGTAATGTGCAGAGTATACGAAATGAACTTATTGGACTGGGCTGGTGGGTGAAGTTCGGTGTACCGCTGGACTGGCAGCGTATCAATCTGCAACACAGGCCTGTCAGTTTTGGCCTTTTGTCCGACCTTAATCGTTGTTTCAGGCATGACGGCCAGCAGGCTGAACCTCTGCCCCTTTATACAACAGGCAATTCCGATGAACTGCGGAAGGTGTTGGAAAAGTACAGCTACCGGCTGCGTATCGCATCTTCAGAAGTGGTTGAGGATGTAACGGTGTTGCGCTGTTTTATTGAAACCGGAGTGATGAATGTCCAGTGAAAATTTACCTTTCTACCGTGATCGGATTCTGGAGCGAATTGAACAGCTCAGAGCCTTTCTGAATAACCATCAGCCGGTGATGGCGGAACTGATGACTGTGGGGGCCGTCACGCGCCACGAAGAGCGGCTGAAAGAGGTTACCCCAATTGAGGTGAGTACTATTTCTGATGCCTCTGTAGATGACATTATCCGTGTATTTCAGGATTTTTGTATCGATGACATCGATGTACTCAGCAGGAATTCAACGAAAGTAACGACCAAATATCCGGGGCTGATTATTGTTCCTGAGGGTGCCGAACTGCTGAGCAGAATTATTCGCGATATCAACGACGCCAAAACTGACTTTGCCTCAGCTATGAAAAGGGTAAATGATGAGAAACACATCCGCTTTGAGGAAGTTCACCGTAAACTTCCCGGCCTTGTGACAGTGGCGTCTACTCGCAAAATTATGTTTGTGGAGGCACGGCTTAAAAAAGTTACTTTTTGCTGGCGACTAAACCGGAACCAGGTAAAAACCAACGCCAGTGAGCTCATCGCGATGCTGGATAAGCGTCGTACGGCAGCGGTCAAATCGCCAGCGACCACTGACCTGACAGTGGTTGCGAACATCGATAGGGCGAAGGCATTACTTGAAAAAAAGGTCCTACAAGACGGGGATGCGTTACGTCTTTGTCGGACCAATACCTTCCCGGTTCCGATCGCGCATCTGTTCTCATACCGTCCTGAAGGCACGGAGCGTGGAAGTAGCAAATACGCCGAGACGGATTACAAGGTGGTGAAAGCCTCACTGCCCATTTTCGCTGTTGGACAAAAGCCAGCATTTAAAGGTCTTCAGAACTGGGTGCCTGCGTCGGATGACGCACCGTCAAATGCACGAAGGATCAACCATAGCTACACGGAGCTTGTACCCGGTGCGGATCTTGGCATTTTCATTATGAGTAAGGTCTGAGGAGAAAAGCATGCAATGGATCTCCACTACCAGCCAGAAGCTCGATGAGAGACTTTATCGTGTCTGTGTCTGGGTGAAAAAATACCACGAGGACGCTATTAACCGTGTTGTATTGACGGTGGATCTCAGTAAAGCCCGACATGACCCGGGAGAGGATAAGGTACGGTCCGAGTTACTGTGTGGCCATTACTTTCTCATGAGGAAGGAAAACAATGCGAAATCGGCGCCAGCGGATCAAAACTTTGAATTTTTACCTGACGGCCGCAACCTGAGCTGGCAGACGTCGACCCCGGGGCTTCAGCAGCTTCTGCTGAACAATAATGTACCGGAGTCCCTCAGGACCCTGGCTGATTATATTCACATGCGTCTGACCAAACTGACAATGGTCCCGATGTCGGGAACCATAATGAAAGCTGCACAGGAAGACAGTATCAGCTGGGTGAAAGTGGATCTGCGATATTTCTGGCAGTATGAACTGGTTGATTCCCATCTGGGACCTGTCCAGGTGTCTCATAAGGCGCTTGTGCGTTTTGGCCGTCTGGCTAAACACGATGAAAATGCCAGCGCTATTCGTATGCTTCGCCAGCGGTTGTCATCACCATTTATTCAGGAATATGAGATGCCTGAGGAGGAGCTGAAGCGTAAGCAACAGATCATGAATACCGCCGATGTGAAAATGCTTTTTCATGCTCATTATCCGGGGCAGAAATTGCTGTTGGCCCGGTATGCCAATGGCTGGGTGCTGGTGGATTGTTTCCTGTTCCACCATATCAAACCCAAAAAGAAGGCGAAAAACAAAACCAAAGCAGGCAAATCAGAAACACAAAATATAAAAACGACGGGGAGTGAGGATCATGGAACTGGGCATTATGGTGTGCATCGTGTTGTTACTCTCACTGGCAGCGGTGTGGATCAGTAACAAGGCGGTGGGATTACTGGAAATCCATTATTTTAAGCGACCGCTGAGCATGGAATATGCGGCGTGGCTGAGGGTGATGTGTGCCGGTTTGTTGTTTATTTTTATCCAGATGGCCCCGGCATTCACGTTTCTGTATACGCTTAAGCTGGTGGCACTGTTAAACTTGGGTGTGCAAACTATGAAGCTTAACGGCGTTTATAAAATGAAACGCACAGGTATGCTGCCGCCGAAAGACGCCCTTCAGGATCTGAACCGGTTTAATCCTTTCCGTAAGAAATAACCCTCAGCAGCGCCCGCATGGGCGCTACTCATCCAGCGCTCCGCGCATGAATTGCGTCATCGCTTTTTTACCAGCTTCAATGTTACGGATATAGCGTGAAACCATCTCCGCGTTGCTCCAGTTACCCATCTCCATGATCTGCAAGAGCGTATACCCGGCATGAGCAAGTTCGATGGCACCGCCTACGCGGACGCTGTGACCGGTCCAGCATCGGGTGCCCGTTTCCTGCGGATGAAGCTCTTCCCAAAGCGCTTCAAAGGCCCGGAGTAGCGTGTTCTTACTAAGCATACCCTCATCCTCGACGGGAATGGGTTCGCCATTTCCCCCGAGCGGGGTTCGGGTAGGCAGATAGGGCATGTTATGGTTTCTCAGCAGCGCATTGATTTCGTTACCCTGGCTTCGTAAACCCCATTCAGGTGGCATATATCCGTTATCCTGAAAGTTAACGGCCTGAAAGAGATAGTCCTTCGGATGGCTGTATTGATCCCTTCCGACCATACCCATCAGCCTTCTCAGTGTGGCTGTGAGGTTAGGGGTCAGATGATAGGTGAGCAGGGTACTGACAGTGGATTTTGTCCGGTATACCGTCAAGGTAAAGCTGCCGGTCTTTTCATCCAGCACAAGGTCTTCCATCCGAATTCGCCTGATCTCCGCTGAGCGAAGCAGTGTTTCAAACCCTGTCCAAATTAGGCAAAGGTCGCGGAGTTTGCGCACCGACTGCGTCGTACTGTGTGCTTTAATCAATGCCTTTAGATCCGTCACCATGAATGGCGTAGCCTGGCGGGTAACTTTCTGCTTTCGGGCTTCAGCCTGTTCGAGGGCCGCAAGAATATAACCCACTTCAGATGTGATGATCCCAGGCTGATCGAGTGCTTTCCTTTGGATACTGTTCAGGGCATGCAGGCACCCTTTAATACTGCTTCGTGACAGTGACTTCTGAAGATGGTCTAAATAGGCCAGCAGTGGAGTTTCAGTCACCGGGAGAGAGCTGGCGGGCCAATCTTCGTTCACCTCCTTTCCTGCATTTGCCTGATGCCACTCATTCCAGGAACGCAGCCAATGGAGATACGTCTTAGCCGTATGGTATTTCAGGTGAGAAAAATAGCGGATGAGGCGCATCAGTTGCTTGTCATTAACTTTAACCGTAGACAATTGTTGATGGAGATCGTTGTCTGCAAACCGTCTGGTTACTGGCTGGCTATTCATTGTGTCCACCTGAATACACTGTTTTTATTTACAGCCATTTTAGCATTGCGGTACCTGCTTATGAACAGGTTCCGGGCAACAAAAAAAGGGGGCCCGCCAGTTCAGCAACGAGCCGGAGTTATACGTCAAATAGTTGCAAAAAAAATTAGATTCCCGGAACAAATCCACATAAGATTGGGATACTGTACTTTTGCTGAAAATAACTTAAGGTTGACCATGTCCGAAACTAAACAGGCGTATTTGATGAAATTTCGTAAGTGCTCTTCATTTGACACACTGGAAAAAGTATTTGAACGACTCTGTGAAAAGAATGTTGGTATAGTTTCACTAGAAATTTCCGGGGCATATGACCATCGAAAAGCTGAACTGACAATGAAAAAACTCTACGATAAAGTCCCCGCCAGTGTATGGACCCTGGTTCGTCAGTAAAATGAAAATCCCGGGAACCATTATACAGCCGACGTTTAACAAAAAGAGGTTTATGAAATCGTCTGTTGAACATATAAATTTATTAAATTATTTATTACCACCTCTGGGAATTAGTTTAATCAGAAAAGTAATAACTTCACTTAAAATGCTTTACTTGCTCTGTTGTGGTAAAACGCATGGGAATTAAACCTTTATTAATTTTAACTCTTCCATTCATCTCCTTTTATTTAAACGCGGCGAGCCTAAACGAGTTCAGTCAAAAACTGGATGAAGGTTACCGTTACGCCTGTAACGCAACTCAGACGGGCAACGCAGAGGTTGCCTCTCTGGCGCTTGAGAACTACAGGGCAAATTTCACTACCTCAGACCCAAAAGTTGGTTTCAGCCAGATAATGAATGATGAAATAAACAAGGTTGTCTCGAATTTTTTCAGAATGGGCATGATCCAGGGGAACACCAGTACTGCGGCCTGCGAGACGCCTTCGGAGTTGCTGAGTCAGACCGCTTTGGCGGTATATTCCCGACAGGAAAAGGCGGCGTTGGCATCGAGCCTTGATGCTGTCCGCTTCACTGAATATGCGGCGCAGGCCTACCCGATTTTTGATTCAATCCGGAGTACAAGCATCAGTGAGGATGAAGTAATTAATCAGATTAATAAAATTGGGAATAATGCAATTATAAATGACAAGAATGCTATTGACGCCAGCAATGCGACAAGTGCGATGAAAAACGTAGTGACTGTACTTTTTTCTGCCCGGAGTGACCCGGAACTTATGCAATTTATGATGGGTTATATTGATCAACACAAACTGCATTGAATGTAGGGTCCAGTATTTATATTAAATCAGCTTTCGTCCTGAAAGTGAGCCCACTGTTGGAATGCTCACTAATTCCGGTTCCGTCCGTATTAATAAGTCTCACTGCTGGTGGAGGGACGGGCAACCGGAAAAGTAACTTTTTACCAGCATAGAATTGCCATCGCTTTATCCATTTGCCCCTGCCACAGTAATAAAAGCAACTTAAAAACTCATGAAAAAAGACCTCTTATCGAAATGTCATACTGCTTTCGTCCGATATAGTGAATGTCTGTATGCTGCGGGGGAAATAACATGCGAAAGAGCTATACCTATGGGATTCCTTTCGGACTCCATCGCGAAACTGGGCGGTATCTGGACATCACGGAAGTAAGCAGAGGGAGTGCATGCAACTGTATCTGCCCCGGGTGTCGTACGGATTTGATCGCCAGGCAGGGTGAGGTCAAACTCTGGCACTATAGCCACACCACGGACCTCTTCGGTGATTGTGACGGCTTGATGGAGGCGATTCGGGGAAAAATTATTGAAGTTGTCCGGGAAAGACATCTTCTCGGTTTCCCGCATCTTCTGGCCGGTTATGAAGGCGGGAAGGTGCCACTTGATGAGGTAAGCGGCAGCGGAAGCATGTTCGGCGCCACGGCAGATCTGTTTGTGAAGGTTAACGACCTCTGTGTCGCCGTGTTTCTTGATACCGATCGCAGCGTGGCCGGGAAGCTGACGTTCGACCATCTCCATCCCTCGGAAATGGTAGCAGCATTACGTATCGATCTGCCGGATATAGAATACGAAATCAGTCAGGTACAACTTGGCAGGCGAGATGGAACCTACAGCGAACGTATCGAGAAAATTATCATTGATGAGACGGAGTCACGAGAGTGGTTGTATCATCCCATGATGCAGGAACTGGGGACTGAACCCCTGAAGGTTTATCAGGGCCGTGAGCCTGCGGAAGCAGGACCACTTCTCCAGCGTCTTTCCGACTGCTACATGAAGCTGCCGGACATCTTACCCCAGAGCATGAATACGCTGATAAGAATGCAGCAGGACACCATCGTTTGTTTGTGTCGGCTCACCGTCAGAGCATCCAATATAGCCCAGACTGATGAATTTCCGCTGTTTATACGTTACTTCCGTCTGCATTGTCTCGACACCAGTGAGCATGTGAATTACGAGAAATTGCTGAACTGGCAGGACATGATCACAAAATCACAGGAAGGGCAGTCGCTAACGATGGAGGAACGGGATTATCTCCAGGAAATCGCCCGTATTGGCCTCTACAACCACCGACTTAAAAGTGTCTGCCTGACGGCCTGCGAAGACAGTAAGGTGGCAACAACTGAAGGACCAACAAATTTCTCATTGCTCTGAAGGGGGCTGGTGAGTTACGGGCCTGGCGGGCATGGAAACGTAAACAAAATCTACTTGCTCGCCTTAAGCAGTAATGGGTTGTTCATTTCTTACATGGTCTCAGAGTACCTATCATGATCAGTCCGGTAATATAAACTGGCACAGCCATCATAACAGCCCAACGCTAATGGACATACATTAGCGTTGGGCTGTTATGGCCGAAAGACTGGATCAGGAGTTCCGGATTTTTGCGCGGTAGGTGTGTTTGATCCTTTCAATCGTGGCAAGAGATGCATTCCAGTAGCGTTCAGCGTCGGGGCGATATTGGTCATCGAAGATGCAAAGATTCAATAATAGTGTAATTAGCGTCTCCTGGCGGCAAAGTCAGTCGGCCGGAACTGGTAAACTGTATTCCACCTCACCCGGGCTGGCGGGCGACTGACGTCTTGCCGGTTCATAGCCGGTGGTCGCGTCTGACAATGCGGTGTCCTGCCGGTAGTGACGCTGGCAGGGAGGTTTGCCAAATATACCCTACAGGGACTTCAGGAATGAATACGTTCGAACAGTTTAAAGCACAGGTCACCCAACATGCCTGTGGACTCGGTCCGGAACAACTGGCCGGGTACTGGGGGCGGTCCACCAGCGGCGAATGTGTTTCGCCATCGTATGAAGTGTTCAGGGGTTATCCGACCCGCCATCCGCTGGCGGAGTTTGTGGCGATGGCTGCATCCCGCAACGGCATCAGGCCGGATGACTACCTGGGTGATTTACTCCGGGGGCCGCATGAGGTTGTCGGCTCCCTGACGGATGACAGCACGTCACCCGCCGCCAGCCTGCCTGTCTATTTCTTCCCGGGTGCCGGGATTTACGCTGCGGCGGTCAGTGATACCGAGGTGCTCGATGTCTGGATGAGCTGGCCTTGCTACCCGGAAAACTGGTGAACATCCGAAACCGGGTTAACCGGCCGGGGATGATTTCCACGACAGCTGGTGCGGACGTGATAACACAATTGCATGTCCTCATCCCTAATGCCCCCTGCCAGGCCCCAACGTGCTGTCAGGCTTCGCCTGATTCCCGACCTTTGCACGTACTTCAGCCGATAACTTTTTGTTTTCTTTTTATTTACTCCCCATTTCCTCAAAGTTCGCGGGCGGCGTGGACAGGGCACAATTGCCGCATGTGGGGTCTTAATAAGGGCAGGGTGGTCAGGTTTGCTCGATGCCGGGGGTAGGCCCTACCCTTTATGGGATGAGGACATGCAATTTACTAAATTAATCGCCAGCACCGGTGGTGGCTTATCTGTAACGGGTCAGTTTTTTGATACGGGGAATGTTTCAGGGTTAAGACCTGGAATCATAAAAATATACGCTCCCGTTCAGGACATACGACTTGAAATGGATAATGCCATTAAAGGAATTCCAGCCTTTCGTCGATCCATAACCATGTCATGGAGGAGACTAACCGTGTTTCAGAGGTGAGCTGGTGCCTGCCAAAACATACAAACTCAAATATCAGGAAGCGAGTTTAGTTGTTTATTACATGCAGCCGTGTAACTGATTAGGTACCGGCAAAAGGAGGAAATAATGTTTGAAAACTACGTTTGTAAAATCTATGTAAGCAATGATCCTCATTTTAGTAGCCATCTCGAAGCAACTGCATTTGGTTTCGATAATGGTCAGCAGCAAAAGATTCTCACCGCAGCCCATGTTGTTACCAATGCTCTTGGAAAAATTTATCCCGTCAGCAATACACTTAAACTTTACGTCAAATTTCTTAACCATCAAGGACTGGTGAACGAAGAGCCTGTTCTAGTCGATTTCATTCTCAATGAGGCTAATGACAGGGCAGACTTTAAAGACGGCATTCCGTTTGTTGACAGTGCAGAAATCGTATTACCAGCTGGAATACAACAGCCTGTAAGTAGTTACTTTAAGGTCCTAGCTCCCGCAGCTGGCATGGATACATTGGGTGTCGGATATCCAATGAATGAGACAACAATTTCGACATTCCCTGGTGAAGTTTCAGGCATTTGGCCTTTAAATTGCTCAAATCATTCTCCCCAACATCTCACAACTCGCTTTGTAATAGCACATTTCAACACCGATGGTTGCTCTGGTGGACCCTATGTCGTCTCCGAGAATGACGAGCATTTTGTCATTGGAAGTCTGGTTGGAATAATGTCTGGAACCTGCCCAGATTCAAATCCACACATGTCTGTTCAGTCCGCTACTGATTTTTAGCAAAGTCAGTTCCAAAATGACGCTGGCACGATAGTTATTTTGGGTCTGCCCGATATGGCGTCTGCCCTTACTAACAGCAACAGCATTGAAACTGACAAACATGAACTGGAAAGTGCCTCAATAGTAAGTCATGATTTCCACATCACTTTTATGGTGCACTTTTTCACCTATAACACAGCACGTTAAGAATACGAGGCCTGTAATGGACGCTACTGAAACTGAAGAGCTCGAAAAAATTGGCAAAAAGGCAATGGATGAAGTTACGAGCGCTCTCCAGGCGCTTGATAAAATGTTCCCGGGGATAACTGAGGGGGCAGCAGCATTGGCTGGGTCAGGTGTCGGCGCTGCGGCTTCCTTTGGTGCTCTCTATACGCTTGGGACAACGGGAGTGTCAGCAGCTGGCATAACCTCCGGGCTCGCAACAGCAGGGTCTATCGTCGGTGGTGGTATGGTGGCAGGAATTGGGGTTCTGGCCGCGCCTGTAGCAGTATTAGGGATTGGCGGGTACGCGATAGTGAAACACAAAAAAAATGCGAAACTGACAGCCGCCCTTAGTCAGGCCATCCAAAAGCTCTACGAAGTTCAGGAAAGGTTGATGTCGAATGCGGAATATTTTAAGGCAGAAATTGCTGGCATCAAGGCAACAATCGACATGCTTACTAAGAAAGCTCCAAAAGGTAGCCTGGTCGCGGTGAGGTAAACACATGAGTCAGTCTCCTTATGATGATGAGTTCAGGGCCATCCGTTATATTCAGCTCCGTGGTCAGGATATCGCGAACGCTCACGAGACAATTAACAGTGATATAGAGAGCCTTAAGGCACAGTTGACCGGGCTAATCAGCGGCACTGAACTTGATGAAGCGGAGCATCTGGCGCTTAAAGAACATCATCTGCGAGAAATGACCCCTTCAGATACTGCCATGCATTCTACTGGTCTCAAGACTATATATAGCGAGGCTAACCAGCGTGTATGCGGTGATATTGGACTGGCCACAATACTCTCCACGGATGACCTGGCTGTTGTAGATGCCCGGATCCAGAATCATATTAAAGAATTTAATGATCGCTACGCACTCGACGCCTGGGATTATGCTATTGCCTGCGGATGCGGGCTCATAGCATCCATGCTGGATTTACTTTGCGTCAGAGCCCCGCCAAAACCTACGGTGAGCTTTACGGCAGAAGTGGATGGTATTTTCAATAAACAGGTGCAGAAAGCCTTCAATGCCATTTTGCCGGAGGACCTGAGTACAAAACTCTCAGATTTGTTCCCTATAGGGGCACCAGACAGTTCGATCAGCAGCGATTTAGTGGGTGCGGCCGGTGGCGTTTTGTCTCCCACAAATCACCGCTTAAGAGCTTTGTCACACGATCCCATACTGGGCATTATTTTCGGTATAAAGGATATGCTGAACGGGACCTGTACGGTGGTTCAGAATGGACAGATCGTGGTTTATCCTTCCAGTAAAGGCGTTACTGACGAAACCAATATTTTCAGGCTCATCGCCAGAATGTTTGGACACCTGGCATCGGATGTTAATGCCCCCTCAGCAAAAGGAAACCGTGGCATGGGTTTACCGGCTCCTTTTATGGGGCTACTTCGTATGCTTGAGGGGATCCCTGTGGGGAGTTCTAACTTCGGCAAACAAATAGAGTACATGTATGTCAACGGATATGACTTTCGTCAGTTTATCGTGACAAGTATTCCGATGACCATAATGGAAGTTTTGATGCGGGTTTTCTATGTGGTGAAACAGGTATCGCTGGGAAAAGGAGCTTTTGGGGAGACCTTACTGGATACCATGCCGTTGCGGCTAAATCCACGCTTCCGGATGATGCTTGCCCTGGGTTATGGAACTTCCAGTGCTGTTAACGCAGGTAAAATGTATATCACCGGCAATATTCTCAATGCGAATTACGCCTCTTGGATGGGGTTGGCCTGGAATGGTTTTCACTCACTCAAGTGGTCCCTTTATCAGCGACACTTAAAGCTTTGGGCCGGTATTGAAAAGGCAGAACTGGAACGGCTTCAGAACAATATAGACAGCATCGAGGCATTGACCATCAGAGCAGGAAACTTGCCAGTCAAGTAACATTCACCGGAGCACCTCCGGAACCCCATAGCCCACCAGCTGCTAAAAATGTCTGCCTTTGCTTTTAATACTCTCTCTGCCTCCTCCCCGAGGCAGAGAGTAGCTCGTAGTTATTTATACAGCTCACAACAGGGCCATAAGATACTCCGCTTCTCGTTTACCGATGATCCTGATCTGTCAGCTCTCTTCCCGGATGCTGTACGAGCGTAACGGCTTATTATTGATAGTTCTCTCATATCAAACGTCATAAAGATTTATGCTGCCACTTGGTAACAGCCTAAAGGTTGTACTCTCTATTTAACAGCTTTTAGGCTGTTAATTTGATATTACAGCTTTTAGGGTGTATGTTTAGAAAACAGCGTACAAGGTGTATCAGAGGAACTACTGAGGCCAGCTTATGATCAATAATGATTACCCGTTAAACACGCTCAACCAGTTGCGTCCCTTGCTCATTGGTTTTCGCAAGGCGAATGGCCTGACGCAAAAAGACCTGTCCGAAAGGTTAGGTGTCACTCAACAGACATACTCACGTCTGGAAGCCAACCCTGCCAGTGCGAGCATTGAACGGCTATTCAAGGTGTTTTCCGTCCTGGGTGTAAAAATCAGCTTCTCCTCGGCAACCACTTCTTCAGAGAGGAAGCAGACGGAAGAAATATATAAATTAAATTCACCTGCACGACAGGAGGATTGGTAACGATATGAGCCGGAAACAGCAACGTCTGGTAATTTGGATGAACGGCATCAAAGTCGGGTACTGGGAAAAAAGCAAAGGGGTAGACAGCTTAGAATACCTTCCTGAATGGGTTGCTGACGAACAGGGAAGGCCGCTGTCATTGTCCCTTCCTTTTACTCCCGGGAACCAGGTCTGGCGTGGAAATGTGGTACGTGACTATTTTGATAATTTACTCCCGGACAGCGAAGGCATACGCAGACGTCTGGCAATGCGTTACAAGGCCGATAGCCTGGAGCCTTTTGATCTGCTGACGGAGCTGGGAAAAGACTGCGTGGGCGCGATACAGCTGCTTCATGACGGAGATGAACCCACTGATTTATATTCCGTGAAGTATCACCCGCTTACTGAATCAGAAATTGCGGCAACTTTGCGTAATACCACGGAGACATTGCTACCGGGCAGGCCAGAAGATAACGACGACTTACGTTTATCTATTGCCGGTGCTCAGGAGAAAACAGCCCTACTGTGGCATGAAGAGCGGTGGTGTATGCCGGAGGGTAATACACCAACGACGCATATATTCAAGCTACCGCTCGGACTTGTGGGGAACATGAAAGCCGACATGAGCTCGTCGGTTGAAAATGAATGGCTCTGCTCGGTACTTCTCGACCAGTACGGGCTCCCCGTGGCAAGAACGCAGATTGCTCACTTTGAAGATCAGAAAGCGCTGGTGGTAGAACGTTTTGACCGAAAATGGTCAGGAGACGGACAATGGATCATTCGTTTACCCCAGGAGGATATGTGTCAGGCCCTGGGCGTTTCGCCATTACGAAAATATCAGGCGGACGGCGGGCCAGGTATATCGGAAATTATGGAGGTTCTGAGTAATTCAGACCGTGCTGAGCGTGACAAAGCGCAGTTTTTTATGACGCAGATAATTTTCTGGATGATGGCCGCAACAGATGGCCACGCTAAAAATTTCAGTATTTCTATTGGGCCACAGGGACGTTATCACCTTACACCAAACTATGATGTGTTGTCGGCATGGCCGGTGATCGGTCATGGGAACAATCAGATATCTTGGCAGAAGTGCAAACTGGCGATGGCCGTACGTGGCAGTAGCAACTATTACCAGATATATCGAATACAACGACGCCACTGGATCAGGCATGGTGAGATAACCGGCCTGAGTAAACAGCAGACAGAGGCGATGATAGAGGAAATCATCGCCAGAACCCCGGGTGTCATTGAACGTGTTAGCGGGCTTCTTCCGGACCAGTTCCCCCAGCAGCTTGCGGAAAGTATTTTTGATGGAATGAGGCAGCAATGCAGGCGCCTGGCTGAGAAATGACAGCCGCAATTTATAGTGTGCATGTTTTCAGAATAGCTGATGTAAGCGTGAGGATTCAGTATGACTGAAGAACAAAAAAGAATAGAGCGGGCTATTGAGTTGGCTTGTCGTTACGGCGGAACCGATGAAATGCATCATCTGCAATGGGTCGTGGATCAGATGGTAAGAGAACTTGCTGGAGAACGTTATGCACAGATTGTAGCTGATGCCACCAGCGGAGAAGATGGGCCTGATACTTACAAATGGAGTGTTGGGATCGCGCCTTAACAGCTGTCGGTCTGGGGGTGAAAACGTATTCTTCATTCAGCGAATTCCCAGGCTTCACATTAAGACTAAAGCGGCGGCCGCAGTAACGTAAGAGAAAATAAATGGCTATTTTAGCAATCATTGCAGTTATCGCCCTGGGTGGGTACGCCTACGGATTTATTAAAACCCGTGAGCTGAGCGCTTTGCGTAAAGAAATGAAACTATACGTGGATCGCATGGAAGCGGCGGAGCTGGACTTACACGCAATCAGAAGTGTAGCGGAGCACCGGTTGCACGGTGCAGGTAAACAGTTTGCCGACCTTTACAGCCGTATCGACGGTGCAACTGTGACGCTGACACCCGAAGATCAGCTGTTACTGGCAACGATGCCATTTAATATTCAGGATGTAGAAGACATCGTAAACGAGCGCGGTCCAAAGACTATTAGCGGCCGTCCATTCTGGGAAGTTGAGCCAGGCCCGCATGATTATGAATATGGCCCGCAATATCCGTATTTCCCAGACCAGCGCTAGGAAGAGATCAAGATGAGAGAGCCAAGACCACGCCATACCTTGCAGGTCATTCGTGTCCCTTCTCTGGAGGTTCAGGACCTGGGGCTGACCAGCTTTGATAGCTGGCTTGACGAGCACGGGTATGACAAAACGAATGCCAGAAATAACCGTACCATCTGGGCGAGAGAAGGCGGATGGCATCTGAAACGTTGCAGAAATCTTGAAACTGGCACGGACGATTTCTGGTTTATCGCTTTCGATGGTAAAGGCGGGAAGATTTACCCGCTGAAAACCCAAAGAGACTACCGGGCTGCATATCGTAAGCTGGAAGCAGAAGGTTATGCGCCCGCGGTCATCGAGCAAATGACCACAGGCGCAGCATATAACCTGGCCTATCCACGTTCCACCCTAAAACAAGCTGAGACGGCCACCAGCGAGCCAATTCGGAAACCTGACGTAGATATCCAGGGTGAGCACTGCGAGCGCGTAGTGACGCAACGTAGTGGCGTGGCACAGGGTAAATTCAAAGCTCTGCTCATCGAGAATTTCGCGGGCCGTTGTGCGGTAACCGGTTGGGTTAATGGAGGTGTCCTGGATGCGGCACACATTGAACATGGAACCCGGTACAATCCGTCTAATGGCATCCTGATGACTCCAACAATGCATGCGCTGTTTGATGCCGATCTTATGGGCATAGATCCGGCCACCCTGACCGTTCATTTTAAGCCAGGCATTGAGGTGGGCGAGCTGTTTGAAGGCCGTAAAATCACACCGCTGGTGTACGATCTGGACTTAGAGCGGCTGGCCGTACGCTGGGCAGAATACCAGGGCCTTGCTCAGGATCAATGAAGGGTGACAGCCAGGTTGTGCCTAAACCTGGCAGTAAAACCTGCATGCCACAAACCTTTAAATTCTGACTCAACAGCCTGGCACAAGATAAAAGCGAAATGAAAAGGTTAAAACCGGTGCACCAGACCTCTTAGGTTTAATACCTGAGCCAGTATACTGGCAGTCTCAGGTAAGTGGGTATCATACACTTCATAAATATCCACACCGAGATAACCGCAACAGTTAAAGAGCTAAAAAGGACGGTTTTAATTTTATGAATAAAACAGCTTTAATTATGATTCTGGGAATCCTCGGATGTGGTAAAGCATTTGCAGCCACTGAATTACAGCTCCAGCAAAAACGCGTTATGCATTTCTGTGCCAATGCCAGCCTTCCGTTGTTGATTGCCGGTACAACTTATGCGAATACGTCTGACAATGGACGACCAGAAAAAGAAAGAGTGGCAATCCTGAAAAATTCAGTTGCAAGCTCGACAGCTTATAAAATGGCATCTCCCGGAGTTCAGATGGCCATGATGAGCGTGGTGGAAGATATTGCCGATCCGAAAGAATTAGCTCTACATCAAAAAGAAGTTAGACGTCTTGGGGCTAGTTATCTTTCCGACAGCGGTGTTTCATGGGCTTCAAAAACTGTTTCACCATTTACAGCCTGGTGTAACTTTAACCATTTAGAAAGTTAAGGCTGGCAAGGCGGTTCCTGTTCAGGAAAGTTACTTTCCGTGCGGGGACCGTAAGATACAGATAAAGCTTAAGGCCTTTGAATTTCTGGAAAGCATTTGAAAATTTCATTGCGCTTGTCTGATATGAAACAGCCCCTGCATTTCTGCAAAGGCTGAAAGAGTGTGTACGGACTTTGGAAGGAGTGATGATATACGCCTGAGCCATCCCATCACCGCAGACAGGGTAATTAACCCTGACTAAAGCTTTCACCTATTCCGTCGCTCGCAAGCGGCTTTCGCACACTAACGAAGGTATGGCCTTTCGTCGGTGTTAAATTTTTCAAACTTTGCTTACTTTGTCAAGGAAGGTGACCGCAGTAGCAGGCACAACTACTTTAATCTGTATGAATAATAAGGTAGAACCGGCCAGTGAATGAATGCTTACCCTGAAATCAGGCGGACAACCTTCAGGAATATTGATAGCAAGACTGAATCTCTCGCTGCGGCGATAAACATTTCGCCATAACCCTGAACGAGAGTGGTTCATCCATCATATACAGGAGCGTTACATGCGCAAATTTAAGTACATAATCTGTCACCAGTGCGAAGGCCACGGGACCATGGAAAACCCGGCCTTTGAAAATGGATTCACCCAATCAGAAATGGCTGAGTGGGAGCCAGAAATGCGTGAAAAGTATTTTGCCGGAGCATTTGATGTTCGCTGTGACGTTTGTGCCGGTGACGGTAAGCTCAGCGTACCAAACGTAGCGGCTATGTCTTTTTCAGAACGACGGGTTCTGGCAGCACGGCGGCGTGATGAGCGTCTTCAGGCTGCTGATGAACGGCTGTCCCGCCAGGAACGAGCAATGGGGTACTGAGGTGCTACAGCAAAGATGAAAATGACGAAGCCAAAACCGGTAAGCCGGATGAAAAGACCGTTTATTAGTGAGCTTGCAGAGCTGGGTTTATCGGGTGAAATTCTTTCAATTCGAACTGACGGCATGCAGGGGACGCTCATACCCGATCTTACCGCAGGGGTGAGTGAAGCAGGCCGTGTGAAAACCGGCAACTGGGTAATCTCTGACAAGAGAACCTTCGACCATGTCGTTCTGTGTGTTGAAAGACAAGATGAGAACCATGATGTGTACGTAGGTAAATTCATCCAGTTACATGTAGCCGCTAATAAGAGCCTTAAGATCGTCGAAATGGGCGATGTGAAACTGGTGGCCATAACCAGCTCGATTCCTACCACTTTTAATGGTGGGATAAAGAGATACAAAGGGGTTACGTATGTGTCACTTTCCCAAACAGCTCAAACCACTATCGACTTCCCGAAGCGTATCTACAAAGAGGGCCAGGAATGTACTTCTGTCACCAGTCCTGACCAAGGTCCTTTCGCCCGGGATGTTAGGTTGAATTGCTACGGGCGATGTGTTGTCACCGGCGTAAGGTCCCCCTGGCGTACTGAGGCCGCGCACTTAACGCCACGTCATGAAGAAGGCATTCCCGACGTAACGAACGGAATTTTACTTCGCCGTGATATCCATACACTGTTCGACAATGACCATTGCGCCATAAACCCTGACACTATGAAAATTTACTTCAGCCGGGAGGCCCGGGAGTTGGATGATGATCTCCTGAAATGGCATGGGAATGAGATAGAGACGACACGCATGCAGGTTCCGGTTAACATCGAAAACCTTCGGATACGATGGCAAAAATTTAAGGCTAAGGATCGTCAGCGTAAATAAAGCCATAAGCTGAACCACGGCGAGGATTAGTCTTGTTCACTAAATGACAGCGAGAGATTAAATGCAAACTCAAAAAGATATTACAGTTGGCCAGATCTGGGAAGAAGTGGATCCAAGACTGATCCGGAAAGTGCGAGTTGTTGAGGTGGCCTCGTTAGAAGGGCCCAAAGGCATCCTAATCGAAAACGTGGAGTCTGGTCGTAAGAACTGGGCGTCGTCATCCCGCTTTAATGGAAAGCGTGGAGGGTATCGTCTTATTTCCTGACGGTTTTGCCAATATGGGAAACTGAAGAGGTTGAAACCATCCCGGTGAGGGAGCATATCTGGTAAAGAAGAGTCTTTAAAAAGGTTTTACGCGACCTGGGATAATAAACGGGAAAACGATACCCAAAAAAAGAATACAGCGATGATAACGATAAGGAATGGTAAGGGCTTCAATATCTTGAGAAATGACCTGGCTTCCTTTGCATCTGCATTTCTAATCAAACTGTCCACATAGGGATCACAGCTCTTAGGTTCTGAATTTTTCATATGTTCTGTACCTGAAATTGATTCCGTATGAGAAAAGGCCACCGAAGTGGCCTCTATCAAAACTGGTGGCAAAAGTTAGATCAGGAAATCATCAAGACTTTTACCGGCTGCAATTTGTTCTGCCAGAGCTTTGGGGGTACGGCCCTGTCCAGTCCACGTTTTTGTTTCGCCATTTTCATCAGTAAATGAGTATTTGGCCGGGCGTGGTTCACGGCTTTTCTTGGTAGCCGTAGATTTGGCCTGGAATGAGCCAAGCAGCTCTTCCGGGTTGATACCATCTTCTTCCATTAACTTACGCAGGGCGTCAAGTTTCTCCTGACGAGCTTGCAGTTCGGCAGCTTTGGATGATTCTTCCTGACGACGCTCATCAACAATGACATTAAGCTTTTCGAGGATTTCCTCAAGTACTTCTAAAGGCAGCTCGCGGCCCTGGGCGCGAAGAGTACGAATATTGTTTAACGATTTGAGTGCTTCAGGCATACGACCTCACTTTCTAATTCTTTGATAAGGATTTACTTAATCATAATACACTCTATAAGGAAAAAGATGCCAGCTTTATGTCTTCAGGTACAAAGATATCTTGCTAAGAATACTCCTTATCTTCCTTGTGCAGACTGTTTCGTGCTTTCGATGTTGTTCATGAGTCTTAAAATCTGCTCACTGTTTAGGGTACTCATGCTGTAAATCATCAAGAAGGAAGCGCAGAACAACATAAGCAATCGGAAAAGAAAACCATGCCAGTGACAGGCCATATATGGCGGAGATAAACATAGGGTAATTTAACTCACTTACAAAATTCGCTTCATTGTATTGTTGAATCGAAATGGCAGAAGCAAAAATTATAATTAAAGTAAGAAAAATCCACTCTAGCCATCTCTTTTTATAACAAGCATAAGCGAAAGCTGTAGGGTAAAAAATAAAGCAAAAAATTCCAGCTGCAATTACGTTCATAAAAGTAACTTTCCTGATAGCGCAGTTATTTTTCGAATGCAGCATCATGAACAACTGCCATAACATTGATGATTGGCTTTCTTTTTCTGAAGAACCTTCCGCGCGGCAAAGTTTCTCCTGCTTTGAGACGATAAAGCCAGAAAACATAAGCCGGAGGAACATTGCTGTCAAAAACATCTGAACAAGTTTGAACTGTGATGTCTACTGTATTGTCTTTCCTCATCTCTTTAAAAGTGCCTTGCAATGCAGCGGATAACGTCATTTTTAAGAAACCTTTTTTCTGTTTGAACGGACAGACTTGACTTAGCTGGCTTGACTGTAATGTTTGCCACTAAAGATCCCTCGTTCTGAGGATGCAGGCACTACAAAGTTACCGTCAGGTCTAATCATACGAGTTTGGATGAAATTTTTGCCGGATTTGGTTTTTTCAACCTGGTGCTCGATCTTCCATTCTTCTTTGACGGGACCGGATGACAAATGAACTAGAACCGGTACTTTTTTACGTGTTCTATCCAGAACAATACAATTTGATTTATCCGTATCAACGCTTCCCTGAAGAGTATTCAAAGAGCAATTATCATATCCCTCAACCGGAACTGCATTACCTTGGATATCAATTTTGAATCCTCCAGCTATTACAATTTCGGGTGCATTATCATTTAAAGTCTCGTCATAGGCAGCATCAACTAGGTAATGACTCCAACTTATTGATAGTGTTTTATGTTCAGATAATGCCCGATGACTTTGTCATGCAGCTCCACCGATTTTGAGAACGACAGCGACGTCCGTCCCAGCCGTGCCAGGTGCTGCCTCAGATTCAGGTTATGCCGCTCAATTCGCTGCGTATATCGCTTGCTGATTACGTGCAGCTTTCCCTTCAGGCGGGATTCATACAGCGGCCAGCCATCCGTCATCCATATCACCACGTCAAAGGGTGACAGCAGTCTCATAAGACGCCCCAGCGTCGCCATAGTGCGTTCACCGAATACGTGCGCAACAACCGTCTTCCGGAGCCTGTCATACGCGTAAAACAGCCAGCGCTGGCGCGATTTAGCCCCGACGTATCCCCACTGTTCGTCCATTTCCGCGCAGACGATGACGTCACTGCCCGGCTGTATGCGCGAGGTTACCGACTGCGGCCTGAGTTTTTTAAATGGCGGAAAATCGTGTTGAGGCCAACGCCCATAATGCGGGCGGTTGCCCGGCATCCAACGCCATTCATGGCCATATCAATGATTTTCTGGTGCGTACCGGGTTGAGAAGCGGTGTAAGTGAACTGCAGTTGCCATGTTTTACGGCAGTGAGAGCAGAGATAGCGCTGATGTCCGGCAGTGCTTTTGCCGTTACGCACCACCCCGTCAGTAGCTGAACAGGAGGGACAGCTGATAGAAACAGAAGCCACTGGAGCACCTCAAAAACACCATCATACACTAAATCAGTAAGTTGGCAGCATCACCAATCATCGGTACGCTGTTTGCTCTGCTGCTGTATGTCTTCTGGCTGGGCGTGACGATGGGCAACATCAGCCGTTCGGAATTCCCGCCGATTATCGCTAAAGGCGGCAATATCGACGTGTTTGTCGAGGCCATCAGCGGGCTGTTTACCAGCCGCTATATGGATCTGATCCTGACCTTCTTCGGCAACTTTGCGGTAGCCAGTTCCCTGCTGGCGGCAACCCTCGGCCTGTTTGACTATATCGCTGACCTGTTTCACTTCCCGGATAATGGCGTCGGTCGTCTGAAAACTGCGCTGGTAACCTACTTCCCACCGGCTGCTGTGTGCTTTTTCTTCCCGAATGGTTTTGTTCATGCGATCGGCTATGCCGGTCTGGCCTTCACCATCTGGAGCGTGATCCTGCCACCGTTCCTGGTAAAAGCGGCGCGTAAGCGTTTCCCTACGGCCAGCTACACTGCACCCTGCAATAACACGGTGCTTAACCTGGTGATCGTCTGCGGGGCGGTTGTCTATCTGACGGTGGTGCTGGACGTGTTTGGCCTGCTGCCTACGTTCCGGTAACGGGAGGCGCTATGTTTTTGACATTGCTACGGTTTCAGCATCCGCTGGTTTATCGCTTTGCGTGGCTGCGTTTACGGGTGGTGGTGTTAAGAACGTGCGGAATGCGTAAGAGAAAGGGGTGAGTGTTTTACTCTGCTGTAGCAGCCGGATGCGGCGCTTGCGCCTTATCCGGCCTACAAATGTGCGTGAAACGTAGGCCTGATAAGCGAAGCGCCATCAGGCATAAGTGCCAGGCATTACACGCGGAAGTAGCGTGGTGGGATCAACGCAGAAAAGGCGTCGAACTTCTTCACCATCTTTTTCCAGAACAACATAACAACAATCCTCTCTTTGAAATATCGGCGCTATTTTAGTCAGCGCCGACAAATCGTAAAGCCAGCCGCGGCGTTCTCCTGACCGGGTGGCTGTAAACCTTTTTGTTCACCGTCTTGTCAAACACGCTTGCCAGAATATGGCTGGGGTTGACAATGCGTTACGCCATAAACCAGTAGTAAAAGAGGCCGACCTTTAAGCCGAGGATCACGATGTAGGCGCAGCAGTATTTCATGGTGCCAGACATAATCTGGTTCGCCTGGCCTTCCATTTTGGTGGCGGAAACCGCAATGGCGATGCTCTGCGGGGAGATCATTTTCCCGCCCGTCGCGCCGGAGGTGTTGGCCGCCGCCAGCCAGTTAGGGTCAATATTCAACTTGCTGGCAGCAATGGTTTGCAGTTTACCAAACAGAATATTCGAGTTGGTGTCGCTGCCGGTGACAAACGTACCCAGCGCGCCAATAACCGGGGCGAGAAAGACATACGAGCCGCCGGTCAGGTCAACAATCGACTGAGCCAGCGTGGCGATAATACCGCTGAGATCCATCACCGTGGCCAGCGCAACAATCGCCATAATGGCGACGATCGAGTTCTTCAACTGGAAAATGGTTTTGACAAACACTTCCAGCATCCCGCGCGCCGAAGCCCCCTGGATAAAACCGCCGATCAGGGTCGCAAAGATGATCAGCATCCCCGGCGTGGTGACCCACTCGATTTTCAGCGCCAGCGTTTTACCGTCGGCGAGGGTGAAATGCAGCACCGAAGCCAGCTGCGATGCTGCCGCTTTTACCGCCGGGAACAGCGGCGAGCACAGCAGAATAAAGATAAAAATAAACAGGTAGATGGAGCCGACCCGGAACAGCACCTTCGCCGAGCGCGGTGTGGTTTCCCGGGTATGGCTGGTTTCAATGCGCCATTCGGGAGCGGTTTTGCCGTTGCGCAGGCGACCAAGAATGGCGACGGCAAACAGGCTGACCAGGCTGCCGGCAAATGCAGGGAGTTCTGCGCCAAGGTGGATAGCGACAAAATACTGCGGCACCAGCGTGGTAATACCGCAAATTAGTGTGATGAAGAACACGCCGCGAATCGCCTTCAGGCCACCGCCGATAATACAAATAATCACAAACGGCAGCAGAATATTAAACAGCGCCAGCTGCATAATAATGGTTCCGCCGAGGGTGAAAACCGGCAGGTTAACCTGTTCAGCGAGAATTGAAACCGGAATACCCACCGCGCCGAATGCCGTCGGCACGGTATTGGCGACGAGTGAGGCGATGGCCGCTTTGAGCGGATTGAATCCCAGTGCGATCAGGATGCCGATAGGAATGGCAACCGCGGTGCCGTAGCCAGCGGCGGCCTCAAGAAATCCGCCAAAACACCACGAAATAAGCAGTACCTGGATGCGTTTATCTTCACTAATACTGGCGAGAATATCGCGCAGAATATCCAGCGCTTTGGTGGCCTGCATCACGTTATAACTGAATATCGCACCGAGGATCACAATCACAATCGGCCATAACCCTTTGAGGGCACCATAGCCCACGGAGGCTTTCAAATTCTGTAACGGCATATCCCAGAATATCGCCGACAGCGCGATGGTAAAGGCCAGCGTAATCAAGACTGAATAATGAATTGGCATTTTTAATTTCAATATTAAAAATACCATAAGCAGCAAGGGTGAAAGGGCTAAAGCGAACATTAAATATCCGTGCATGGCTATTCCTGATGGATTTATTTAATTTAGTCTAATTTGGGTTGGGAAAGTTACATGAACGTGAGAATAAAAAATGTAGACTGAATCGCTTCAGCGAAATAAATAATATAATGCTTATTTATTGTATTAATAATGTTATTTTTTAATTAAAAAAGAATACCTACTAAATATTGTGATACTCAATAGGGTTAGCTCTAAATAGGTATGAATTGATTTGTGGAATAAAGGAAATAAGATGTTTAGTGATGGCTTAACGGTTGTTGAATGAATTTTCATGAGATCAGGATTCAATGTAAAAATGTGAGCGAGGCCGAAAGAAATAAACCAGGGTATTGCATGTAAGTAATGATTGGGGGATTATTTTATTTTGTTTTGTCATACAAATGAATCTATCGCCATTTTCGATTGCCCTGATATAAGGAGCGGAGAGCCGCCCTCCATGAAAAACACTGATAATAAATCCTTTTTGACTGCTCTTACCCAACGGGTTGGCCCCGCCTACGTCCTTACCGATCCGTCCAAAACGGCGCGTTATCGCAAGGGCTTCCGCTCGGGTCAGGGCGAGGCGCTGGCGGTGGTGATCCCCGGCTCTCTGCTTGAACTGTGGCAGGTGCTCAAGGCCTGCGTGGAGGCCGATAAAATCATTCTGATGCAGGCCTCAAATACCGGCCTGACGGAAGGCTCCACGCCGAACGGCAAGGGCTACGATCGCGACATCGTTATCATCAGCACGCTGCGCCTCGACAGTCTGCATGTGCTGGATGAGGGCAAGCAGGTGTTGGCGTATCCGGGCACCACGCTGTATTCGCTGGAGAAGGCGCTGAAGCCGTTTGGCCGCGAGCCGCATTCGGTGATTGGCTCTTCCTGCATTGGTGCGTCGGTGATTGGCGGTATCTGTAATAACTCCGGCGGTGCATTGGTTCAGCGTGGCCCGGCGTACACCGAGATGTCACTGTTTGCCCGTGTGGATGAACAGGGACAGCTACAACTGGTCAATCATCTGGGCATCGAACTGGGCGAGACGCCGGAACAGATCCTCGCCCGCCTGGATAACAACGCGATTGCGCGTGCTGACGTCAGTCATGACGGGCGTCACGCGCACGACCACGACTACGTAACCCGCGTCAGAGACGTTGATGCCGACACCCCGGCGCGCTACAACGCCGACCCGGATCGCCTGTTCGAATCCTCAGGCTGCGCGGGGAAACTGGCGGTGTTTGCCGTGCGTCTGGACACCTTTGAAGCTGAGAAGAATCAGCAGGTGTTCTACATTGGTACCAATCAGACCTCGGTGTTGACGGACATACGCCGCCATATGCTGGCGACGTTTACACACTTACCGGTCGCCGGTGAGTATATGCATCGTGATATCTATGATGTTGCAGAGAAATACAGCAAAGACACCTTCCTGATGATCGACAAACTCGGCACCGACAAAATGCCGTTTTTCTTTAATCTGAAGGGGCGCACCGAGGCCATGCTGGAGAAGGTGAAGATTTTCCGCCCGCACTTTACCGACCGCGCAATGCAGACATTCAGTCATCTTTTCCCGAGCCATCTCCCGCCACGCATGAAAACCTGGCGTGACAACTACGAGCATCATCTGATGCTGAAAATGGCAGGGGACGGCATTGGCGAAGCGCAGGCGTGGTTAACCGAGTACTTTAAAACGGCAGACGGAGATTTCTTTGCCTGTACCCCGGAAGAGGGCAGCAAGGCGTTTCTGCACCGCTTTGCTGCAGCGGGAGCCGCCATTCGCTATCAGGCCGTTCATTCTGATGAGGTTGAGGATATTCTCGCGCTGGATATTGCGCTACGCCGCAATGATACCGAGTGGTATGAACATCTGCCGGCTGAAATTGACAGTCAGCTGGTGCATAAACTTTATTATGGACACTTTATGTGCCATGTGTTCCATCAGGATTATATCGTTAAAAAAGGCGTTGATGCGCACGCGTTAAAAGAACAGATGCTCGAACTGTTGCGCCAACGCGGGGCGCAATATCCGGCAGAACATAATGTTGGCCACCTTTATAAAGCGCCTGAAAACCTGGCGCGGTTTTATCAGGAAAATGACCCGACCAACAGCATGAACCCGGGCATTGGTAAAACCAGTAAACGTAAAAACTGGGCCTGACGAAAAGACAATAAAACAGTAAAGGTCAGGTATCACCGTTTTATTAATGGCCAGTTTTTATTATTGAATTATTACCGGGCGGCGATGTGTCGCCGGTTTTAAAAGGCAATGAAGCAATGGGGTATTTATTGTGAATGTAAATTTCTTTGTCACCTGTATTGGTGACGCGCTGAAATCACGGATGGCACGCGATTCCGTATTGTTGCTGGAAAAGCTCGGCTGCCGCGTTAATTTCCCCGAGAAGCAGGGGTGCTGCGGTCAGCCCGCCATTAACAGTGGCTATATCAAAGAAGCCATCCCGGGGATGAAAAACATGATCGCTGCGCTGGAGGATAATGACGATCCGATTATCTCTCCGGCAGGTTCGTGCACCTATGCGGTCAAAAGCTACCCGACGTATCTGGCCGATGAACCTGTATGGGCATTGCGCGCCGAAAAGGTTGCCGCGCGTATGCAGGATCTCACCTCTTTTATTGTCAACAAACTGGGCGTCGTGGACGTCGGTGCCAGCCTGCAGGGCAGAGCGGTTTATCACCCTTCGTGCAGCCTGACTCGCAAGCTGGGCGTGAGAGAAGAGCCGCTCACGCTGTTGAAAAACGTACGCGGTCTGGAGCTGTTAACCTTTGCCGATCAGGACACCTGCTGCGGATTCGGCGGCACTTTCTCGGTCAAAATGGCCGAAATATCCGGCGAGATGGTGAAAGAGAAAGTCCTGCATCTCATGGATGCGAAACCGGAGTATTTGATTGGTGCCGACGTTAGCTGCCTGCTGAACATTGGCGGCCGACTGCAGCGTGAAGGCCAGCCGGTCAAAGTGATGCATATTGCTGAAGTGCTGATGAGCCGCTGAGGGGAAAGAGATGTCGATAAAAACCAGCGATGTAGAGTTTAAAACGCGCATTCGCCAGCAAATTGACGATCCGATTATGCGCAAAGCCGTGGCTAACGCGCAGGGGCGCATCGGCGCGAACCGGCAAAAAATGGTCGATGAGTTAGGGCACTGGGAAGAATGGCGCGACCGTGCCAGCCAGATCCGCGACCACGTTCTGAGTAACCTCGACGCCTACCTGTATCAACTCTCCGAGAAAGTGACGGAAAACGGCGGTCAGGTGTTTTTCGCAAAGACCAAGGAAGAGGCTACCCGCTACATTTTGCAGGTCGCGAAAGCGAAAAATGCGAAGAAGGTGGTGAAGTCCAAGTCGATGGTGACCGAAGAGATCGGCGTTAACCACGTGCTGCAGGATGCCGGCATTCAGGTGATCGAAACCGATCTGGGCGAATATATTCTCCAGTTGGATCAGGATCCGCCTTCGCATGTGGTGGTCCCGGCTATCCATAAAGATCGCTATCAGATCCGTCGCGTGCTGCATGAGCAGATGGGCTATGACGGTCCGGAAACGCCGGAAGCGATGACCTTGTTCATCCGCCAGAAGATCCGCGAGGATTTCCTCAGCGCTGAAATTGGCATTACCGGCTGTAACTTCGCGGTGGCGGAGACCGGCTCGGTTTGCCTGGTCACCAACGAAGGTAACGCGCGGATGTGTACCACGTTACCGAAAACACACATTGCGGTGATGGGCATGGAGCGCATTGCGCCGACGTTTGCCGACGTGGACGTGCTGATCACTATGCTGGCACGAAGTGCGGTGGGCGCTCGTCTGACGGGCTATAACACCTGGCTTACCGGGCCGCGCGAGGCGGATAACGTCGACGGGCCGGAAGAGTTTCACCTGGTGATTGTGGATAACGGTCGCTCGCAGGTGCTGGGTTCTGAGTTTCGCGATGTGCTGCGCTGCATCCGCTGTGGAGCCTGTATGAACACCTGCCCGGCGTATCGCCATATTGGCGGGCACGGCTACGGTTCTATTTATCCAGGGCCTATCGGGGCGGTGATCTCTCCGCTGCTCGGCGGCTATAAAGATTTTAAAGACCTGCCTTACGCCTGTTCACTGTGCACGGCCTGCGACAGCGTTTGTCCGGTACAGATCCCGCTGTCAAAACTGATCCTGCGCCATCGCCGGGTAATGGCCGAGGAAGGGATTACCCCGAAAGCGGAACGTCGGGCGATCAAAATGTTCGCTTATGCCAACAGCCATCCAGGGTTGTGGAAGGTCGGCATGATGGCCGGTGCCCACGCGGCGAGCTGGTTTATCAATGGCGGTAAAACGCCGCTCAAGGTTGGCGCGATTGGCGACTGGATGGAAGCGCGCGATCTTCCTGATGCTGACGGAGAGAGTTTCCGTAGCTGGTTTAAGAAACATCAGGCGCAGGAGAAAAAGAATGGATAACCGTACCGCGTTTTTAAACACCGTTGCCCAGGCACTGGGCCGTCCGCAGCGGCGGGAACCGCAGGCCGAAGCCGCGCCGGTGAATAACTATGCGAACGAGCGGCTGACCGAACTCAGCCCGCAGCAGCGCTGCGACGCGTTTGTGCAGTTTGCCAGCGAGGTGATGCTGGCGCAGTGCGAACTGACCCATGAGGCGCAGGCCCCTGAGGCGGCGTTACGTTTGTGCCAACAGCTGGGGCAGCAGCCGGTGGTGGTTAGCGGCGACAGTCGGCTGGCAGAACTGGGGATAACCGAGCGTTTGCAGCGAGAGTGTAATGCTGTGGTCTGGGATCCGGTGCGTGGAGCCGAGAATATTGTTCAGGCCGAGCAGGCGAAAGTTGGCGTGGTGTATGCCGAGTATGGCCTGACGGAGTCCGGGGGCGTGGTGCTGTTTTCCGCTCCGGAGCGCGGGCGTTCAATCAGCCTGTTGCCCGAGTCCTCTATTTTCGTGCTGCGTAAAAGCAGCATCCTGCCGCGTGTGGCGCAACTGGCGCAGGTTCTGCATCAGAAAGCGCAGGCCGGTGAGCGTATGCCGTCGTGCATTAACATCATCAGTGGGCCCAGCTCAACGGCGGATATTGAGCTTATCAAAGTGGTCGGGGTGCATGGTCCGGTGAAGGCGGTGTATCTGATTATTGAAGATTGTTGAGATTCGTGAATAAGCCCGCTCTGGCGTTGTAGCCCAGAGCGGGATGACATTCCGCACTCTGCGGACTCTCCTTTCGCAAGGGATCGCCTGAAAATGGCGTTCTGGTCCGCGCTTTCCTCTGCGGTTTAATGTCCCTGCACCTGTTTTTTCTGCTGGTAAAATCGGCGTACAACATTGTTTCCAGTCACCGCAAGTGGCGATTTTTACGCCGTTACGCGGCTGGTAAAATTGATCTAAATCAATTTAAATCGACTTATTTTTAAAAGCGAAAGAATGCAATGTTTACTAAAATTTTACCTTTCCGTGCTTATTTTTCGACAACGCAGGCGACAACGCAGTGAGAATCAACGCGATTTACGCAGCGGATAGCACCGAAAATCAACGCAAAAAGGCATATAAAAACAGGGGTTTTAGGTAAAAGTAGACATTAAACACGTTATGTAACCTATTGGCTGGAATGATGTTTTGATGGCACATTGTTAGCCACGCGGTAGACGTCTTTTTTTTAATCTAATGAGTCACAATGAATGTGCGGGTGATGCTGCCAACTTACTGATTTAGTGTATGATGGTGTTTTTGAGGTGCTCCAGTGGCTTCTGTTTCTATCAGCTGTCCCTCCTGTTCAGCTACTGACGGGGTGGTGCGGTCCGGCAAGGCGCTATCCAGGGATAACCGGGCAAACAGACGCATGGAGGCGATTTCGTACAGAGCATCTTCCATCGCGCCATCGCTCAGGTTGTACCAATGCTGCATGCAGTGAATGCGTAGCATGGTTTCCAGCGGATAAGGTCGCCGGCCATTACCAGCCTTGGGGTAAAACGGCTCGATGACTTCCACCATGTTTTGCCATGGCAGAATCTGCTCCATGCGGGACAAGAAAATCTCTTTTCTGGTCTGACGGCGCTTACTGCTGAATTCACTGTCGGCGAAGGTAAGTTGATGACTCATGATGAACCCTGTTCCATGGCTCCAGATGACAAACATGATCTCATATCAGGGACTTGTTCGCACCTTCCCTAAGCGTATGGGGATTAACTTATTTAAAATTAAGCGCACATTTTTGGGGGAGTCGAGAAAGCTATTTTGGTCTCGTGATCGCCGGGATTTTCTTTCTAATTATGCACTGTCGCTATTGCGCAAAAAATGTCGTTATCAAAAATGATGGGCTTGCACCCATGAGAGAATTGATTAATATCGGGGTCAGTTTGGATATAGAGAATTATTGTACGGTAAGCCTGTTTTTTGAACAGACTTACCTATGGCAATAGGGTGTACTCCCGCGCTATACGGCATTTTCAGAGGTTTGACCTTAATCGGATAACCTAAATGCGATACTGCAAGAGCGACAACTTAAAAGCGATAGCCACTGACGCAAAATCAACCCCTTACGAACCAAGATTGGTTAAATAATGCGCTTAACGTACAAAAATTTCCGATCTCCAAACTGACCCCTATTACTTGCAACGCTGGGAGGAACACATGACATATGCAACGATCAATCCCTTCACGGGAGAGCTCATCAAAGAATTTCCCAATGCCACTGATGCCGAAGTCACAGAGGCAATTGAATCGGCCCACCAGGCCTTTTTGAGTTGGCGCAATACCTCTTTTGCCAACAAGGCTGAAATACTCAATCGGGCTGCAGCCCTGCTCAGAGACAGCAAGCGCCGCTATGCAGAGCTGCTGACCCTAGAGATGGGTAAAGTCATTGGAGAGGCCGAGGCCGAAGTAGAACTGTCGGCGCAGATCCTCGAATACTATGCCGAGCATGCCGAGAGACTGCTGGCACCGCAGAAACTGCCTGTGGCCGATCCCGCCGAAGGGGAAGCGCTGCTGGTCAATGAACCTCTTGGGGTCTTGCTGGCCATTGAACCCTGGAACTTCCCCTATTACCAGATAGCCAGGATCTTGGCTCCGCAACTTTCTGCCGGCAACACCCTGCTGCTGAAACACGCTTCCAATGTGCCTCAGTGCGCCGCCGCTTTTGAGAGCCTGATGCGGGATGCCGGACTGCCACAGGGCGCCTTCCAGAACCTGTATGCTACCCGGGATCAAGTCGAGCAGATCATCAACTCACCCAAGGTACATGGCGTGGCTCTGACCGGCTCTGAAGGTGCAGGCGCCGTTATTGCCTCTCAGGCCGGTAAGGCGCTGAAAAAATCCACTCTGGAGCTGGGCGGCTCTGACGCCTTTATCGTGCTGGAAGATGCCGAGCTTGAGAAAACCATAGATTGGGCGGTATTCGGCCGTCACTGGAATGCCGGTCAGGTATGTGTTTCATCCAAACGGATGATCCTGGTGGAAGCCATTTATGACAAGTTTATGGAAGGCTATACCAAAGGCGTAGCCGCGCTTAAAGCCGGTGACCCTATGGATCCGAACACGACTCTGGCGCCCCTGTCTTCCCAGGGTGCTGCCGATGAAGTGAAGCAGAAAATTCGTGAAGCGGTTGAGCATGGTGCCACAGCTACCGAAGTTGGTCCCAAAGTGCCGGAGCAAGGCGCTTTTGTACAGCCGACCATACTTACCAATGTGACCCCGGACAACCCGGCTTACTATTGGGAGTTCTTCGGCCCTGTCTCCATGATCCTCAAGGCAAAGGATGAACAGGAAGCGATTGCCATTGCCAACGATTCGCCCTTCGGCCTCGGTGGCTCTGTGTTCACCGCCGATGAACAGCGCGGTCTGGCGGTAGCCAAGCAAGTCTCTACCGGGATGATGTTTGTCAACCACCCCACCATGGTTAAGGCTGATTTGCCCTTTGGCGGCATCCGCCGCTCCGGCTATGGTCGTGAACTGATCGACTTAGGCCTGAAAGAGTTCGTCAACCACAAGTTGATCAACGTGGTGGATATCAACGCTCCCTTCTGATCGCGCTTGAAGCATATTTAGTTCGATAAAGACCCGAGCACCTGGCCGGGTCTTTTATCGCCACAGTCAAATCGACTGGCAAACTGGGTGATGCTGCCAACTTACTGATTTAGTGTATGATGGTGTTTTTGAGGTGCTCCAGTGGCTTCTGTTTCTATCAGCTGTCCCTCCTGTTCAGCTACTGACGGGGTGGTGCGTAACGGCAAAAGCACTGCCGGACATCAGCGCTATCTCTGCTCTCACTGCCGTAAAACATGGCAACTGCAGTTCACTTACACCGCTTCTCAACCCGGTACGCACCAGAAAATCATTGATATGGCCATGAATGGCGTTGGATGCCGGGCAACCGCCCGCATTATGGGCGTTGGCCTCAACACGATTTTCCGCCATTTAAAAAACTCAGGCCGCAGTCGGTAACCTCGCGCATACAGCCGGGCAGTGACGTCATCGTCTGCGCGGAAATGGACGAACAGTGGGGATACGTCGGGGCTAAATCGCGCCAGCGCTGGCTGTTTTACGCGTATGACAGGATACGGAGGACGGTTGTGGCGCACGTATTCGGTGAACGCACGTTGGCCACGCTGGGGCGTCTTATGAGCCTGCTGTCACCCTTTGACGTGGTGATATGGATGACGGATGGCTGGCCGCTGTATGAATCCCGCCTGAAGGGAAAGCTGCACGTAATCAGCAAGCGATATACGCAGCGAATTGAGCGGCATAACCTGAATCTGAGGCAGCACCTGGCACGGCTGGGACGGAAGTCGCTGTCGTTCTCAAAATCGGTGGAGCTGCATGACAAAGTCATCGGGCATTATCTGAACATAAAACACTATCAATAAGTTGGAGTCATTACCGCGAATGTGTTAGACGGTGTCCACCATAGAAAAGCCAGAAAACGAAATCAGATATTTTAGTCGCCACATATCGTGTCCTGTGATATTTGATTACTATCACCCGATAAGCGTATTAATAAATGCTGGCTCAACATTGGTGGATATTTAAATGGTCATATTCCTGATGACCTAACGTGGGAGTTGTGTCGGGCTTAAAGCTAATTCACCGTAAGAACAATTTTCCCAACATGCTTGCCGGACTCCATCAATGCATGCGCGCGTGCTGCTTCGCGTAACGGGAATGTGCTGTGAATCATGGGATGGCAACGACCTGCATTGAGAATCGGCCAGATATTTTTAAGCAAGTCATTGGCAATTTCGGCTTTTTCGACCGAAGTTCGTGCTCGCATCGTTGAACCCGTGACAACCGCTCGCTTCAACGCGAGTTCTTGCAGATCCACTTGATCTGCGAAAGCTCCGCCAAGGAAGCCAATGATTACCAGCCGGCCATCCATTCCTAAACTCCTCATATTTCGGGAGAAATAGGATGCACCCATTATATCGAGAATGATATCAACGCCACGGCCATCCGTTTGCTTCAAAATGAAATCAGAAAAATCAGTTGTCCGGTAGTTGACTGGCGTAGCGCCAAGCTCTGCGATCACATCGCATTTATCATCTGATCCAGCCGTCGCATATGCCTCGATACCGATTTCGCGGCATAGCATCAACGCGGTTGTGCCGATACCACTTGTTCCCCCATGAATCAGAACACTCTGACCCTGTGTTGCGCCACCAATCTTGAACAAGTTTGCCCAGACGGTGAACAGAGTCTCAGGAAGTGCCGCCGCTGCTATCATTGACATGCTGTCTGGCACCGGCAGTGTCTGGCTTTCCGGCACGATGCAATACTCACCATAACCACCGCCATTCGTCAGAGCACAGACTCGGTCACCAATCTTTACGCCCGTGACGCCTTCTCCAATTGATGAAACCGTTCCAGCGACCTCAAGACCAGGAATAGGGGTTACGTCGTCAGGCATAGGGTAATGACCCTGGCGTTGAATGACGTCAGGACGATTAACACCTGCGGCCTTGACGCGAACCAAAATTTCCCCAGCCTTTGGCACCGGAATCGTTGTCTGAACGGGCGTTAAAACCTCTGGCCCGCCAGGCTCAGAGATTTCAATGACAGTCATTTTATTCGCAGTATGTAACATGAACGTAAGGGCACTGTTGCAAATAGTCGGTGGTGATAAACTTATCATCCCCTTTTGCTGATGGAGCTGCACATGAACCCATTCAAAGGCCGGCATTTTCAGCGTGACATCATTCTGTGGGCCGTACGCTGGTACTGCAAATACGGCATCAGTTACCGTGAGCTGCAGGAGATGCTGGCTGAACGCGGAGTGAATGTCGATCACTCCACGATTTACCGCTGGGTTCAGCGTTATGCGCCTGAAATGGAAAAACGGCTGCGCTGGTACTGGCGTAACCCTTCCGATCTTTGCCCGTGGCACATGGATGAAACCTACGTGAAGGTCAATGGCCGCTGGGCGTATCTGTACCGGGCCGTCGACAGCCGGGGCCGCACTGTCGATTTTTATCTCTCCTCCCGTCGTAACAGCAAAGCTGCATACCGGTTTCTGGGTAAAATCCTCAACAACGTGAAGAAGTGGCAGATCCCGCGATTCATCAACACGGATAAAGCGCCCGCCTATGGTCGCGCGCTTGCTCTGCTCAAACGCGAAGGCCGGTGCCCGTCTGACGTTGAACACCGACAGATTAAGTACCGGAACAACGTGATTGAATGCGATCATGGCAAACTGAAACGGATAATCGGCGCCACGCTGGGATTTAAATCCATGAAGACGGCTTACGCCACCATCAAAGGTATTGAGGTGATGCGTGCACTACGCAAAGGCCAGGCCTCAGCATTTTATTATGGTGATCCCCTGGGCGAAATGCGCCTGGTAAGCAGAGTTTTTGAAATGTAAGGCCTTTGAATAAGACAAAAGGCTGCCTCATCGCTAACTTTGCAACAGTGCCCCTAATCGTGTTCAGCAGAATAGCCGGAGGAAGTTTCCTACTGTCGATAAGAAAGGATTGGCACAGGGAGTGTGAATATCGAAACACCATCACAGAATAATGCCAGATAGAAATGCGATAGTAGGGTTGGATATTTAAATAAGGAGCATCCCGACTTAAAATGAATATGACTGCGTAACCAGGCGCAATAAAAAAAGCGAAAGAATCGCTTTTATTCTGGTTGTTTTTTCGAAGAGTGACCGTTTTCTGAGATGACAAGAAATAAGGAAGTCCTATGATCGCTAGCGGAATAGTTCAAAAACTGAATGCGCAAATGAATCAGGAGTTTTATACCTCAAATTTGTATCTTCAGCTCAGCCAGAGGTGCAGCGAGAATAGCCTTAATGGCACCGCACTATTTTTGCGTCATCAGGCGCAAAATACGGTGACGCAAATGATGCGCATGTACGAATACATCAAACAGAGCGGCGCCACGCCGGTGTTACAGGAGCAACACACCCGGTGCGGTGAATTTTCCACGCTGGAAGATCTGTTTGAGCAGACGGTAAGCGATTACCAGAAGCGCATTAATGCGCTGACCTCTTTGACGGAAGACGCCCAGGCAGCAAACGATAAGTCAGCGATTAACTTCCTGAAGCGATACAGAAAAGAGGAAATCGTGGACGGGACGCTGTTGCAAATCATTCTGGATGAAGTCCGCAGCGCTAAAAAAGCGGGCATCAACATGCAGCAAACCGACCACTATCTGGTTGGCGTGATCGATTGCTATCACTAAATCAATTTCGCAGTACGAGGAGGTTTTACGCCTCCTCAGAAAATCTGTTTTACATCAGAAACAGAGGTTTATGCCAGTGAACATTTGATACCCAACACGTCATAGTGATTTTTTAACTTAGCGTTTTTATATCGTGCCAAAAATGTCTCTGCTTGTGTCTTTATATTAAGGAAGGTGCGAATAAGCAGGTCATTTCTTCCCAAGCTGACTCGCTGATTAAAATTTCGCGGATCTGGGCCGATTTTTTTCCCGCAAACACATCGAATCAGCCTATTTAGGCTATTTTTTCCACCATTTCTGGCGTTATTTCCGGTTTTTACTGAGATCTCTCCCACTGACGTATCATTTGGTCCACCCGAAACAGGTTGGCCAGGGTGAATAACATCGCCAGTTGGTTATCGTTTTTCAGCAGCCCCTTGTACCTGGCTTTCACGAAGCCGAACTGCCGCTTGATGATGCGAAACGGGTGCTCCACCCTGGCACGGATGCTGGCTTTCATGTATTCGATGTTGATGGCCGTTTTGTTCTTGCGCGGATGCTGCTTCAAGGTTTTTACCCTGCCGGGACGCTCGGCGATCAGCCAGTCCACATCCACCTCGGCCAGCTCCTCGCGCTGTGGCGCTCCTTGGTAGCCGGCATCGGCTGAGACAAATTGCTCCTCTCCATGCAGCAGATTACCCGGCTGATTGAGGTCATGCTCGTTGGCCGCGGTGGTGACCAGGCTGTGGGTCAGGCCACTCTTGGCATCGACACCAATGTGGGCCTTCATGCCAAAGTGCCACTGATTGCCTTTCTTGGTCTGATGCATCTCCGGATCGCGTTGCTGCTCTTTGTTCCTGGTAGAGCTGGGTGCCTCAATGATGGTGGCATCCACCAAAGTGCCTTGGGTCATCATGACGCCTGCTTCGGCCAGCCAGCGATTGATGGTCTTGAACAATTGACGGGCCAGTTGATGCTGCTCGAGCAGGTGGCGGAAATTCATGATGGTGGTGCGATCCGGCAGGGCGCTATCCAGGGATAATCGGGCAAACAGGCGCATGGAGGCGATTTCGTACAGGGCATCTTCCATGGCACCGTCGCTCAGGTTGTACCAATGCTGCATGCAGTGAATACGCAGCATGGTCTCCAGCGGATAGGGCCGTCGGCCATTGCCCGCCTTGGGATAAAACGGCTCGATGACAGCGGTCATATTCTGCCATGGCAGAATCTGCTCCATGCGGGAGAGGAAAATCTCTTTTCGGGTCTGACGGCGCTTAGTGCTGAATTCACTATCGGCGAAGGTGAGTTGATGGCTCATGATGTCCCTCTGGGATGCGCTCCGGATGAATATGATGATCTCATATCAGGAACTTGTTCGCACCTTCCCTAAGTCACCGGCGGCTTGCCTGCCACACATTGAACATTACAGACCAATTAGCACTTTGTCACCGGGGAAAGATGTAAAGATTATGTATAAATAGATTGGCTTAGAAGTGACATTTCAACTTTGGAGAAACAGGTGACATTTTAAACTTGCTTTAACAAAATTTTGGGACTGACCGAAACAAAAAGGCCAGCCCCGGAGGGCTGGCTATTCAGTACAGGGCAATGACAGGTTTCTTGATGCCGCAGGCGTGAGCGTAGCGGGTCAGTGTGTCGATGCTGGCTTTGGTGATGTTGTTTTCCAGGCGAGAAATAACCGGAGGTGTAACCCCCATGCGTTCAGCAACCTGCGCTTTTGTCAGGTTGTCATGCTTGCGCCATTCAGCAAGCAGCTCCCTGAGCTTTTCCTTACGTTCTTCTTCCTGCCATGCAGCGCGATATTCATCGTCCTGCATCCACTCGTTATGCAGTTCTTTATGGCTTACCAGTTTCATTAAGTACCTCCGCTAACCGCTTTTTGGCGAGATCGATTTCTTTCGCTGGCGTTTTCTGTGACTTCTTGATGAAAACACGGAGCATGATGATGGTATTGCCTTTGTGGTATACCCAGATTCCCCTGGCTATGTCCGTCCCCATCGTGCGGATCTCAAAAAGTCCATCGCCCAGGGGCTTCGTGTCCGGCTCCCGCAGTAATCGGGCGTCATACTCCAGTTTGCCGATGAGACGGTCAAACTTCACCCTGATTTTTACGGGTAATGCTGTGGCTTCTTCCCTGGCTTCCGGGTGATAAACAACGCTAAACATGTGACCTCCCATTTCTATTAATATTAACCTATAGGCTAATTTCAGACAAGGTAGAATTAACCTATAAGCTAATTTTGTTGGCAGTTATCGTGGCTACCCGGTCACTACCCTGTTAGCGTGAGTTTTCGTTCCACTGAGGAACGGGGATTTATGCGCGTTAGCGCATGTAAGGCGGCAGGATGAAATGACAGGTAGCACCGAGGGTTAGCCGCCGATACCAGTGAGGGATCGAAAGGGATCGCCTATCCATCCCTTCACCTTGCAAAGCCATATTCCGCTAAAAGCGGCTCAGAGGCTTTTGTGCGCGGTCGGAGTGGTCACAACAAGGCGAAGCCGCAGTTGGGGCGTATCTCCGCGTTAGCGGGTCGTAAGAGCCGCTTACGAGCGTGTAAGCTAATTCTTCAGCGATATTTGCTGACGTATCCGGCGTGGCCGGATTTGTCCAATCCCTCGATGGCTAACAGGCGAGCTGTTAGCCATCGAGGGATTCCGTTCTGAATGCCCCGCGCTTTAGCGTGGGGAGCTACTTTTGAGGCGCTCGCGCCGATGCTGTTCGGTTATCCACTTTTTAAAGGGGATAACAGTAATGTCTTTTATTTTTTGGTTTATCTTTTAATACGTAAGTAATTAAAAGATAAACCAAAAGAGTATTTGCGCCATCTCGTTTGCACTTCATTATCACTTACCCACAAGCTATACAGCAGTTGTGGTGGGTCTACGCCGGAACCGCCGAAAAATCCGTCATTCCTGTAGGCGGGATGGGTTGGATTTCGAAAATTATTGTACTATAAGGGCTTCCCCGGCGTGTCAACGCCGGTGTTTATGGTTTCTGTCTGCTCTTCAGTAAAAATAAAGGGGAGAGACTGCGGTACTATAAACGGCCATGATGAATCGTCATCGATTCGGACCCTGATGAAAGACGCGCGTGAGGTTCTTGTTCGTTAAGCGGATACGTATATCCTGTACAATAGCCAGATAGGCCTCACGGGGTATAACCCTTTATCATCAACGAATTGCAGGTCAGATGGTTATTTTGTTTCGTGCTTTAGCTGGCTGAGTACAGCCTGAAATCATCACCGTAATGCAATGATGCCCAGCACAGCCTTGCGTTTTTGGCGGCGATGGCTACAACGGCACGCCAGTATCCTCTGCGATCGACCAGTGAACAGACCCAACGACTGAATAAATCAGTCCTTTTCTCGGCACCAATCAGAACCGAACGAGCCCCCTGAACCAGTAGCGTTCGCAGATACGAATCGCCAGCTTTAGTTATCCTGCCAAGCTTTGATTTCCCACCACTGCTGTACTGCGATGGCGTTAGTCCCAGCCAGGCTGCCAGTTGTCGCCCATTTTTAAAATCGTGTGCATTACCGATACTGGCGACCAGCGCACAGGCCGTTGTGGGACCAATCCCTTTCAGTTCCATCAATCGCTGGCTGCGGTGATCTGTTTTTGCCATGCGGGACAAAATCCGGTCATATTCAGTAATATTATCTTCAATACGATCAATGTGTTCCAGCAGGTCATTAACACATTGTTGAACCTGAAGTGGCAAAGAACTCTTCTGCTCAGAAACCATGTGACGCAGGGCATCTGTACTTTGTGGGGCGATGACACCGAATTCCGATATCAAACCTCTCAATCGGTTATATGTTGCTGTTTTCTCTTCGATAAAACCCTGTCTGATACGGTGTAGGCATTGCATCGCCTGCTGGCTCTCATCCTTCACTGGTACAAACCGCATATGCGGGCGACGAACTGCTTCACAGATAGCCTGAGCATCAGCTGCATCATTTTTGCCTGATTTACCGGCCATGCGGTAAGGAGATACAAATTTAGCAGCCATCAGCCGTGGTTCATGACCATATTGCCGAAACAACCTTGCCCAGTAGTGAGCCCCGGAGCATGCCTCCATCCCGATAACACAGGGAGGTAAACTGGCAATCAGCTCAGGAAGGGCAGCACGCGATACTTTGGGTTTAACCAGAACAGTTTTACCGTGTTGGTCAACGCAGTGAACAGCGAACACATTTTTAGCAAGATCGATACCGACAGTCGTGATGGTCATAACGAATCCCTCCGGGGCTATGTTTACCCCATGATTGCACAAGAGTTAATCAGGCGCATATCCAGGGGAAGTCCCTTCCATTCGTTAAGGTTATTTTTTGTACCTCTGAGCTATGTGAAGCTTGACCACTTTGACAGGCAGCTTTGAGCGATATATAGTCATTCGTACCCTGAGAATTACACTTTGAAGTGATTCAGGGTATGCGCTTACTGGTTACGAATATTGAGCGAGAATCATGTGATGATCGCCGCTTTTCTTTCGAGCCAGTAGGTGCTCCACGTTCGCTAACGAATACTCAGGGCATGCAGATAAACTGCTGGCTATATTTCTTTCGAAGAGCGTGGAATGCATACCAATCCCCGATAAAAAGGAGTTGGTGATGACTGTGACTAATCAATTTGCTGCGCACGTTGGTCTGGACTGGGCTGATAAAAAACACGATGTCTGTGTTCAGTTTAAAAACGGTGAACGCGTATTCGATGTGATTGAACATACAGCAGAAGCGCTTGATGCCTGGCTTACTGAGTTACACCAGAAAGTAAAAGGTAGAATCGCAATAGCTCTCGAACTGAAGAAGGGCCCCGTGGTATATGCTCTTCAAAAATACCCCTTTATCACCGTTTTCCCCGTCCACGCATTGTCCCTGGCTCGTTATCGGCAAGCCTTCTCGCCCAGCGGCGCTAAAGATGATCCGCAGGATGCCGAGCTGGCATTAGAGTTAATGCTGCGTTACCCCCAGAAGATAAAAGCTATTGAACCCGACAATGCGGATATTCGCTTACTTCAGCAACTGGTTGAGCAACGTCGTCAGTTGGTTGAAGATAAACGACGCTTTGTGAACCGGATAATCAACACGCTTAAACAGTATTATCCTCAGCCACTGGAGTGGTTCTCACATCGGGGTAGCTTACTGTTGTGTGAGCTGATTATCCGGTGGCCCAGTCTGCAACAACTGAAACGAGCCAGACGCGACACGATCCGCAACTTTCTGAATGCCAAAGGTGGTCGCGCTATGGCCCTTACCGAGCAACGTGTTGCGAGTATTGATAATGCGATCCCATTGACTACAGACCCGAGTGTTATAGAGGCTAATGCTTTGATGGCAGCAGCACTGGCGACACAAATTAAAGTCGTGAGTGAAATCATCAAAACCTATGACGAACGAATCGAAACGCTGTTTGACACATTGCCAGATGCGGGGCTGTTCAAATCACTTCCGGGCATGGGACCGTGCATGGGCCCACGGATGCTTGCTGCACTTGGTGATAACCGTGACCGGTTTAACAGCGCTGAAGAAATTCAAAACTACGCAGGTATAGCACCGGTGACCGAACGAAGCGGCCAAAAATCCTGGGTTCACTGGCGATGGCAATGTGCCAAGTTCGTCAGGCAGACCTTTGTTGAATGGGCTGCCAAGACGGTTAATTCATCATACTGGGCCAAACTGTATTATCAGGGCCTCAGAGAAAAGGGCAAATCTCATCAGTCTGCGATCCGGGCACTGGCGTTCAAATGGATAAGGATCATTTACCGCTGCTGGAAGGCCAGAACCTGTTATGACGAAGCGAAATATTTGCTGGCTCTCGAAGCGAGACACTCGCCCTTACTGAAGCCATAAAAAGCTTGTCGAATGTCTCAGGGCGTGAAGCAGACATATTCACTGAAATTTTTAGGAAGCATTTTCTTGCCCATACGTGGCTTTATCTGCCGATTTTCAGAAAACGCATTCACCGTTATCGACGCGCTTTTCTGTCGTCAGCGGGATCGTCCCGCCTGAACCATCAGACACACCAAGTACCAGCACCTCTGACTTTTCAGGTCCCATCTTCATGGTACCCAGATTGACGATGCAGATTACCTGCGTTTCCTGCAGGTCTTCTGCTGCATAGTTAGTATACGCACCGCATGACACCCTTGTTCCCAGTTCTGGTCCTAGGTCAATAGTCATGCGCCAGGTGGGCTTTGATGTTTTACTCTCCTCAACCCTGATGATGGTACCGGCACGCATATCGAGAGCCGAAAATGAGTCAAATGACGCTTTATCTTTCATAATTCTTTCCTTTTTGCGATTTCAAAGTTTTCTTTCCGTTGCCGGAACAGACTGAAACGTAACTTTCCAGCCGGAACGGTGATGAGCCCCAGACACGCAACTATCAGTCCGACGCCTGCCCATCCGGAAGGCGGCAGCCTTTCACCGACGAGCACAACGGCCAGCAGTGCGGCTATAACCGGCTCCAGCAGACTGATCGTGGTTGCCATACTGGGGACGTCTCAGAAAACGGAATCTATGGTCACTCCCGTTTTTGCAACACCGATTTTGACGACAAGTTGGCTTGCTTGAATCTATCCGGCGTCTGAATGGGATTTTATTCCCGCGCCTCGATGAGTTCCGCGCCTGATGAACCTCCAGAAAATATACGGCTTCAATGAGCCTTTCCGTTTTACAGGTTCCTCAACAGGCCGGTGGGCCGTTAGTATCATCAATATCAGTATTCGCAAAACCAGATGAATGATTGTTTAAACTGGTGTATTTCTGCCTTTATGCTTCGTAAGTTTGCTGTCGCGCCGTCAGTGCCCAGGCTATTCTGGCCAGCTTGTTTGCCAGAGCACAGGTGACGACAAAGTTGCTTTTCCGACACAACAACTCCCTGACCCAGTCGGCCAACTTGCCAGACTGGTGTTCCAGTTTTTGTATGAATACCCTGGCACACTGAACCAACAAAGTTCGGATCTTTTTGTTGCCCCGCTTGCTAATCCCTAACAATGTCGTCCGACCTCCCGTGCTGTACTGTCGGGGTACCAGCCCTGTTGCCGCCGCAAAGTCACGGCTGCTGGCGTACTGCTTCCCGTCGCCAATCTCAGTTGAAATAGTACTGGCAGTCAGCGTTCCAACGCAGGGAATACTCAGCAAGCGCTGTCCAACCTCATCTTCGTCCAACTTTCGTTTCAACTGAGATTCCAGATCTTTAATCTGCTCAACAAGATAGTGATAATGCTGTTGTAATTTCAGCAGTAACTGGCTGAGATAAAGAGGCAAACTACTGTCCTCAAGAAGGGTACTCAGTCGACTAATAACGGCAGCACCTCGCGGAACGCTGATACCAAATTCCAGCAGAAAAGCATGCATCTGATTAGTTGTTTTCACCTTATCCTGAACCAGGGATTCACGGACACGATGCAGAGCTCGCATTGCCTGCTGAGATTCGGTTCTGGGCTGCACGAAACGCATAGATGGACGTGATGCTGCTTCACAGATAGCTTCAGCATCAACGAAGTCATTTTTGTTGCTTTTAACGAATGGGCGGACAAATTGCGGTGATATCAGCTTTGGAAAATGCCCTAACTCTGCCAGCTTGCGTGCCATAAAGTGAGAACCGCCACAGGCTTCCATCGCGATGGTTGTTGCCGGGCATGTCGCCAGAAATTCGATTAGCTTTGGTCGGGTGAATTTTTTACGGTAAACGGCCTTCCCACGATGATCCTGACAATGAATATGGAAAGAGTTCTTACCCAGATCGATACCAATAAGCGCAATGTTTTCCATGATGGTTCTCCGAATGAAAGCCTGTCCTCAGCATAGTACTGGGAAGGAGGGAGTGACCATCTCATTAAATAAAGCACGCTAAGCCGGTGGCAGCGGTCGCAATGGCCTGAACTTCCCCGCACCGACCTTGGCACTGCTGCGCCATAGGTAATCGCCGGTCAGGTTGATATGCTCCCACCCCAGCGGGGACAGATATTGCAGCAACGTGTCGTCCAGCGCCTCGCCCTTATTCAGCCCCGCATGGACGCGGCGGCGCAGCTCCACGCTTTGCAGCCAATCCAGAATGAACAGCGTGCGCTCGATGCGCCCATACATCCGCACCTTGTCGTTGATCGCCTTGCCGGAAGCCTGGAACTGCTGTTGATGCTTGTTCTTGGCCGCATTGAACAGCTTGCCGATGATACGGTCGTGAAGGTCGATGATTTCATCAGTGACGGTGGCCATGCCCTCGATGGCCAGTGCTACCAAGGTGGCGTAACGCCGCTGCGACTCGAACTTGGCCAGGTCGGCGGGCGTCATCTGGCCGCCTTCGCGGGCGATCTTGAGCAAGCGGTTTTGGTGTACCTGCCGTTCGATGCCAGCAGGTAGGTCAAGCGCCTGCCAGGCTTTGAGGCGTTCGATGTGTTCAAGCATGTGGCGCGAGTTTGGCTTGGCGGGCGATTGGCGCAGCCACGCTAGCCACGTCATTTTGCTACCATCCTTGCGCTTGAGCAGTTCGTCCAGGCACTGGCGATGGACAGGTATCAAGGAATCGGCCAATGCCGCATGGATGCTTCGGTTGGCACGGGTAATGGCCTCGGCGCTTGCGCGCTCGATGGCATTCATGGCGGGTAGGATGATGCTCTGCCGCCGCAGGTTTTCAACAAGGGTGCTGGCCAGCACAATGCCTTTGTCTGTTTGCAAGGCCAGTTCGGTCAATGTATGCACGGCTTGCCGGTAATGACTCATGGTGAAGGGCTTGAATCCAAACACCGTTTGCAGCTCGACCAAGTGCTCCCGCCGTGTCTGCTCGCGCTGGCCGTAATGGTTCCAGCTTCCCACCGGCACCTTGAGTTGTGCGGCCACCATGCGCAGCAGGGGCAGAAATGGAGGATCATCGACGCCCAAGAAGATGCCAGGGAATCGCAAGTAGCAAAGCTGCACGGCGAAGCCCAATCGATTCGCGGCGCCGCGACGCTGACGGATCACCGACAGGTCGGTTTCGTTGAACGTGTAGTGCCGTATCAGTTCGTCTTTGGCATCTGGCAGTGTCAGCAGACTTTCGCGCTCGGTGGCGGACAGGATTGAGCGGCGTGGCATGGTCAGTCTTCCCGCAGGTACTGGTACAAGGTTTCGCGGCTGATGCCGAAGTCACGGGCCACCAAGGTTTTCTGCTCGCCTGCCGCAACTCGCCGTTTCAACTCGGCAATTTGTTCGCTGTTCAGCGATTTCTTTCGTCCCCGGTAGGCCCCGCGCTGCTTAGCCAGCACGATTCCCTCGCGCTGACGTTCGCGGATCAGAGCGCGCTCGAACTCAGCAAAGGCTCCCATGACCGACAGCATCAGATTGGCCGTCGGTGAGTCCTCGCCGGTGAACGTTAGCCCTTCTTTGACGAACTCCATGCGCACGCCCCGTTGTGTCAGCCCTTGGACGATGCGGCGCAGGTCATCAAGGTTGCGTGCCAACCTGTCCATGCTATGCACCACCACGGTGTCGCCCTCGCGGACGAAGGCCAGCAGCCTTTCAAGTTCGGGACGTTGTGTGTCCTTGCCTGAAGCCTTATCGGTGAATACCTTGCCGACTTCTATTTGTTCCAGTTGTCGATCAGGATTCTGGTCGAAGCTGCTGACGCGAACGTAGCCGATACGTTGACCTTGCAAGATGCCTCCAAAGGTAAAAATGTCAGGATGAAATCTATTACCCTTGGCTGAATGTGTCAATAAATATAAATTAATACCCTACTCTGACGTTGTTTGTGCTCAACATCTGACATCAGGTTAGGGTTAGTCTTAACTGACACCACCTCCCAGGGCCTGATATAAAGCAACACTATCGACTAGGCGTTGTGCCTGGACCGCAACCATATTGATCCGGATTGACTGTGCCTGTTGCTGCGCGATGAGCAGTTGCAGGTAGCTGGCCGCGCCCAGCCGGTATTGCCGCTCGACCGACTGCAAGGAGGCCTGTGCAGCCATATCAGCGGCAGCGAGGGCAGTCAAAGTTTGTGCATCGCTTTCCACCGCGCGCAGGGTGTCGGCGACGTTACGCAAAGACTCCAATACGACGCTCTGGTAATTGGCTACGGCGGCATCAAAAGCGGCGAGCGCCGCTCTTTTTTCAGCGGGTAGCCCTGGATTAAAAAGAGGCTGGGTGAGCTGCGCAACCAGGCCCCACACTGCCGAGCCACCACCGAACAGGGCACCGGTGGTCAGCGCCTGAGAACCAAGGTTGGCGCTCAGGTTGATCTGTGGGTAGAGCTTGGCGACAGCCACACCATAGTCTGCATTGGCCGCATGCAACAGCGCCTCTGACGCCTGGATATCCGGTCGGCGGCGCACCAGTTCTGAGGGCACGACGAGCGGCATCTCGACGGGTAGAGTGAAATCGGCCAGAGTGAAGGCCGGGATGCCACCCGTGCCTGGGGCACGACCGGCTAGCACCGCCAGTAGATGTTCGGTTTGTTGCAGTTGTTTACGCAGCGCAGGCAGTTCTGCCCGCGTTTGCTCCGCCTGAGCTTGTAGGCTCAACGCTTCATCAGGTGAGGCCTGACCGATACGCACGCGTTCATGGGCCAGGCGCAGTTGCTCATCCTGCACGCGCAAAATGGCAGTAGTGGCTTCTAGTTGCGCGGCGAGGCGTGCTCGGGTAATGGCAGCGGTTGCCATGTTGCCGGCAAGGGCCAGGCGCGCAGCATTCAGTTCGAAGCGACGGTAGTCGGCGCGAGCAGCCAAGGCTTCGAGTGCGCGCCGGTTGCCGCCAGCCAGATCGAGGTTGTAATGCACGCCAACGCTGGCGTTGTAGAGGCTGAATTGACGTGCGTCTCCGCTCAACCCTTGGCTACTGGGACTCATTTGCTGGCGCTGAGATCCCAGTGCGACATCTACCTGTGGATATTGCGTCGAGCCCGCCTGTGCGGCAAGAAGCTCCTGCGCCTGTCGCAAATTGGCGCTGATGCTCGCCAGCGTCGGGCTGACATGGAAAGCTTCGTTTATCAGTCCGTCGAGTGCGGATGAACCCAAGCTTTGCCACCATTGCGTTTCGATCGGAAGCCCTTCGACTAGACGTTGTGTTTCGCCGAACTGCGTGGGAGCGGACACGGTTCTATCAGCTACCGGTGTTGCAGTGTAGCGAGCCACATCGGGTGCGGTGGGACGCTGAAAATCAGGGCCGGCGGCGCAGCCGGCCAGACCGGCGGTGACCAGACCAGCTACCAGGTAAGTTGCCGCAAGCCGTCTTTCGAGGCTGATGGGGCGCTGGCATGTTTTAGCGTGCTCCATAAAAATGCTCCACGAAAGGTTTACGGAAAGCTTGGTGGCAGCCCAAGCAGCTTTCCTGCACGTGGGCGAATGATTGGGTCACCGCCTTGCCGTCGCTGCTCGCAGCAGCCAGCTTCATGGCCAGCGCCGCCTCGTGAGTCTGCGCGTCAAAGTTTCTGAACTTGGTCGCATCAGCGCCGAGGTAAGCAAGGATGCGCATTTTTTCAGTAAGCGGTGGCTCGGGGTGTGCAGCAACTTTTGGGGCGAGCTGAACGACCTGAACCCATTCCTCCTGCGAAATCGCACCGGTAATAGCCTGCATGTTGCGCCCGAGTTCCTGCATGATCTTGCGTAGCGCCAGTGGCTCAACCTGGGTAGCGTCACCAGCCCAAGCTGGCAACTGAAAACCCCATAAAAGCAGGCAGGCCGTAACGGTCAGGGTGATAGTTCCAAATGCGTGGCTGTGTTTGCGGTGGGTCATGAAATTCTCCTGTAATTCAATCGTTCTCTCATTCGAACTCCCGCCCTTCGCCAGCTTCCTCATGGGTCACGCCGTCGCGGATGTGGTAGATGCGCTTGAATGTGGGGATGATCTTTTCGTCATGGGTGACGACGATGATGGCGGTCTCGAACTTCCGGGCCATGTCGTTGAGGATGCGGATTACAGCCATGGCGCGCTCGGAATCCAGCGGCGCAGTGGGTTCATCGGCCAGGATCACCGGCGGACGATTGACCAGTCCGCGCGCGATGGCGACCCGTTGCTGCTCGCCACCGGAGAGTTGCGAGGGCATTGCGCGAGCTCGGTGTTGCACATCAAGCGCTGTGAGCAATTCCAGTGCCTTCGCGCGCGACTCTCCATTCGCGACGCCTGCAAGCATCGGCAGCAGCGCCACGTTGTCGGTGACATCGAGAAACGGAATCAGGTACGGCGCCTGGAAAACGAAACCGATCTTGTCACGCCGTAAGGCGCGCAGGTCGCGGACTTTCCAGCCATCGGCGTAGATCACTTCATCGCCCAGCGTCATGCGACCGGCGGTCGGTTCGATCACCGCACCCAGACACTTGAGCAGCGTGCTCTTGCCGGACCCGGAAGGGCCGATCAGTCCCACCACTTCACCAGGCGCAACATGCATATTCACGTCTCTCAAGGCAAAGACAGCGGTGTCACCATCGCCATACCGCTTGCTTAAACTTTCGATGTGTATCCCTTTGCCACTCATCTCAACCTCCAATGGCTTCGGCCGGATCGACCTTGAGTGCTATGCGAATGGCGACGAGGCTAGCTAGAACGCAGATCACGAGCACGGCAAAAAAACCGGCGACAGAATCCATTGGCGTGAGCAGGACATATTTTGGAAAAGCCGGTGCTGAAAAGGTGGCTGTGATCTTGCCGACCACGAAGCCAATCACGCCCAGGGCGAGCGCCTGCTGCATGATCATCGCGGCGATGGTTCGGTTGCGTGTGCCGATGAGCTTCAACACCGCGATCTCACGGATTTTGTCCATCGTCAGCGAATAGATGATGAAGGCAACGATGGCCGCGCTAACGATGGCCAGAATCACAAGGAACATGCCGATCTGCTTGGCCGAGGTGGCGATCAGCTTGCCGACGAGGATGTCTTCCATCTGTGCCCGGGTGTAGACCGTCAAACGCTTCCAGCGCTGGATGGATTCGGCAACCTCGTCCGGCGCATGACCAGGTTTCAGAGTGACCAGCACGGCATTGACGAACGCGTTGCTGCTCTGTGAAGCAATCACGGCATCCAGCAAACCTGGATCACCGGGTCGATTGAAGACCGGGTTGGCTTCGGTGCGACGCCGGCTTTGCCAGATGGCATCGTTGTCCTTGAGGAACTGGGCCTCCTGGGCATCTTTGAGCGGAATGAATACCATCGGGTCGCCGCTGGACGACACCATACGCCGTGTCAGCCCCACGACGGTGTAATGATTGCGGCGAATGGTAAGACGATCTCCCAGTTTGAAGCCGGTGGCGATGTCGGCCACAGCCTCGTAGTGACCGCGCGTGATCTGGCGTCCAGCGACGAGATAAGGAGGCCATCCGGGTGTAGCCCCCAACGCACCGGGCGCGATGCCGACCACCATGGTGCGTACATCACTCTCGCCCTTGCGTACCTGCATGGTCAGGTAGGTCGCGTTCGCTGCCTGTGAGACTCCCGGCATGGCGAGAATGGCGCGATACACGTCATCGTTGAGGCTGGACGACTCCGCATAAGGACCCAGAGTATCCTTTTGCACCACCCAAAGGTCAGCGCCACTGTTGTCGAGCAACGCCTTGCCGTCGTCCACCATGCCTCGGTACACCCCAGCCATGACTAGGGTGACGCCGATCAGCAGACCCAGACCGATGCCGGTGAAGACGAATTTCCCCCAGGCATGGAGAATGTCGCGGCCGGCCAGGCTGATCATCGTGAAACTCCCGGGATATGCTCGACCACATGGATGCGGCTGCGCGCCGTCAGTGCCTTTTCGCTATAGGTCACAACCTGGTCCCCATTCTTGAGCCCTTCGCGCACCTGCACGTAACCATTGAGGTCGGAAGTGCCGAGCTTGACCGGGGAGAAATGCAGATCACCATCCACGATTTGCCAGACACCAACTTTATCGCCTTCACGCTGGACGGCAGCGTTGGGGATCAGTGGAGCGGCCGGGAGCGCCGGCAAGTCAACCGTGACTTCGGCCAGTTCACCCACTGGTGGCAAAGGTTCTGGTTTGTTATCGAATGTCACCTTGGCAAGCGTTTCCTCGGTTACCGCGTCGGCCTTGGGTTCCACCCGCAGCACGCGACCTTTCAAGGTCTGGCCACCACGCGAACGCAGGACGATATGAGCCGGCAGCCCCCCAGCCAGCCCCGATGCGCTGATCTGGTCGAAGCGCACATTGATCCACAAACTCTTGGGGTCGATCACTTCCACCACGGCCTGGCCCGCGACGATGGTCGTGCCGGGATCGGCATCGCGCACGGCGACTACACCGTCGACCGGCGCGATCAGGCGCAGATTGCTCCGCTGCGCGACGAGTGCTTCGCGGTCGGAGCGTGCCCGGGCAATATCTTCCCGAGCGGCGGATAGGGCGGCATCGGCGATCTGCAGTTCCTGCCGCTTGGTGGTGACGATTTCCTCGCTGGTCGAGCGCACCGCAAACAATTGCTCATAGCGGCGCGCCTGGGTTTGCGCGTAGGCTTGCCGGGCTTCTGCCTCGCGCAAAGCCGCTTCCGCCCGCTTGAATACAGACTCCTGTGAGCGCACCCGATCATCAAGGTCGACCGGCTCCATCTCGCCGAGCACCTGTCCGGCCTTGACCTGGTCGCCTACATGCACCTCCAGGCGTTTGACGCGCCCGGCAAACGTCGGCCCGATCTTGTAGGTGTAGCGCGCCTCCACCGTGCCGATGCCGAACAGCGCCGGTGTGATAGCCCGTGATTCCACGCTTGCCACCGTCACAGCGACCGGGGCGAGCGGCCCTGATCGCAGACCGACATAAATAAAAAGCACCAGCAAAGGAATGATGACGGCAAGCAGTGCCAGGGTGCGGCCTTGCAAGGGTAACTTTTTCATTGCGCACTCCTTATGCCACGCCGATAAATTGCAAAGACGCGCGGCGCATCGCGGTGCATACGTCCCACATCACCCGCCAACAGCGATTGCATGACCAAGCCCTGGATCGTGCCAATGAACAGCGTTGCCGCCGCCTCGTTGTCAAGCGAGGGAGACAACTCGCCGCTGGCCTTGCCTTTCTCGATGAGACGATGCAAACGTTCGCTGTAGCGCTGAATCAAGGTTTGCACCATGCGCTTGGCCGGTGTCGATTCGGCACGCTGAAGCTCACCAAACATCATTCTTGGCACGCCTGGGTGCTCAGCTACGAATTCGATATGACTCATGAACATCGCCTCCATGGCTGCCAAGGGCGACTCGATTCCTTGTGCGGATCGATCGATTCTGGCTAATAGGCGCTCTGCTACCCACTCCATGACCGCCTGCCAAATGGCTTCCTTGTTCGGGAAGTGCCGAAACAGCGCACCCTGGGTCAAGTTCATGTGTTTAGCGATAGCCGCAGTGGTTATCTCGCTTGGGTTTTGTGAACCGGCAAGCGCCACGACGGACTCGACAGTTACGGCACGACGTTCATCGGCCGGCAGATGCTTTGGATGGGTGTCCACGAGCACTCCTTGTAAGATAGTAATTGATTACTACCTTACCACAAGAGGCAACTCAAACAAGAGAAAACCCGACGTACTCGTCAATATCTAGAGTCTGCAATGGGCTTAACGTGCTTTATTTAATGAGATGGTCACTCCCTCCTTCCCAGTACTATGCTGAGGACAGGCTTTCATTCGGAGAACCATCATGGAAAACATTGCGCTTATTGGTATCGATCTGGGTAAGAACTCTTTCCATATTCATTGTCAGGATCATCGTGGGAAGGCCGTTTACCGTAAAAAATTCACCCGACCAAAGCTAATCGAATTTCTGGCGACATGCCCGGCAACAACCATCGCGATGGAAGCCTGTGGCGGTTCTCACTTTATGGCACGCAAGCTGGCAGAGTTAGGGCATTTTCCAAAGCTGATATCACCGCAATTTGTCCGCCCATTCGTTAAAAGCAACAAAAATGACTTCGTTGATGCTGAAGCTATCTGTGAAGCAGCATCACGTCCATCTATGCGTTTCGTGCAGCCCAGAACCGAATCTCAGCAGGCAATGCGAGCTCTGCATCGTGTCCGTGAATCCCTGGTTCAGGATAAGGTGAAAACAACTAATCAGATGCATGCTTTTCTGCTGGAATTTGGTATCAGCGTTCCGCGAGGTGCTGCCGTTATTAGTCGACTGAGTACCCTTCTTGAGGACAGTAGTTTGCCTCTTTATCTCAGCCAGTTACTGCTGAAATTACAACAGCATTATCACTATCTTGTTGAGCAGATTAAAGATCTGGAATCTCAGTTGAAACGAAAGTTGGACGAAGATGAGGTTGGACAGCGCTTGCTGAGTATTCCCTGCGTTGGAACGCTGACTGCCAGTACTATTTCAACTGAGATTGGCGACGGGAAGCAGTACGCCAGCAGCCGTGACTTTGCGGCGGCAACAGGGCTGGTACCCCGACAGTACAGCACGGGAGGTCGGACGACATTGTTAGGGATTAGCAAGCGGGGCAACAAAAAGATCCGAACTTTGTTGGTTCAGTGTGCCAGGGTATTCATACAAAAACTGGAACACCAGTCTGGCAAGTTGGCCGACTGGGTCAGGGAGTTGTTGTGTCGGAAAAGCAACTTTGTCGTCACCTGTGCTCTGGCAAACAAGCTGGCCAGAATAGCCTGGGCACTGACGGCGCGACAGCAAACTTACGAAGCATAAAGGCAGAAATACACCAGTTTAAACAATCATTCATCTGGTTTTGCGAATACTGATATTGATGATACTAACGGCCCACCGGCCTGTTGAGGAACCTGTAAAACGGAAAGGCTCATTGAAGCCGTATATTTTCTGGAGGTTCATCAGGCGCGGAACTCATCGAGGCGCGGGAATAAAATCCCATTCAGACGCCGGATAGATTCAAGCAAGCCAACTTGTCGTCAAAATCGGTGTTGCAAAAACGGGAGTGACCATAGATTCCGTTTTCTGAGACGACCCCCTTATGGCAGCACTTTAAATTGAGTCTCATACAGTATCTGTTTTCTTTCTCTTCATCTCTCATGACCTGCTGCCCACTTACAGACTCCAGGGTAAAGCAAAAAATTCTCCACCGGTGAGCAGAGTATATTGCATATGCCAGTTTATGAGTGTATATATAGCATATGCCAATAAGGAGCCTTCATGCCAAGACCCAGAATTCCCCGTAACATCTGTGGCCGCCCTGCGGATACCTGTTTTAAGCCCAATGCGCGACCGATGAGCCAGCTTGAACATGTTCATTTAAAAGAAGATGAGTTTGAAGCGTTACGGCTGGTCGATTTACTGGGCATGCAACAGCAGGAAGCGGCTGTTGCAATGGGGGTTTCAAGGCAGACACTGGCCAATGTCCTGAAAGCAGCCCGTTTTAAGGTTGTGGACTGTCTCACTCAGGGCAAGGCCTTAATAATGCACTCTGAAAGGGAAGGAGTTACACAAGATGATCACAGCCATTCCAGTGAATGACGACCGGGTAGCAAATCATTTTACCAAAGCGAGTCACCTTGTCCTGGTGGATGAGCGCGGTGTGGAGCTCAGCCGGACAGAAAATCCCGCGCTGGGCGCAGATTGTTCAGGTAAACGGAAGCTGGTTGACCTGCTGGTTCAACAGCAAGTCAGCCGCGTTGTGGTCCGTAACATCGGGGAACGGATGCTGGGTAAATTACTGGGGCATCAGATCGCGGTGTACCAGACTGACTGTGGTCGTCGTTTGTTCACTGAACTGTGTGATCCGGATACCCGTGTTCTGACTGAACTGAATAAGCCGGAGCAGGGACGCCAGTCCTTTCATCATGAGGCGAAAGGGAAAAAATGCTGTCACTCTGACGGGAACACAGCAGAAAATGCGTGCCAGGGTGGGCGTCAGCATCATCACGGAAACGGGCGCTGTTGCCATTCATGAGTTTATTTCATCACGGGCGGTGATTTTTATCAGACCCGTATTGTGTATAAACCAGGAGCCGGAATGTGTGGAGGAGGCAGTAATGATGCCGGGGGAGCCCCTCAGCTGACTGAATTCCGGATGCCTCCCGTCAGTACAACCGGACGCTGAGCAGAAACAGATGAATTGTTATCTTGATGCCAGAAAGGCCCATACCTGTTGTATGGTCTGTAGTTCCCGCGACAACAACCCTGATACGGTGAACTTAATGTTTTCAGAGCACCCGGATGGCTCTGTATGTGCGGACTACACGGCCAATCACAGGCATCAGGGGTATACGGGTCTTTTACATGGCGGAATGACGAGTACCCTGCTGGATGCAGCAATGACTCATTGTTTGTTCATGCAGGGTGTGCAAGCCCTGACGGCTGAACTGACGGTAAGATTCATTTCACCCGTTTGTACCGGAGACAAACTGATGGTATGTGCCAGACTGCTTGGGCAACGCAGGGGGATTTACCTGCTTGAAGCATGGCTGACAAAAGGACAGCAGACAGTGGCACGTGCCACGGCGAAATTCATTGTTCCGTCGCAGGATATTGCTCTGGCGCATCGCTAGTGTGACAGACGACAGGTGTACCTGGTTATTATAAAAATTTGAGGCGTGTTTTGCTCAGACCGGAAAGAATAATCGCATATCGTATATTCCACTGAAACCGTGTAAGAGGTAGTTATGAGTAAACAAATCATTGATATTGGTATTGCTGAATCATCCCGGGTGGAGATTGCAGACGGCCTGTCCCGGCTTCTTGCTGACACCTATACCCTGTATATAAAAACACATTACTATCACTGGAATGTAACTGGCCCCATGTTTAACAGCTTACATTTAATGTTTGAAAATCAATACAATGAGCTGGCCACTGCCGTTGATGATATCGCTGAACGTATACGCTCGCTCGGATGCTTCGCGCCCGGCACATATCATGAATTTTCACGTTTAACAGCGGTTAATGAAGATAAGGATATTCCGGCAGCAAAAAACATGATTGAAAATCTTGTCCAGGGCCAGGAGACCGTGGTTAAAACTGCACGCTCCCTGTTCCCGCTCGTTAATAATGCGAATGATGAAGCCACAGCAGATCTGCTTACACAACGTATCCAGTTACATGAGAAAACTGCCTGGATGTTGCGTAGCCTGCTTGAATAATGTCACCCCGTGGCAGCAGAAAAAACGGTTTGTCAGCCACAGGCTATTACTGACAGTGCAGAATCATCCGTGTTCCTGTGGCTGTTTTTTCTGACCGTCACAGTATTAAACACCATTGAATCAGTGGGTTAATCAGTGAATGCGTGAACGAGAAATACAGTCCGTGACGGGCATCATCGGCTGGTATATCCGGACCACTGTTGTTTTCCCGTTAAGGTATCGCAGGTTCCGGTCTGGCATTTCACAGCCTGAACAGGGTTAATGATGCATGGATAAAACGGTTTACGGGGAAAGCAGGATCATATTATTCGTTGTTATGGCTTCCTTTACCGGTGCCTGCCTGCGGGCAGTAGAGATCATATAAGGTATTTAACAACGTCATGATACGGTTATCCTCAATACGGTAATATACCATTTTACCTGCCCGTCGGGTCTCGACCAGCTTCAGGCGGCGCATTACACCCAGCTGCTGGGACAGGGTCGGCTGAGTGATACCGACCGCCGCTTCCAGCCCGGCCACATTCGCTTCCCCCAGGCTTAACTGACACATCAACAGCAACCGGTCGCTGTTGGCCAGTCCCCGTAAGACATCTGCTGCCCTCAGGGCCGCATTCTTCATATCTGTCTGACGTTTTGTGTCTTCATTCATGAGCATTGCTGATTTCTCATACTATGTGTTTTTATATAATATAATTTAGTATACTAACGGTATCGTAATTTTGCCATCGTGTTCGTCAGGTCTGCAGCGTCCTGCCGGCCCGGGGAAACGATTATATCTGGCAGGCATTTTTGCCCCGGGTGAACAGAGAGGATGTAATGAAAATAGTGATTGTTGGTGGTGTTGCCGGCGGGGCATCCGCTGCAGCCAGAGCTCGTCGGTTATCAGAGGATGTCAGTATTGTTGTGTTTGAACGGGGAAGCGATGTCTCTTTCGCCAACTGTGGATTACCTTATCATATAGGCGGAAAAATTCCTTTAAGGCAGTCACTGATTCTGAAAACCCCGGAGGATTTTAAATCCCGCTTTAACATAGACGTCCGTATCTGTCATGAAGTGACGTCAGTGGATCCGGTTAATAAAACGGTGACGGTTAAAAATCTGACCTCAGGGGAGGTCTATAGCGAAGAATGGGATCGTCTGCTCCTCAGTACCGGCGCCGCTCCGGTTGTCCCTCCTTTGCCCGGGCTACAGGAAGAGGGTGTCTTTACGCTGCGAAATCTTACTGACATGGATGCTATCCTGGGGTGGATTGAGCAACATCACGTAGCTCACACCACGCTTGTCGGGGGGGGATTTATCGGACTTGAAGTGATGGAGGCTCTGAGCGAACGGGGGATCAGTGTGACCCTGCTGGAGATGGGGGAACAGGTTATGGCTCCGGTTGATCCTGAAATGGCATCTGCCCTGCATCAGGAAATCCGGAGTCATGGCGTGGATCTGCGTCTCAGAACGGCGCTCACCGAGGTACTGCGGACAGAGACGGGATTCCGCGTTGCACTGTCTGAGGGTGGGTTTCTGCAGACCGACATGGTTATTCTCGCCATCGGGGTAAAACCTGAGAACAGCCTTGCCACAGGAGCCGGGCTCGCAGTGGGTAAACGGGGAGGCATAAGCGTCAATGCCTGTATGCAGACCAGTATCCCTGACATCTACGCCGTGGGGGATGCCGTTGAAACTCCAGACTTTGTCTTTCAGGAACCCGCTAATTTTCCTCTGGCAGGGCCCGCCAACCGCCAGGGACGCATTGCTGCTGATAACATGCTAGATCGTCACAGCCTTTACCATGGCAGTCAGGGGACATCCATTTGTAAGGTATTTTCGCTGAGTATTGGCAGCGTCGGTGCGAATGAAAAGCAGCTGAAAGTTCATGGCACCCGATACGAGAAGGTTTACGTCCATGCCGCTGATCATGCCGGTTACTACCCGGGGGCAACGATGATCAGTCTGAAACTGCTGTTCAGCCCCGATACCGGTAAAATTCTCGGGGCTCAGGCATCAGGGAAAAAAGGGGTTGATAAACGCATCGATGTCCTGTCTGTCGCACAGCGCGCGGGGCTTACCGTCAACGATCTCGAACATCTTGAGCTGACTTATGCTCCACCTTTTAACAGTGCAAGGGACGTCGTTAACCAGGCTGGTATGGTGGCGACAAATGTAATGAAAGGAGATACGGTCATATGTCATGTCAGCGATGTGTTACAACGGGAACCGGGCAGTTATTGTTTACTTGATATTCGCTCTCCTGCCGAACTGAAACAATTTGGCGAATATCCTGACGCGCTATCCATTCCACTGGATTCCCTGCGGGAGAATCTTGAAAAAGTGCCTAAAGATAAAGAGATTTTTATAGGGTGCCAGAGTGGCCTGCGCGGGCATGTGGCATACCGTATTCTTCAGGCCCACGGCTTCAGGACATATAATCTGAGTGGTGGCTTTATAACCTGGCAGGCGGTAACGGAGTCAATAAGTAAATAAGAGATGAGGTGCCATACACATGGCACCCTGAATCGCCACAGGTTTAACAGTGAAGTGGTCTGCTGAATTTGTTCACCTGAACAGAGGTGTGGACTGACCCCGCACCGTTATAAGGACAGTTATGAAAAAAATAACTTTTCAGATCAGGCATATAATGTCAGATTCATGGTCACTATAGGAATGGCAAGGACTGGATTTTCATTTTGCAGCCATCAGGCTGCTTAGTTCAGAGATAGGTCTGTGTAATGCGTAACTTCGTGACTCGATTGAGAGTATGGTTTCCGCCCCCACTCATCTTATTGCTGTTTTTCGTCACTGATGTGTTGACTGCAATCCCGCGTTTTACCTTCGACATCGTGAATATAGTGCTAAGCGTGTTGCTGACCGGTGTTTGTATTACCATGATACTGCACACCGCTTGGCAGATGAGCACGAACGGCACGACGCTTAATCCGCTTCATCCGGATAGAACCACCAAGCTGGTAACTGTCGGTTGTTACGCATGGAGTCGAAACCCTATTTACCTTGGAATGAGCGGGCTCCAGTTATCCGTTGCTCTCTGCTTTGGCAGCCTGGTGGGGATACTTGCTGTACCGTTGTTTATGTTTGTAGTAGCCAGATTACATATCCATGTTGAAGAGGTACAGCTTCGAAAACGTTTCGGGTTGGAATGGGAACGCTATACCCAACGGGTTCGTCGCTGGTTATAGCAACCCCGTGGTGTTGCAGGAGACAAATAACGTCGAAATCATAAAGAAAAGAATTCATCATCCTTGAGCTTTTATATCGTAATCGTAAACCAGGTGCCGTATGTAGCCATTGAGCCAGTGCTGGTACCTTAGGGAAGGTGCGAATAAGCAGGTCATTTCTTCCCAAGCTGACTCGCTGATTAAAATTTCGCGGATCTGGGCCGATTTTTTTCCCGCAAACACATCGAATCAGCCTATTTAGGCTATTTTTTCCACCATTTCTGGCGTTATTTCCGGTTTTTACTGAGATCTCTCCCACTGACGTATCATTTGGTCCACCCGAAACAGGTTGGCCAGGGTGAATAACATCGCCAGTTGGTTATCGTTTTTCAGCAGCCCCTTGTATCTGGCTTTCACGAAGCCGAACTGCCGCTTGATGATGCGAAACGGGTGCTCCACCCTGGCACGGATGCTGGCTTTCATGTATTCGATGTTGATGGCCGTTTTGTTCTTGCGCGGATGCTGCTTCAAGGTTTTTACCTTGCCGGGACGCTCGGCGATCAGCCAGTCCACATCCACCTCGGCCAGCTCCTCGCGCTGTGGCGCTCCTTGGTAGCCGGCATCGGCTGAGACAAATTGCTCCTCTCCATGAAGCAGATTACCCGGCTGATTGAGGTCATGCTCGTTGGCCGCGGTGGTGACCAGGCTGTGGGTCAGGCCACTCTTGGCATCGACACCAATGTGGGCCTTCATGCCAAAGTGCCACTGATTGCCTTTCTTGGTCTGATGCATCTCCGGATCGCGTTGCTGCTCTTTGTTCTTGGTCGAGCTGGGTGCCTCAATGATGGTGGCATCGACCAAGGTGCCTCGAGTCATCATGACGCCTGCTTCGGCCAGCCAGCGATTGATGGTCTTGAACAATTGGCGGGCCAGTTGATGCTGCTCCAGCAGGTGGCGGAAATTCATGATGGTGGTGCGGTCCGGCAAGGCGCTATCCAGGGATAACCGGGCAAACAGGCGCATGGAGGCGATTTCGTACAGAGCATCTTCCATCGCGCCATCGCTCAGGTTGTACCAATGCTGCATGCAGTGAATGCGTAGCATGGTTTCCAGCGGATAAGGTCGCCGGCCATTACCAGCCTTGGGTTAAAACGGCTCGATGACTTCCACCATGTTTTGCCATGGCAGAATCTGCTCCATGCGGGACAAGAAAATCTCTTTTCTGGTCTGACGGCGCTTACTGCTGAATTCACTGTCGGCGAAGGTAAGTTGATGACTCATGATGAACCCTGTTCCATGGCTCCAGATGACAAACATGATCTCATATCAGGGACTTGTTCGCACCTTCCCTAACCGAGAAGATCTAAAAATTGGTGCTATAGTACCGACAAATCGGTAATGACTCCAACTTATTGATAGTGTTTTATGTTCAGATAATGCCCGATGACTTTGTCATGCAGCTCCACCGATTTTGAGAACGACAGCGACTTCCGTCCCAGCCGTGCCAGGTGCTGCCTCAGATTCAGGTTATGCCGCTCAATTCGCTGCGTATATCGCTTGCTGATTACGTGCAGCTTTCCCTTCAGGCGGGATTCATACAGCGGCCAGCCATCCGTCATCCATATCACCACGTCAAAGGGTGACAGCAGGCTCATAAGACGCCCCAGCGTCGCCATCGTGCGTTCACCGAATACGTGCGCAACAACCGTCTTCCGGAGCCTGTCATACGCGTAAAACAGCCAGCGCTGGCGCGATTTAGCCCCGACGTATCCCCACTGTTCGTCCATTTCCGCGCAGACGATGACGTCACTGCCCGGCTGTATGCGCGAGGTTACCGACTGCGGCCTGAGTTTTTTAAGTGACGTAAAATCGTGTTGAGGCCAACGCCCATAATGCGGGCGGTTGCCCGGCATCCAACGCCATTCATGGCCATATCAATGATTTTCTGGTGCGTACCGGGTTGAGAAGCGGTGTAAGTGAACTGCAGTTGCCATGTTTTACGGCAGTGAGAGCAGAGATAGCGCTGATGTCCGGCGGTGCTTTTGCCGTTACGCACCACCCCGTCAGTAGCTGAACAGGAGGGACAGCTGATAGAAACAGAAGCCACTGGAGCACCTCAAAAACACCATCATACACTAAATCAGTAAGTTGGCAGCATCACCAAAAAAGGTGAACGGATACTGAAAAGTGCACCATCATAGTTGGTAGGCTCAGCGAGACCAACGCGTGCACTGGTACAAAAAAGCGTTTTAAATGACGAATAGCCGATTACCGGACAGGTCGTCTGAATGGCATGAGTAGACAGAACGCTGTCCATTTCTTCTGTAGGGCTGTAACGAACAACCCGGCTACCGCCCCATTCTGCGTTCCACAGATAGCCCTGCGCATCAATGCAGGATCCATCAGGCGCGCCGCCACCTTCTACTTCAGCAAAAATTCTCTGATTGCTGAGCGAAGGGTAATCACAACAAAAAATATGTCCCTGCATGGAGTCGCTGTAATACATGGTGCAGCCATCCGGGCTGAAGCAGATGCTGTTAGGTATGGCTACCGCAGGCAGGCTCAGCGTCTCTGTTTCCAGAGTGGCTGCGTTCAGCCTGTGAAATTTGCCAATAGCCTGTAGGGGATTGCCGTCGTGCATCGAGCTGAATACAAAATTTCCCGCACGATCGCAGCGCCCGTCGTTGATACGTGTACCCTAGGCACCAGGTGCAGCAGCAATCAGGGTAAAAACATCGTTCTGCAGATCGTAATAGCCGAGGCGGGATTCAAAACCCATCAGTAGTACGCTTTCTTCATCAGTCAGCGCAAATGATCCCAGGCGTTCCGGTAAGGACCAGCGGCTGATTTCTTCACTATCTTCCTGCATGGCGAGTAATTCACGGCCCTCAATATCTGTCCAGTACAGGCGGCGCGTTCTTTCGTACCATAGAGGGCATTCTCCCAGTTCATTGCTGACATGAGCTGCGATCGTAAGCATTTTGTTACCTCCGTGAGGCAGGATTCCTGCCTTAATGGATTAATTCTGACGCCACCGGCGTATGATTTTTCTCTATCAGTTCACGAAACGGTGTGACAGGCGATCGCCGAAGAGCATGATTGCAAGACCGGCCAGCATGACCAGCATCCCAGCCAGTTTGAGCAACGAGACCGGTCGTCTTATGGCACCCAGAAGGCCAAAATGGTCAATCATCTGAGATGAAAGTAACTGTCCGACAATGGCCAGGCCGAGCAGGGCTGAAAACCCAATTTTGGGCGCGAGCACAACCTAGCTGAAAAGAGCGCAGGCCCCGATCAGGCCTCCCGCCAGACTCCACAGCGGTTGAGAAGGAATTGCCACAAGCGAGGTGAACAATCCTCCACGCAGCAATACGTAAACGCCAAGGCTGAATGCGCCGACCGTAAACGAAAATAATGCAGCGGTAACGGGATCCCCCCCAGCCCCCTGGCCAGCTGGCTGTTCAGGGTCGTCTGCAGGGTGATACCAAGACCTGCGGCAAAAGCGATGACGTAATAAATCATGCCCATACTTTTCATACCTGTCAGTGAGTCTGTTCCGGCGGCAGGAAGGTCTCTGCAAAAATGTCTGGCTCATACCCGGCAGCGGCGAACAGATGCGCCCGGGATTCATCAATTGCAGCGTGAAGACGCGCGCTGTCCACGCCCACGACTTTGCCATGCTGCTTGACGATGCGTCCGCCGATCATGACGGTATCAATGTTGCTTCGCTCCGTTGCATGCACCACGGTGCCAAACACATTTCCGTTCGGGTAGAGGTTGATATCGTCGGCGTTGATCAGGATAAGGTCTGCCTGTTTGCCGGGTGTCAGGCTGCCAATTTTGTCCTGCAGCCCTGCACAGGCTGCGCCATCGACAGTCGCGGATTTAAGGAGCTGCGCTGCCGGCAGCGTTTTCAGCGAGTGGGTTGACTCGCAGCAGTGCTGCTGGTGCATGCCCATTACCCTTTGCAGGTAAAAGGCCACACGCATTTCCATAAACATATCGGTACTGTAAGACGTTTCGTTATCAACACTCAGGCCCGGGTTAATACCATGACGCTGCGCGGCTTCAATGGCGAACATCCCGGTTTCAATGCCATAATGCGAATCGGAACGGGGGCAGACGTTTACCCGTACACCGGCTTTGCGCAGGATGTCCCATCCCTCATCAGGCAACGCCGTGCAGTGATTGAAAATATTGTCCGGCCCCAGCAGCCCCTGCTGATACAGTGATTCAAGTTCAGAGGCCATCTCGGCCCCGAAGAATTCAGTGACGATTGGTAGTCCCAGCCTCCGCGCCTCCGCCCACAGCTTTGGCTCCAGCTGGGCCATGATACCCAGAGAGACAAGCCCTTCAGGGTTGTTTTTGAAATACTTCTCCTGCAGGCGCTGCCAGTTGCCCGGCCAGTGCGCTTTGTCCCATTCGCCTGCAACGGGTGCCCCGGAGGCGTGAATAGCACGAATGCCCGAATCCAGCAGCGCCTCTACGGCGGCATCAGAGTGTGCAGCGGTGCGGCTGTTGTGCGAATTATCAATAACGGTGGTAATGCCCGCATCAATTGCGCCCAGGGCAGTAAGCAGGTTACCCACATAGATATCGGCAGGGCGATAATATTTGGCGAAAGAGAAATGCGTGGCGTTGCTGTAGTCATCCAGACAAGTAGCATTAGGGTTGATACGGCGCAGCTGGCCTTCCCATGCGTGACGATGTGAATCCACCATTCCCGGCATGGCAATCATGTTCTTGGCATCTATCACGTGGGCATCCTGCGCGTCCAGGTTCTGACCCACGGCTGTGATGGTTGCACCACGAATAAGGATGTCGCCGTGCTCAATGTTGCCCACGTTGTCATCCATGCTCAGGATCGTTGCACCCCGAATCAATGTTAACGGTGGTTTTGCAGTCTTGTTATTCACAATATTTCTGATGTAATCGTTCATCTGAACAGCCTCTTTCTTAGCAATCTGAGAAACAATACGTGGCTGTATTAAAGTGAAAAAGATGCTTAAACTGTTTTCATAATTCATAATTCACGAATAATAATCTTCACTGATCATCAGCTAAGAGGAAGAAATGGATCGCATTCAGGCTATGCAGATCTTTTTACGCGTGGCTGAAGCCGGGAGCTTCGTGCGGGCAGCAGAAACGCTTTCAATGCCCTCATCGACGGTAACCAGCACGATAAAAAGTCTTGAGAAGTATTTGCAGGTTCGCCTGCTTAACCGGACAACGAGGCGGGTCAGCCTTACCCCTGAAGGTATGCAGTATCTCGGTGAGTGCAGGGAGATACTTTCCTTAATCGAACATGCAGAATCCGGGCTGAAGGATGCCGGAGGGAGGCCAACGGGACGTTTACGCGTTGATATGCCGGGCGGGATAGCCCACTTCATCGTCATGCCAAACCTGAAAGATTTTTACCGGCTTTATCCGGATATTTATCTGATGATTGGCGTCAGCGACAGACAGGTGAATCTGGTTCAGGAGGGAGTTGACTGCGTGATCAGAACGGGAGAGCTTAATGACTCTACGCTTGTGGCCCGCCCACTAGGCCGGTTTCGGTGGATCACCTGCGCCTCTCCTGACTACCTCAAGGAATATGGTATTCCTCAAACCCCGGACGATATGTCAGAGCATCGGGCCATCCACTATATTTCCGGCTCGGGCAGGCGCACAGACGAGCTGCATTTCCTGCGTGGCACCGAAAATTTGTACGTGCCTGTAACAGGAAACGCAGCCGTTAACGAAACGGGACTCTACATTAAAATGTGTCTTGAAGGTTTTGGGCTGGCACAGCTGGCAGAAAGTATTGTTTCTGAGGATCTTAAGAAAGGCAGGCTTATTGAAGTTCTGGAAGACTGGCAACCTCCATCAGTTCCGGTCACATTGCTTTATCCGCATCAGCGGTTTCTTTCTCCAGCTGTTCGCGTTTTTGCTGACTGGGTTGCCGGACTATTTTCAAAAGGGTGACGTCCGGGTGTGAAATCACCGGCATGAAAAACTTATCCTGAAGTATTTATTATCATGCAGGTGTTGGGCTGGGTTGATCCTTTACCCTTCCCCCGGAAATGACAAGCCTTGTACTGAAAATATCGGGCATCGCTCTGGTTCAGGAATATGTCGCAATCAGGTGTTCGCTGAAACGGTGGATTTCATTTTCCACATCCGGCGATTTGACCACATCATTAGTGATGAAAGTGGGCAACGGGATCATGCCAAGGAACTGGTTTAGCTTATGAAAATGAAGATACATCCCGTCCACACCCTGACCCTCAAAGAACTGTTCCGGATCGGTAAAGGCTTCCAGGGGGGCATTCCAGGTCAGGGAAAGCATGTATTTTTTGTTCTGAAGAAGACCGCCCGATCCGTACTTTTTGGAGCCATCAGAACGTGTACGCCCATCACTTTCATAGAGGGCCCCCTGACCCGCCGTAAATACCTCATCGACCCATTTTTTTACCGTCCAGGGTTCACCCATCCACCATCCAGGCATCTGATAAATCAATACATCGCTGTTCAGAATTTTTGTGATCTCGTCGTGCGGTTCAAATTCGCAGTCAGCCTTGGTTACGCAGACGTTGTGCCCAAGTTTGCTCAGCACCTCACGCGCAGTATTGACATAGAGTTCGTTTAGCTCGCCTCTGGCAAAGTTAAAGCTTTTAGCGCCATTAATAATCAAAATATTACTCATAAAAATCACGCCTTTTCATAGTATTAGAAGCTGAATATTTAAAATAATCTTCTGCTTTAGCGACGGCAACAGTTACACTGCCGTGGCGCCAGGTTCGAGGCAGACGTTGCGTCCTGCGGCCAGCCCGGTACAGGCACCGGCCACCGTTATTGCAGCGGTCATCAGCAACGGTACTGTCCAGCCACCGGACCAGTCGTGGACTTTACCCAGCAACAGGGGACCCATCGCGGCCATCAGATAGCCTACGCACTGCGCCATGCCTGACAGTGCCGCAGCGTCGCCTGCATTTGTTGTCCGCAATCCGATGAAGGTCAGACCCAGCATCATGCTGGCACCACAACCAAACCCCAGAATGGCAGCCCACAGCATCGACAGGCCTGGTGTATATAACATTCCGATAATGGAGATTCCCGACAGCAGACTGACAAAAACGGCCGCCAGTTTCTGATCCTTAAGACGACGTAACGTGGCTGCAAGTATCAGCCCGGGTATCGCGGTAGTGAGCTGCAGCATCCCGTGTACAGCTCCTGCCCTTTCGGGGGTGATCCCGTTATCCGTAAGAATGGCCGGTAGCCATCCTACTGCCACGTAAAATGGCATGGCATTCAGCCCCATAAATAAAGTTACCTGCCATGCCAGGGGAGAGCTCCAGACTGAAACACTCACGGTCTGATTCTGACCTGAGAGCCTGAGCTTCTGATGATTGCTTAGTTGCGGAAACCACATAATCAGGGCAAGCGCTGGCGCTGCCACCAGGAGGGCGAGAGCAATATTCCAGCCAAAGTGTTGCGCAAGAGGAATGATAATGGCCGAACCCACTGCTCCTGCAGCCCCCATTGTAATGGAATAGGCCCCCGTCATTGAGGCGACATTTCCGGCAAAGTCACGCTTGATAAGACCTGGTAGCAGGACATTCCCCAGTGCGATACCGGTACCGATAAGGATCGTTCCGACATATAGCGCCCACATGCTGCCTGCAGAACGCAGCAAAATTCCCACTGAAATAACCAACAGTGCGCTGAAGAGGGTGCGCTCCAGACCAAATCGACGGGCAATAGCCGCACTCAAAGGCGAAAAAACAGCAAAGGCAAACAACGGCAATGAATTAAGCCATCCAACCGACGTTATACTCAGTTGAAAATGATCCTGAATGAGCGTTAAAACCGGTGCTATCGAAGTAAAAGGAACCCGCAGGTTGATGGCGATAAAAAGAATTCCTGACACAAGGGCGACAGAGTGCCATTTGCTTTTGGTATCTGACATATTTCACACGTTCTCTAAAAAAGAGTGACTTTAAGGAACATGTCCATTACAAAATATAGATAATAAGACAAAATATTGCTAAATCATGCCAAATCATAAAAAAGTGGTTTCCTCTCCTGACGAGTTTGATGCAGATTCGTTTCCCCAGCCAGCCATCGCTCTGCAGGCGGTGCAGGCTCAGGAGTATTCCGGCATCACCCCGCACGCTCATCGGAAAGGTCAACTTATCCTGTCCTTGTACGGAGCAGTGAGCTGCGAAGTTCAGAATGACCTGTGGCTTGTTCCTCCCCGACATGCTGTCTGGATCCCTGGCAATATGCTTCACCGTTGCCGAGTAACGCAGAATGCCCGCTCCTGTTTCCTGTTCGTCGAACCCGGTGCGGCTGTGACGCCTGAAATATGCTGTACGGTTGCCATAACGCCTCTTGTCCGCGAGCTCATTCTTTATCTTGCTGCAGAGGCTCCCTGTTATTCCCCTGAAAGTAAAGCGTCAAGACTCGCAGCTGTTCTCCTGGAGCAAATTCCGGATGCACCGGTGGAAGCACTCCATCTGACCGTATCAGATCATCCAAAAATCAGGCATATGGCTGAGGCACTTTTTGCAGATCCAGGTGACAGGGCGACGCTAAAGCAGTGGGCTGCGCGCCTGGCAACCAGCGAACGCTCGCTGGCAAGATTGATACAAGGTACGACGGGAATGAGTTTCGGACGCTGGCGCCAGCAGCTTCATCTTATGATTGCCCTGAATCATCTTGCCGAAGGTCAGTCGGTTCAAAGGGTATCAGGCACTCTGGGATATGACTCGGTAAGTGCCTTTATCACTATGTTTAAGAAAGCATTGGGGAAATCACCAACTCAGTATTTTTCTTCGCTGAATTGAAGGTTATCGCCAGTCTGAAGCTTGATGATCACTAACTAACTACGATGAATCTATATGGAGAAAGGCTTAATCCTTGAGAAGTGAGAATAAGGCTGAGGGGATGATCTTCGCTCAAAGCGGACACGAAAAACTGCATGAATGAAAAAGTAAACATTACGCGTTTGTTTTGAAAAAGGCCGGCTGGCATCTACTGGCAGGTCGAAAAATTCAGAACCTATAATCTTAACATGCTGATAACTTAATAACTTAATAACTTAGCTGGTTATCATGGCAGACTGATGCGATCACGTGCCGTTCGCAGTCGCGCCTCTCCCCGGCGATCGTACTGCTGGGTGGTGGCAACACTGGCATGGCCCATTGCATCCTTCACCGTTATCAGGTCTTCGCCGTTATCAAGCATCACGGTGGCAAAGGTTCTCCTCAGGTCATGCGGGGCACATTGCGGAATTCCGGCCTGGCCCTGACGTACCTGCAGAATATGGTATACAGCCTGGTCGGTAAGGCGGTCATTCGTCAGGGTGTCAAACCGACGTATGCGGGTGAACAACGGTCCGGGGTTTTCACCACGCACCTGATCGATCCAGAGCAGAAGGCGCTGCCAGGTTCCTTCAGGCATGTAGGCCAGTCGTTCCTTATTGCCTTTTCCAAGCACTCTGAAGGCCCTCTCAGACGTGACAATGTCACTTAAACTGAGGCCAACAGCTTCAGAACGGCGCAGACCACAGCCTAGCAGTACGCCCAGTATGGCCGCATCCCGTACCCCGAGGCTACTCCGATCAGCGTCGCAGGCGGCAAATAGCTGACGTACTTCTTCCGCCGGCAAGGCACGGCCACGAGGTAGGCGACTCCCGCGAAAATTCCGCACCGCGCGGATATGTTGAAAGCTCTCCACATCCATCAGCCTCAGCATCCAGGCCTCTTTTGCCACACCCTTCAGCGCGGCAAGGTAGGTGTTAACGGTAGCCGTGGCGCGACCGGTATCGCGCAGGAGCTCAGTGATCCCCATGACATGGTGCCGGCGCAGGCTTCCCCAGCTACAGGTATCAGCACTGGAAGCACCGAGCATCCGGGCCACGATCCCGAGGAAAGATGCCATGGTCTGACGACTGCGCGGAGAATTCAGGGAAAGAAGGTATGCACGTGCGGGACCGAGGGGACGCTCGCCGCCGGCTGGCAACGGCCATAATTCACTTTCAGGTATCAGCGGTGCCAACTCCGGTAACGAACTCGCATCATCGTCTGTCATCCGGCACTCTCCCGGGCCGGAAAATGCCCGGCGCGCTGTGTGAAAAAACGGGCCCGATTGCCCATGTGAAGTCTATCGCAGAGAGTCTACTTTCTCAAACATACATTTTAATAAGTAAAGAAAAAAATTGATAAGAAAAAGGAAAATGATAGGATAAATCTTAATTGACGATAAAAATGGAAATTGAAAATGAGTGTTAATGAAAGAAAAGTTTTATGTACTATTGATCAAGCTTTTTATGGAGAGCGCGAAGACCAATTTGGTAAGTTGAAAGCGTATTATGAAGTATTTAGTAATGGAGAAATAATACCAATCAATCAAAGCGAATTTTTTTGCGAAACCGAGCAAGTATTCGTAACAGGAGGTTTTTCAGAAATTAAGGAAAAATTCAAAGACAACTTATTTGAAGCAACTTGCTCCCCAACAAACTTCGAAAAAAAAGAGGGAGATTGCAAATATGTAACTAGATTTAATTCTTGTGAAGAAATAAAAGGCCTTCAAGTTAGTCAAATTATAAGTGGTAAACTTCCGGTACCAGAAAGCCCACTTTTAGTGACAGAGACTAAACCGACAACAAAGACAATAGTTATTGAGGAAGATGATTATATCTTTGGCCCATTCGACTTTTTAGCATCTCATGATGAGTCATCTGATACATTTACATTAACTTTAAAGCCTATAAACACTCCACTAAATAGAATACCTCAATATCATATCGGAAGGATTGGCATTCAGAAATGTATAGCAAATATAGCAAGCAACAATAAAAACAACACTTCATATTTATCAAATATAAAAAGAAACCTTGAGCAAGTTGATGAAGTTATTGATTTTATTTCAGACGATCAAATTATATCAACATACGGAAACAAGATAGCGCAAAATTCCGACATAAGAAGCTTTACTAAAGGAACAATATCTCAAATACGAAAGCATTTTTCATCCTCAAAGGAATTCAGAGCATTTCCTCAAAGATTTAACCGGCTTTTTAACTGCCTCGAAAATGCAGAGGGGTGGGATGAAACAAGAGTAGAACTTCTTGATAGCTTTATATCTACCGATAAAGGAAAACAAATTGTTAAAAGTTTCATTGAAGAAAACAGAGAAGTTTTTTTTAAGGAAGAGAAAGAGAATTTAACTCGGAGATTAAACAACGAAACTTCTAAGTTAACTGAAATTATATCCGAGCTTAACACGAAGAAAGAATCTCTTGAACTTGAAATAAGAAAAAAAACTCGTGAGCGAAATGACATTGAAATAAATAATACAGACTCGCTCCCGGGACTTACTGAAGAAGCTCAGAAAAAGCTTGATCTACAATTATCAGAACAAAGGCATAAACTTGAAAGTTTGAACACCGATATATCTACAAAAGAAGAAAGACTTTCAAAACTAGTAAATCTTGAAAAACTGACCACTGAAATAGATGATCTAGAGAAGGATCGTGATAGAGCGCGTGATAGAATGAAGCGCATGCAAGAGCAAGTTGACGAGGTAGCTTCAAAATTAAAAGAGAGTAATGAAGCTCTAACCAGTCGTCTTGTAAAACTTAAACCCGACGTTGATGCCCTTTGTGGTGTCAGACCAAGAAGTGATTCTAAAAAAAGAGATTTCAATGTTACGATTAGAAAGCAACCTAATAAGATTGGCATGGAAGATTTACGTGAAGAGATTATCGATAGTGTGCTCGATTCTTTAAATAAACAAGGACGAAAAACAGATTATTCTACGGCTGCAAATATTCTAACTACTATCTCACAAACGCAATTTACTCTATTTAGCGGATTGCCTGGAACAGGTAAAACCTCCCTTGCAAAAATGCTGGGAAATTGTTTAGGCCTTCAGAATCGATTATTAAACATACCTGTAGCAAGAGGTTGGTCATCATTCAGGGATGTTCTTGGTTTCTATAATGCCTTATCGCAGTCATTTACATCGTCATCTACAGGGTTATATGAATTCCTAACTCACTTACATAACGAAAAGATTAGTAATGTCGATTCTGCGGCCGCAATTATTCTTTTAGATGAATTTAACCTATCACAACCGGAACATTATTTTAGCCCGTTCTTGGAGATGGCAGATCCTGAATCGCAACGATCCCTTTCTACAGGTAATCCTGACGAGCCATACTTATTGGTACCCGACTATCTTAGATTTTTAGGGACAATAAACCAAGATGAAACCGTACAAACACTGACACCTCGATTATTAGATCGGGCTGCGATTATCAACTTCGATGACTTTGAACATAACTATGATGTTGTCATTAAAGAGTCCGAAGTTAAATCAAATATGATAATGGAAGCAATATCTGGTAATGACTTTATCAAAGCTTTTCAGCCAACAAGTTTAGAAATACCGCAAGATGTAGAGCAAACCCTATCATCAATAATAAGTGTTTTACGCGATGATAGATTGGAATTTGGCATTCCAATTATTGTTTCATACAGAAAAATAAAGGCTATAAGATATTATTATAACATCGCGGGTCCGTTAATGTCGATGGAGAGTCGATACTTAGCATTGGACTACGCAATATCTCAACACATATTACCTCTATTAAATGGTTATGGGCAAGGGTTCGGTAAAAGATTAGAAACTCTGTTGAATATACTTCCTGAGGAAATGGAGAGATCTTGCCGCTTACTTAAAAGAAGCATCAATCATGGAAGTCAAAATCTTTTTGGATATGGAAATAATTTATGATTGATTGTTACGCTAATATCTATAGTGGTACTGATGAGTTTAGAATACCTTTAATGGACAGCGGTTGTTATGAGGTAAGAGAAAATGACAAATTAGTATTCCACTTAATTTTAAGTGAACAAGAGTTTCTTAATATTGGTGAGCCTATTTTGTTAATCGGTGATATTCCAACGAAATTTATTAGAAATGATAACTCCCCATACGGGGAGTATCATTTTGTATCTAGCGAGCCGTCATACTCTCATTCTTCGCGTTATTTCTTTAATTTCTTTGGTGAAAGCGAGGTTACTATCTGCTTTGATAAAGCGGAAGCAAAACCATTAATATTTAAATTTAACATTTTAGCAAGAAAAGAAAATGCAAAATTAGCTGAAGAGATGTTAGGGTTTATTAGTGATAATGTCGATGATGCTGCAGCCATATGCTTTTCGAGAAGTAAGAATGGAGGTGGTTTTAATAGCGAGGATGAACATAAGTTTAGTAAGTACGATGCTGTTATCCACGCAGTGAAATATTTATCGAGAACATTACCAGCTTTTGTTAACGATAAGAAAGCTCACTGGAAGCAGATGGTAATCCTATCTCAAAATGGTCAGCCAACGGGGCCTGATTCTGTATACTGGGCACTTACGAATTTAGATAAATTATCTCCTTCTACAGCAGATAACTATAACATATATTTTAACAACCGTGGTTATCATTTTGATGAACAACCCAAGGAAGTACTTATAGATGACACTAATGTTTATGAAAATATTGTAATAAACTCTTTTTTATATAATGCTGATAAATTCTTACTTGCGCTAATAAAGCATTATACGGAGTTCACAGGTAAAGAGATGATTTATTCTGATACAGAATACGTCCGCTTTGACCATACAATGTCCAAATATGCGAAAATAGCTTTGAAAATGCGTATAAAGGATATCGAAGACAATCATGAGCTTGTAAAAAAACTTATATATAGTTATAGAAAAATCATAAACTCGAGGATTAATCCCAACATTAGCCCAAGAATCACATCTTTTGTGGCTAAAAAAGCACATTACCGAGAAGCTTTTAGATTAATAAACATCGCGAATCTATCAACAGCACCTGCTTTTGACGACACTAATTTTCTTTTCGGCCTGAAAAACCTTTCCATTGTATATGAGATAACCAGCCTTATAATGCTCCATAAAAGCATTTCTGAAATTTTCGAAGTAAGTTTGAGTCTGCAAACATACAGAGATTATTCAGAATCCAATGGGTTCGGTGGGGCCGTGGTTAACAGGCCAACCGGTGTAGTCAATAACCACTTCATGTTTTCTGGAGATAGTTTTCAGGTAGAGCTTTTTTATGAACCAAAGATATTTCCGATGACGAACTCATCACGACCAGGTGATTTAATAGATACTAGTAATTCCTTTGCCACCACTCTTTATGGCAAGCACCATTTTTGCCCTGATTTTGTGATAAAAATCCATTCAAAAAAATGGAAAAAATCTTTAACATTGATTATTGACGCTAAGTATAAAGATGCGCGCAATGTAAGAGATTACGACATTCCAAAACTAATACCGCGCTATCTTTTTAATATTCACTCTTTATCAAATGATAATTCAGTTACCCCTATTGACTTACTGATTTTGTTATTCCCGCATGATAAAGCAGGAACGCTTGTAAAAACAGTTTCTTCAAAACATTTCATTACGGGGTCACATCCAGCTTTACCACAAGCGATCGGGACAATATATGCTCCATCTAATAATGGACTTGATGATAAACTAAGAAGCTTAGTGCAATATTATAATCTAAAGATGATGTAGCTTACCGAAGGCGGCTATCTTCTTAAATTGCCGCCATTATTTACCTTACTAAGAAATCTCCACAGGGTTTTGGGTATGTCATCTAGATGATCTTAGGGGGGAGCAATATTCCAGAGAAGTAGGAACTCAACGGCCCCTAGAATTATCGTAATGACCTCCTCAATTACCCTTTAAACCAACACGACCCGTTAACAATGACAGGCTTCGGGCCACACTCCGTAAAGCTACCCGGTGCTGACCTGCTCCCCGTTGATTAGTACACCCCGATGTTAGTAATGTCTTCATCTGCAACGTGAGGACATCCCCATGAAGAAGCGTTTTTCCGACCAACAGATCATCAGTATTCTCCGCGAGGCTGAAGCCGGGGTATCTGCCCGTGGGTGATGCTGCCAACTTACTGATTTAGTGTATGATGGTGTTTTTGAGGTGCTCCTGTGGCTTCTGTTTCTATCAGCTGTCCCTCCTGTTCAGCTACTGACGGGGTGGTGCGTAACGGCAAAAGCACCGCCGGACATCAGCGCTATCTCTGCTCTCACTGCCGTAAAACATGGCAACTGCAGTTCACTTACACCGCTTCTCAACCCGGTACGCACCAGAAAATCATTGATATGGCCATGAATGGCGTTGGATGCCGGGCAACCGCCCGCATTATGGGCGTTGGCCTCAACACGATTTTCCGCCATTTAAAAAACTCAGGCCGCAGTCGGTAACCTCGCGCATACAGCCGGGCAGTGACGTCATCGTCTGCGCGGAAATGGACGAACAGTGGGGATACGTCGGGGCTAAATCGCGCCAGCGCTGGCTGTTTTACGCGTATGACAGGATACGGAGGACGGTTGTGGCGCACGTATTCGGTGAACGCACGTTGGCCACGCTGGGGCGTCTTATGAGCCTGCTGTCACCCTTTGACGTGGTGATATGGATGACGGATGGCTGGCCGCTGTATGAATCCCGCCTGAAGGGAAAGCTGCACGTAATCAGCAAGCGATATACGCAGCGAATTGAGCGGCATAACCTGAATCTGAGGCAGCACCTGGCACGGCTGGGACGGAAGTCGCTGTCGTTCTCAAAATCGGTGGAGCTGCATGACAAAGTCATCGGGCATTATCTGAACATAAAACACTATCAATAAGTTGGAGTCATTACCCAACTTACTGATAGTGTTTTATGGGCACTGTTGCAAATAGTCGGTGGTGATAAACTTATCATCCCCTTTTGCTGATGGAGCTGCACATGAACCCATTCAAAGGCCGGCATTTTCAGCGTGACATCATTCTGTGGGCCGTACGCTGGTACTGCAAATACGGCATCAGTTACCGTGAGCTGCAGGAGATGCTGGCTGAACGCGGAGTGAATGTCGATCACTCCACGATTTACCGCTGGGTTCAGCGTTATGCGCCTGAAATGGAAAAACGGCTGCGCTGGTACTGGCGTAACCCTTCCGATCTTTGCCCGTGGCACATGGATGAAACCTACGTGAAGGTCAATGGCCGCTGGGCGTATCTGTACCGGGCCGTCGACAGCCGGGGCCGCACTGTCGATTTTTATCTCTCCTCCCGTCGTAACAGCAAAGCTGCATACCGGTTTCTGGGTAAAATCCTCAACAACGTGAAGAAGTGGCAGATCCCGCGATTCATCAACACGGATAAAGCGCCCGCCTATGGTCGCGCGCTTGCTCTGCTCAAACGCGAAGGCCGGTGCCCGTCTGACGTTGAACACCGACAGATTAAGTACCGGAACAACGTGATTGAATGCGATCATGGCAAACTGAAACGGATAATCGGCGCCACGCTGGGATTTAAATCCATGAAGACGGCTTACGCTACCATCAAAGGTATTGAGGTGATGCGTGCACTACGCAAAGGCCAGGCCTCAGCATTTTATTATGGTGATCCCCTGGGCGAAATGCGCCTGGTAAGCAGAGTTTTTGAAATGTAAGGCCTTTGAATAAGACAAAAGGCTGCCTCATCGCTAACTTTGCAACAGTGCCTGAAAGTGCCCCACGTTACCACATCCAATAACTGCCGTTCTCAGCATGATGATGTCCCCCCGGATCGTCAACGACGTTTTTATTTTTACCTCAAGGTTATGTTATCGGTAACAATACACGGATGCTTTATTATGGATCCAGTCAGGAGAATAATAAATTAAGGTTCCGTGATAACAGTCACAATAGTCTGTACGTTTTTTTATGGTATCTCTGATACCGGTATTTTTATATAAAACAGGTCTGAAAAGTTAACGGGCGGTAGTATGGTTGTTTCTGGCAGAATTACCGGTTAACCACTGGAAAGTCTGCCCCTGTCATTCTGTCTGTGTGTTAAATCCGTTGTGGTGGTACACGGGTATACTCCTGTTGTTTCGAATGTAATTACCTATAACCGGGTACACCCCCCATTCGGGGGGCAGATGCGGATGTCTTTCCTTTCCGGAACCTCTGTTTTCGGGGCTCCCCGGGTAACCCGGGCGGAAGAGGGGTTAGCGCTACCGGGTCCGGTGACAGCACAAAAATTGTGTCAGCGCAACGTCACGAATTGATAAATGCTGTCGGGTAAAACGTGATCATGGTCACAGTCTGAGCTCGCTTTTCCCTTAAACTCCCGGTAGGTGTTCAGCCTGTATTTTTATTATTTATTCCCGGATTATTTTATTTAAGTGCCGGAAACCAGTCCTGCATTTAAATATGAAGAGCCCGGGTGAGTATCCTTACCACCACTATTAAACAAGGGAAGTTATATGTCGACTTATTATTTTTTACCCACGCGTAATGTCTTTGGCGAGGGGAGTGTTCAGGAAGCCGGTAGCCTTGCCAAAACATTAAATGTAAAAAAAATTCTTATTGTGACAGATGCCTTCCTTGCCGGAAGTGGTATGGCGGACAGGGTTGCGGAGATTTACAGACAGGCGGGGATTGGTGTGCATATATTTGGAGGCGCAGAGCCCAACCCGACGGATAAAAATGTTGCCGAAGGGATCAAATCGTACCGGGAGAATGACTGTAACGGCATCGTTTCCCTCGGCGGGGGCTCCTCTCACGACTGTGCAAAAGGGATCGGCCTGATTGCCGCTAACGGCGGAAATATCCGTGACTTTGAAGGTGTGGATAAATCCGTTAATGACATGATCCCGCTGATGGCCATCAATACCACTGCGGGTACTGCCTCTGAAGTCACCCGGTTCTGCATTATTACGGATACCGCGCGTAAGGTGAAGATGGCGATTGTGGACTGGCGTGTGACTCCGCAAATTTCTATCAACGATCCTGAACTGATGGTCGGCATGCCTCCTTCATTGACGGCCGCTACCGGGATGGATGCGCTGACCCATGCGATTGAGGCGTATGTTTCCACGATGGCCAATCCGCTTACAGATGCGGCTGCACTAAAAGCCATTAAAATGATCACCCAGTACCTGCCCAAGGCCGTGGCCAACGGGGAGTATATGAAGGCCAGGGATAACATGGCGTATGCGCAGTATCTGGCGGGGATCGCATTCAATAACGCATCGCTGGGCTATGTGCATGCTATGGCGCACCAGTTGGGGGGCTTTTACAACCTGCCGCACGGCGTGTGTAATGCGATCCTGCTGCCTTACGTGGAGTCGTTCAATTTAATCGGCAACCTTAACCGTTTCAGAGATATTGCGGAAGCGATGGGAGAGGAAGTGGACGGTCTGTCAACGGACGAGGCGGCGGTGAAAGCCATCAGCGCCATTCAGCGTCTGGGTAAACAGGTTGGGATCCCGCGCTCTCTGAAGAGCCTGGGCGTTAAACCGGAGGACTTTGCGGTAATGGCGGAGAATGCGAAAAAGGATGTTTGCCAGCTCACTAACCCGCGTAAGGCTACTCTGGAGCAGGTTATTGAACTTTACCGCCAGGCCTATGAAGGCGAGGCTATCGAGTAACCCGTTCCGGAAAAGGGCGCGGTGCGGAGAAACCGGCACCGGCCTTCGGCGGCCCCGTAACGGTTTTTTGCCGGAGTGGGGCCGCCTGCCCTGACCGACGGGATCGTCTTCCCCTTATGCTCCCGGTAGAGCGCTATCGGTGTATCCTGAATAAGAAAAATCCTGTTGTCTCATTAATGTGATTTAGATCATGTCATCTTCCGGACATTCTGCCCGATCCTGAATCGTCACCCCAGGTTATGCCCGATGGCGTGTCCGGCTTATCCGGGCTGACGGGGACGGTATCAGACCCCTTTACTATTGATTAAATTGTTTATCCTGGTGTGTGCTCGGGCCGGAAGCGCTCAGGGTAAACGGATGAACACATAAGGAGCACAGAGTCGGGATTATGTCGGATATTATCAGTGATGCTGTCGCTGAATCGCTGGAAAATTCAGCACTATGGCGCAGGGCGGCAACCCGTTGGCTGGAAGTGATGTGGTGTTGCCAGACAGATGAAGAGCGGGAATGGATCAGCCGCAGACGAAGTTACTGCTATTCAAAAATTACGCCTGTCCTGCGGACAAAGCCGGCAGGGATCCGGGATGTCAGTCGTGCTGCCAGCCTGGCTCTGGAAAATATGGGGATCAAACAGCCCGATGGCTCAGCGTTCAGGTCTCATCCGGACCGTCTCGCCAGGAAGTTACAACGGTGATACCGGGCCGGGCAGGACCGGGGATGGTGTTGTGCGCTGAAGGATGAAACGCCGGGAGAGGGCCACGCCTGAGGGTGTCCTGTTCTGCCGAAGTGGTGGTTTATGCTGTCGTTTTAATATGATTTGTGTCGTCCGCTCTCTTTCCCCGCATGCCTGATATTCTGCAGGGGGATGTTACTGAGGAAGAACATAAATAAGGCCGCATCTGCGGCCGGAGGGTCTACGGAGACGTAAGCGCAGGATGATATTCAGGCACGACTCCATGAACCATGCTTCAGGCATTGCTGGTAAAAAATACTGATCAGCTCTTCTTCTGTCGGTGGGGTGTCCCGTGTTATATGTATTCGTGCCGAAATAAACGTATTATCAGAATTTCCCACCAAGGGTCGCAGAACGCCGGACCGGAATATGATGCCACCAAATGCCTTCGCCAGTTCCACATCGTTACCGTACTCTATGTCGGTAAGTACCGCCAGCCCTCCCTGAATATCCCGTAACGCGCCTTTCTTTCTGGCTATACATACAATGTATAACTGTATTTCAGGACGCAGCCAGGCCTGTTGAACAAAACCTTCCTGATAACGCACGCGATAGTGTGTGATTTGGCCGGGATCAACACCTGTGCGGAAATAGAGTAGTGGTAAAGGGGTCTGCTTGGAAAACGGAATCTATGGTCACTCCCGTTTTTGCAACACCGATTTTGACGACAAGTTGGCTTGCTTGAATCTATCCGGCGTCTGAATGGGATTTTATTCCCGCGCCTCGATGAGTTCCGCGCCTGATGAACCTCCAGAAAATATACGGCTTCAATGAGCCTTTCCGTTTTACAGGTTCCTCAACAGGCCGGTGGGCCGTTAGTATCATCAATATCAGTATTCGCAAAACCAGATGAATGATTGTTTAAACTGGTGTATTTCTGCCTTTATGCTTCGTAAGTTTGCTGTCGCGCCGTCAGTGCCCAGGCTATTCTGGCCAGCTTGTTTGCCAGAGCACAGGTGACGACAAAGTTGCTTTTCCGACACAACAACTCCCTGACCCAGTCGGCCAACTTGCCAGACTGGTGTTCCAGTTTTTGTATGAATACCCTGGCACACTGAACCAACAAAGTTCGGATCTTTTTGTTGCCCCGCTTGCTAATCCCTAACAATGTCGTCCGACCTCCCGTGCTGTACTGTCGGGGTACCAGCCCTGTTGCCGCCGCAAAGTCACGGCTGCTGGCGTACTGCTTCCCGTCGCCAATCTCAGTTGAAATAGTACTGGCAGTCAGCGTTCCAACGCAGGGAATACTCAGCAAGCGCTGTCCAACCTCATCTTCGTCCAACTTTCGTTTCAACTGAGATTCCAGATCTTTAATCTGCTCAACAAGATAGTGATAATGCTGTTGTAATTTCAGCAGTAACTGGCTGAGATAAAGAGGCAAACTACTGTCCTCAAGAAGGGTACTCAGTCGACTAATAACGGCAGCACCTCGCGGAACGCTGATACCAAATTCCAGCAGAAAAGCATGCATCTGATTAGTTGTTTTCACCTTATCCTGAACCAGGGATTCACGGACACGATGCAGAGCTCGCATTGCCTGCTGAGATTCGGTTCTGGGCTGCACGAAACGCATAGATGGACGTGATGACCTGCCCCCACGATTAGATACAACACTCAGTTAGTAACGTCGGAATCTTCATTCTCAGAATGACCCTTTCTCCAGCCCGCTGCAAATTCAGACGGTGTCTGATAATTCAGCGTGGAGTGCGGGCGGCATTCGTTATAATCCTGCCGCCAGTCATTAATAATTTTCCTGGCATGAACGATATCGCTGAACCAGTGCTCATTCAAACATTCATCGCGAAATCGTCCGTTAAAGCTCTCAATAAATCCGTTCTGCGTTGGCTTGCCCGGCTGGATTAAGCGCAACTCAACACCATGCTCAAAGGCCCATTGATCCAGTGCACGGCAAGTGAACTCCGGCCCCTGGTCAGTTCTTATCGTCGCCGGATAGCCTCGAAACAGTGCAATGCTGTCCAGAATACGCGTGACCTGAACGCCTGAAATCCCAAAGGCAACAGTGACCGTCAGGCATTCCTTTGTGAAATCATCGACGCAGGTAAGACACTTGATCCTGCGACCGGTGGAAAGTGCGTCCATGACGAAATCCATCGACCAGGTCAGATTGGGCGCCGCCGGACGGAGCAGCGGCAGACGTTCTGTTGCCAGCCCTTTACGACGTCTTCTGCGTTTTACGCTCAGGCCACTGAGGTGATAAAGCCGGTACACGCGCTTATGATTAACATGAAGCCCTTCACGGCGCAGCAACTGCCAAATACGACGGTAGCCAAAACGCCTGCGCTCCAGTGCCAGCTCAGTGATGCGCCCTGATAAATGCGCATCAGCAGCCGGACGGTGAGCCTCATAGCGGCAGGTCGACAGGGATAAACCTGTAAGCCTGCAGGCACGACGTTGCGACAGACCGGTCGCATCACACATCAACATCACGGCTTCCCGCTTCTGGTCTGTCGTCAGTACTTTCGCCCAAGAGCCACCTGAAGCGCCTCTTTATCCAGCATGGCTTCGGCAAGCAGCTTCTTGAGTCTGGCGTTCTCTTCCTCAAGCGACTTCAGGCGCTTAACATCAGGCACCTCCATACCGCCATACTTCTTACGCCAGGTGTAAAACGTGGCATCGGAAATGGCATGCTTGCGGCAGAGTTCACGGGCGGGTACCCCAGCTTCGGCTTCGCGGAGAATACTGATGATCTGTTCGTCGGAAAAACGCTTCTTCATGGGGATGTCCTCATGTGGCTTATGAAGACATTACTAACATCGGGGTGTACTAATCAACGGGGAGCAGGTCAGTGATGCTGCTTCACAGATAGCTTCAGCATCAACGAAGTCATTTTTGTTGCTTTTAACGAATGGGCGGACAAATTGCGGTGATATCAGCTTTGGAAAATGCCCTAACTCTGCCAGCTTGCGTGCCATAAAGTGAGAACCGCCACAGGCTTCCATCGCGATGGTTGTTGCCGGGCATGTCGCCAGAAATTCGATTAGCTTTGGTCGGGTGAATTTTTTACGGTAAACGGCCTTCCCACGATGATCCTGACAATGAATATGGAAAGAGTTCTTACCCAGATCGATACCAATAAGCGCAATGTTTTCCATGATGGTTCTCCGAATGAAAGCCTGTCCTCAGCATAGTACCGGGAAGGAGGGAGTGACCATCTCATTAAATATCCTACTATAAGGGCTTCCCCGAACAGTCAACGCCGGTTTTTAATTTCTGTCTGTTCATCAATGAAAGGCAAGGGATAAGACTGCGCTACTATAAACGGTCATGCTGAATCGCTAGTGATTCGGACCCTGATGAAAGACGCTCGTGAGATCCTCCTTCGTTAATCGGATAGTGATATCCAGTAGGATATGCAGATACTTCTCACGGGGGTCTAACCCTTTACCATCAACAATTTACAGTTCAGTTACTACTCAGTTAAATTTTTCATGTTGTTGAATACAGTCTGAAGTCATCGCCGTAATGTAATGATGCCCAGCACAACCTCGCATTCTTGGCGGCGATTGCAACGACAGCACGCCAGTATCCCCGCCTACCAATCAACGAGCAGACCCAACGGCTAAACGGGTCCGTTCTATTCTCTGCCCCTACCATTACAGAACGGGCTCCCTGGACCAGTAGGGTTCGCAGATAGGCATCACCCGCTTTTGTTATCCTGCCAAGCTTTGATTTTCCGCCACTACTGTATTGTGATGGCGTTAGCCCCAACCAGGCTGCCAGTTGGCGCCCGTTCTTAAAATCATGGGCATTGCCAATACTGGCGACCAGCGCACTCGCTGTGGTGGGCCCAACACCTTTCAGTTCCATTAACTGCTGGCTGCGATGATCTGTTTTGGCCACACGAGATAATACCCTGTCATATTCGGCGATTTTCTCTTCAATATTAGTGACATGTGTCAATAGATCATCAATGCACAGCCTAACCTGTACTGGCAGAGTTTCCTTCTGGTCAGAAACAACATGACGCAGAGCATCAGTGCTTTGTGGGGCAATAACCCCGAATTCAGATATCAGGCCCCGAAGACGGTTATAGGGGTCCGCTTGGAAAAAGGAAATTATCCTACGCTAAGCGCATTTTTTGCACAGATGGCTACCGACTGAACGTAACGTGTGAGTCATGATCAGAAATGTGTTAACTCTAGGAATTGACACGACTTACTGTTCGATGGGGAAATCATGTTTAGCTATCTCAAGGCTATGTATCATCAATCAAAAATTCAGGCTGAACTCAAGGCACAGATACATGAACAAACTACGGTTAATGCTATCTGTCATCACCCTGAATCAATCGAGATCATTGCGGTTTGTTCGACTGATGCGTATTACCGAAAACGTAAGGACGCTGCTTTTCTGACAACCTGTTCTGTGCTCATGCGTACTTTAAAAGATGAATCCGTACCGATGGTACTACGGAAAACAGCATGGCGATTATTGAACGAAAGATACCAACGAATTAAGTTAAATCAGGCTTATAGGATAGAAAATTTCTTGCTTGTTGCCGATTTTGAATATGCTCTCGAAGAACATGATGAACTAGCAGAGTAGTACTAGTGAGGCGATGAATACCGACAGTTAACGTGCATGTGACTTAAACGTCCGAAACCGAACGATTGCGTACACCATGCCAATAACATGTACGAAAGTAAGCAAAACTGTTAACGGACAGTCAGATCGTTCCGTACATCCCTTACGGTCAGGGGTTCGCGCTCAATGGAACGAAATCACTCGTTAAGCTCAAAACGCTTAACGTAGGAAAATTTCCGTTTTCCAAGCGGACCCCTTATACGTTGCTGTTCTTTCCTGGATAAATCCCTGTCTTGTCCGATGTAAGCATTGCATTGCCTGCTGGCTTTCGTCTTTGACTGGTACAAAGCGCATATGCGGCCGCTGCACTGCCTCACAAATAGCTATTGCATCAGCTGCATCATTTTTCCCGGTCTTACCCGCCATGCGATAGGGTGAGACAAATTTCGGAGCCATCAACCGGACATCATGGCCATACTGCCTGAATAATCTTGCCCAATAGTGGGCACCCGAGCAGGCTTCCATTCCAATGACACAGGGAGGTAAACCTGCGATGAGTTCAGAAAGTGCTGCACGCGACACCTTGGGTTTAACCAGAACAGCTTTACCATTTTGGTCAATGCAGTGAACAGCAAACACATTTTTAGCAAGATCGATACCGACAGTGGTGATGGTCATAACGAATCCCTCTGGGTCAATGTTTATCCTATGATTGCACGAAAGTTAATCAGGCGCATATCTAGGGGAAGTCCCTTCCATTCGTTAAGCCTGTTTTTTGTACAAACTACTATCCATTGAGCGTAATGAGCGGTATTTACCCTGTCCCAGCTTGAGATTTGTTCGCCAGACGTAATCCCCACTCAGATTTATGTGCTCCCATCCCAACGGGGACAGATGAGCAATAAGCTGTTCATTTACCTGAATCCCTTTTCGCTTCAGAGCATCAAGGGCTCTTTCTATATATATCGTATTCCACAGTGAGATCGCCGCAGTCAGCAATGTCAGCCCACTGGCCCGGTAGCTCTGGTTTTCCAGTCCACGGTCTCTGATTTCCCCCAGTCGGTGAACTTTCGATGCGGCCAATCTCCCTCAGAGCCTTTGCCAGACCATTCTGTTTCGGATAGCTGGCCAGCTTTTTCATCATCAGTGATGCTGTTACCGTTCCCTGCTTTATAGGGGTCAGTTTGGAGATCGGAAATTTTTGTACGTTAAGCACATTATTTAACCAATTCGGATACGTAAGTGATTGATTTATCGTCAGTGGCTATCGCTTTTAGGTTGTCGCTCTTGCTGTATCGCATTTAGGTTATCCGATTAAGACAAAATCCCCTGAAAACGCTGTATAGCGCGGGAGTACACCCTATTGCCATAGGTAAGTCTGTTCAAAAAACAGGCTTACCGTACAATAATTCTCTATATCCAAACTGACCCCTAATACGGTCGCAAACTCGACTATCACGTTCAATGTCGTGCATTTGTTCGAGTTGCAGTTTCTGTTGAGGAGTCAGTGTAATTTTCATGGTTCGTAGCATGATCCTGATTCTATCGAAAATCAAGCATCTTCAATGATCACGGGTATATAACTTAAATGTTGGCTCAGATAGGCTTGAATCTGGTATCGTTGTCCTTCGATCAACTGCTTGTAGCTCATGGTAATACTCTAATTGTTTGGCGACGTTAGAATACCACCTATGGGCAGTTGATCTCTCGCCACCTACTCAACCATGAGTGGTGCACTTAGTATCTGAATTTGCGGTTAAAAACTGGCCTAACTCTTGTATTGCTACTAGAGTATTAGATAGCTATCTAATGCATTATTACAATAATAGGAGTTTTAAATGGCTTGTTGGCGCTTTATTAGTAGTTTTTGGAGGGATTATGGCTGGATATCGTAAACTCTGGTGGGTATTAATCACCGTTTTAGCAATTACCTTTGGTGTGCTGGGTTATTTTGGTGCAGAAATTTACCGCTCTGCTCCACCTATTCCGGCGAAAGTAGTTAACCAAGACGGTAAGGTATTAATGACCAATGAAAGTATTTTAGATGGTCAAACGGCCTGGCAATCTGTCGGGGGTATGCAGCTAGGCTCTATTTGGGGTCATGGTGCTTACCAAGCACCAGATTGGACTGCAGATTGGTTACATCGTGAATTACTGGCTTGGTTAGAGCTTGCCGCTCAAGATCAATATAACAAAGCTTATGACAGTTTAACGCCAGCTGAGCAAAATGGCTTACAGTTTGCGTTAAAAGAAGCTTATCGTACTAACACTTATGATAAAGCCACTGACACCCTAGTGCTGTCAAGTCGCCGTATACAGGCCATTGCAACAACTGCTGATCACTATATTAAATTATTTGGTAATGATCCGTCGTTAAGCGAAACCCGTGCTAACTATGCAATGAAAAACAACACCCTGCCTTCACTAGAGCGCAGAGAGCAAATGGTACAGTTTTTCTTCTGGACGGCTTGGGCTGCTTCAACTGAGCGTACTCCAGATGCAGCCACTTATACCAACAACTGGCCCCATGAGCCGTTAATTGATAATAAGCCTACAGCTGAAAATTTAATTTGGTCTTTAATTAGTATTATTTTATTAATTGCTGGTGTTGGAGCCTTAGTTTGGGCTTGGGCATTCTTACGCAAACACGATGACGAAGAGCCGGTGTCACCAAAGTTTGATCCTATAGCTAACCTTAAACTTACCCCCTCACAAAAATCGTTGGGCAAGTATATTGTAGTGGTAGTTGCACTATTTACCCTGCAAGTGTTCTTAGGTGGCTTTACTGCTCACTATACCATTGAAGGTGATGGTTTCTATGGTTTAAATACAACCGAATGGCTACCCTACAGCCTAGCCCGTACATGGCACTTACAAGCGGCTATGTTCTGGATTGCGACGGGCTTTTTAGCCGCAGGTTTATTTTTAGCACCTATTATTAATGGCGGTAAAGATCCTAAGTTCCAAAAGCTTGGCGTAGATATTTTATTCTGGGCCTTAGTGGTTTTAGTGGCAGGTTCATTCGCCGGTAACTACTTTGCCATTGTGCAAATTATTCCGCATGAATATAGCTTCTGGTTTGGCCATCAAGGTTATGAATACATTGATATTGGTCGCTTTTGGCAAATCATTAAATACATCGGCATTTTATTCTGGTTAGTGCTTATGCTACGCGCCATAGTGCCCGCCTTTAAAGCCCCAGGTGATAAAAACTTATTAGCTTTATTTGGTGCTTCGGTTATCTGTGTTGGTTTGTTCTATGGCGCCGGTTTATTCTACGGCGAACGGACTAACTTATCGGTAATGGAATACTGGCGCTGGTGGGTAGTTCATTTATGGGTAGAAGGCTTCTTTGAAGTGTTTGCTACTGTATCTTTAGCCTTTATTTTCCATAGTATGGGCTTAGTGTCACGCACTATGGCAACTAGTGCTAGCTTAGCCTCGGCATCCTTATTTATGCTAGGCGGTGTTCCTGGTACTTTCCACCACTTATATTTCTCGGGTACCACTACCCCGGTTATGGCCGTTGGGGCAACTTTTAGTGCCTTAGAAGTAGTGCCTTTAGTGGTATTAGGTTATGAAGCCTTTGAACAGTGGCGGATGAAAAACCGTGCGCCTTGGATGGCAGATTTAAAATGGCCATTAATGTTCTTTGTTGCCGTGTCATTTTGGAATTTGTTAGGCGCTGGCGTGTTTGGCTTTATGATTAACCCACCTATAGCGCTGTATTATATTCAAGGCTTAAACACCACGCCAACTCATGCTCATGCCGCATTATTTGGTGTTTATGGCTTCTTAGCCTTAGGCTTCTGTTTATTAATATTGCGCTACATTCGGCCACAGTTGCAGTTTGACGAAAAGCTAATGAAGACCGCATTCTGGTGGTTAAACGTGGGCTTAGTATTAATGCTATTCACTAGTTTATTACCAATAGGCTTTATCCAGTTTTATGCTAGTACCACAGAAGGCTTATGGTATGCACGAAGTGAAGCCTTTATGCAAAGTGATTTACTGCATACACTACGTTGGATCCGCACTATAGGTGACGTGGTCTTTATCATAGGTGCCTTAGCGGTAAGCTGGCAAATTGTTAAAGGGGTGTTTGACACTAAAGCAGCTAAGCAAATTAGCAGCTAAGTTAAACAAACTAGTAAAAATCCGCCTTCTTAGAAGGCGGCTTTGGTTTACAGCCCCCTGAAAGGGGGCATTTCCGCGCTGTTAGTTCATCTTCAACTCTAACTGCGCCTCATGTTCTTGATCTTGCTTGTCTGAATCGCCATGGGTTTAACAGACACCTCAGAGTCATTTAAGATGGCTTAAAGAGAGGTGCCCATGAGCGGTAAGCGTTATCCCGGTGATGCTGCCAACTTACTGATTTAGTGTATGATGGTGTTTTTGAGGTGCTCCAGTGGCTTCTGTTTCTATCAGCTGTCCCTCCTGTTCAGCTACTGACGGGGTGGTGCGTAACGGCAAAAGCACTGCCGGACATCAGCGCTATCTCTGCTCTCACTGCCGTAAAACATGGCAACTGCAGTTCACTTACACCGCTTCTCAACCCGGTACGCACCAGAAAATCATTGATATGGCCATGAATGGCGTTGGATGCCGGGCAACCGCCCGCATTATGGGCGTTGGCCTCAACACGATTTTCCGCCATTTAAAAAACTCAGGCCGCAGTCGGTAACCTCGCGCATACAGCCGGGCAGTGACGTCATCGTCTGCGCGGAAATGGACGAACAGTGGGGATACGTCGGGGCTAAATCGCGCCAGCGCTGGCTGTTTTACGCGTATGACAGGCTCCGGAAGACGGTTGTTGCGCACGTATTCGGTGAACGCACTATGGCGACGCTGGGGCGTCTTATGAGCCTGCTGTCACCCTTTGACGTGGTGATATGGATGACGGATGGCTGGCCGCTGTATGAATCCCGCCTGAAGGGAAAGCTGCACGTAATCAGCAAGCGATATACGCAGCGAATTGAGCGGCATAACCTGAATCTGAGGCAGCACCTGGCACGGCTGGGACGGAAGTCGCTGTCGTTCTCAAAATCGGTGGAGCTGCATGACAAAGTCATCGGGCATTATCTGAACATAAAACACTATCAATAAGTTGGAGTCATTACCGACGAAGTGAAATATTTGCTGGCACTGAAACTCTTACTGAAACCATAAAATGCTTGTCGAATGTCTCAGGCCGTGATCGGACATTGATGATAGAATGTTTGCACCAGTTGGCGCTATCTCCAATAAAGGTGACGCCGTTGGGCTGGTCATTGACCATGATTTTAGTCGTTTCGTTGCAGTGACGTAGGGCAAAGCTGAGGCCCTCGGTTCAGACCAGAATCCCGCTCCCTGTTTATCAATATATTATGGTTGTCTAGCCGAAGCTAACCGTCACAACGATGCTCCTGAAACGTTCAGTATCGTTCAACGGTTAGCACGGTGAGCTGCGTTTTCGCACAGCCTTAGCGTCGCGGTTCAGAGATGCCGTAAAGGCATCTCTGAAGGGCATGATGATTAGTGCTGATGCTCCGTATCGGGCGCTCTACCCTCCGCCATTTCGTTTATTTCCTCGACAAAATGTATGTAGTGAATGTAGTCATTTACATATTCGCGTCCCTGCTTAACCGATTGATTCGCCTGCTGCTTACTGAGTTCGGCTTTGGTAAATTTTTCCCGGATAGCATGCTCAATGTTAGCGGTCACCTTTGCCACCAGGCTATCAACACTGTTGGTGCGAAGTGCGGCATCAGCCTCTTGTACAATAACAGGAATATGACCTGCCGATTTTACACCGGTAAACGATGCACCTTCCGCTTCACGGTGAATACGTACCAGGGTGGTAAAAAGCTTTTGCTGGGCCTTTTCCTGAGAGGTTTGACTGCTGCCTTGTTTACTCATTGTTTCGTCAAACGCCTTTCTGACGTCATCTTCACGGTTTTCTGGTACCCATTTTAATAATGGGGTAACATCACGCGCCTGAAGGGCGCTTTTAGCCTCGGTGATCACAGGCCCATCCATGCTGTCGCAGTGGGCAAACGCCGTTGTGCTTACGGTCATTCCCGCAAGGAACATAATGCTTGCGCACAGGGATGTTCTGGTCTTTTTCTGCTTTTTCATATTAATACTCCCGGGTCTCTTTCGACCTGTTCATCTGCTTTTTTGTGTTTAAAGGAGGCAGAATTTCAGTCCTCTGCCGATTTGGTTGCAGAGTACTGGCGAGTAACCCGGGAGTCGTTCGAATTGATAAATTCGAACGTATGAAACGTAAAGTCGAACGTTCTGCTGACACGAAGCGTGTGTGGCGTCCGTTTCTCATATCTCGTTTTAAATTGTTGGTGCTCGTGCATGCTGAATGATCTATCTGTTTTTCTTCTGGCAGCAGGAATGATGCAGGCTGCATTGCTCTCTGTTTTTCTTCTTTTGCCGTCTAACATCATACAAGTCAGCAACCGGCTATTGGTGATCGTTCTGCTGACCCTTGCCGCCGGTTTTGGTGAACTTTTCCTCTATGGTAGCGGCGTGAGTTTTTTACACCCGAACTACGCCTATATCGGTACGCTTATCTCTCTGCTTCAGCCACCGGCCATCTATCTGTATACCCGTTCGCTGATGTATCGCCATTTTCGAATCCGGCCAGCTCATGCTGTACACTTAATCCCGTTTGCTACTGGCCTTATTGTGTTTTTCACGCTGTACGTTCCGTTATCTGACTCAGCAAAAATAACGCTCTTACAGCAGCAGGATTTACCGGGCATGCCAGTATCACTGCCCCTTGCATTGGCCTATCACGGGGTATTTCTCGGCTGGCTTGGCTATTCCCTCAGACGTTTGCGGTCATTTAATTCGGATATTCAGCATCTTTATTCCGATATTGCCCGCCAGCAAATGCTCTGGCTCCGCTTCCTGCTGTCAAGTTATTCGGGACTTTGGATAGTCAGTATTATTTGCTGCCTGTTTTTCTATCTGTTCAGGCTAACCGATAAAACGAGTTGGGTACTGCCCGTTGTCAGCATAGCGGGGTTTTCATTTATTAATACGTTATTAGTTTGTGCGCTGCGGCAACCCGCTGCGTTTATGGGGCTAACGCAGGCAGATGAAATCCTGCTGGAGAATATTCAGCCGGTTAAAGCACCGCAGTTACGGGGGGCTGAACAGGTGGATAAGGTGGCAGAATTTATGCACCGGAATCAGCCGTTTCTGGATTCCACCCTGTCCTTAAGCCAGCTTGCGCATCAGTTAAAACTCTCGCCGCACGATCTGTCAGCCATTATCAACAACGGGTTTCAGCAGAATTTTTTTACGTTTATCAGCGAGTACCGAATAGAGCACGCTAAAAAACTCCTGGCAATGCCGGAAGATAAGCGGACCATTCTTGATATTATGTATTCCTCAGGCTTTAACTCTAAATCGGTCTTTAATACCGCGTTTAAGAAGCAAACGGGTTTAACGCCTTCAGAATATCGGCGGCAATACTTATAATATCTATTGATGTGTGGTTAGTCCAGGCCGTGACTTACTAAGTTGTCAGAACTTTTTGAGCAAGGCTATATAGTGAAAAAATGATGAGTAATTCTCTTCCAAATATATTTACATCCTTTTTTCCAAACTTTTTTATCAAAGAGAATACCAGCATGCGGAAAATGAGGCACTGTTGCAAATAGTCGGTGGTGATAAACTTATCATCCCCTTTTGCTGATGGAGCTGCACATGAACCCATTCAAAGGCCGGCATTTTCAGCGTGACATCATTCTGTGGGCCGTACGCTGGTACTGCAAATACGGCATCAGTTACCGTGAGCTGCAGGAGATGCTGGCTGAACGCGGAGTGAATGTCGATCACTCCACGATTTACCGCTGGGTTCAGCGTTATGCGCCTGAAATGGAAAAACGGCTGCGCTGGTACTGGCGTAACCCTTCCGATCTTTGCCCGTGGCACATGGATGAAACCTACGTGAAGGTCAATGGCCGCTGGGCGTATCTGTACCGGGCCGTCGACAGCCGGGGCCGCACTGTCGATTTTTATCTCTCCTCCCGTCGTAACAGCAAAGCTGCATACCGGTTTCTGGGTAAAATCCTCAACAACGTGAAGAAGTGGCAGATCCCGCGATTCATCAACACGGATAAAGCGCCCGCCTATGGTCGCGCGCTTGCTCTGCTCAAACGCGAAGGCCGGTGCCCGTCTGACGTTGAACACCGACAGATTAAGTACCGGAACAACGTGATTGAATGCGATCATGGCAAACTGAAACGGATAATCGGCGCCACGCTGGGATTTAAATCCATGAAGACGGCTTACGCCACCATCAAAGGTATTGAGGTGATGCGTGCACTACGCAAAGGCCAGGCCTCAGCATTTTATTATGGTGATCCCCTGGGCGAAATGCGCCTGGTAAGCAGAGTTTTTGAAATGTAAGGCCTTTGAATAAGACAAAAGGCTGCCTCATCGCTAACTTTGCAACAGTGCCCAAAAAATCACCTTAACGAATGGAAGGGACTTCCCCTGATTATGCGCCTGATTAACTCTTGTGCAATCATGGGGTACACATCGTCCCGGAGGAATTCGTTATGACTATCACGACTGTCGGTATCGATCTTGCTAAAAATGTGTTTGCTGTTCACGGTGTTGATCAAAATGGTAGAACTGTTCTGGTTAAGCCTAAAGTATCGCGTGCTGCACTTCCTGAGTTAATTGCAAGTTTGCCTCCCTGTGTTATCGGGATGGAAGCATGCTCCGGGGCTCACTACTGGGCAAGATTGTTTCGGCAGTATGGTCATGAGCCACGTCTGATGGCTGCTAAGTTTGTATCGCCTTATCGTATGGCCGGAAAATCAGGAAAAAATGATGCAGCTGATGCTCAGGCTATCTGTGAAGCTGTTCGTCGTCCGCATATGCGGTTCGTACCAGTGAAAGACGAAAGCCAGCAGGCCATGCAGTGTTTACATCGTACCCGTCAGGGTTTTATCGAAGAGAAAACAGCAACGTATAATCGTCTGCGAGGATTGATATCTGAATTCGGTGTCATCGCGCCACAAAGTGCTGATGCCCTGCGCCACATGGTTTCTGTGCAGAAGAGCTCTTTACCGCTTCAGGTTCAGCAATGTGTTGATGATTTGATGGAACACGTTGATCGCATTGAAGCTAACATCACTGAATATGACCGAATTTTGTCCCACATAGCCAAAACAGATCATCGCAGTCAGCGGCTGATGGAGCTAAAGGGCGTTGGTCCCACAACGGCCTGTGCACTGGTCGCCAGTATCGGTAATGCACATGATTTTAAAAATGGACGTCAACTGGCAGCCTGGCTGGGGCTGACGCCATCACAATACAGCAGCGGGGGAAAGTCGAAACTCGGCAGGATCACAAAAGCCGGTGATTCGTATCTGCGAACGCTTCTGGTTCAGGGGGCTCGTTCAGTGCTTATTGGCGCAGGGAAAAGGACTGACTCATTCAGCCGTTGGGTTTGTATGTTGGTTGAGCGCAGAGGGTACTGGCGGGCTGTTGTGGCCATCGCCGCCAAAAATGCGCGGCTGTGTTGGGCATCACTACATTACGGTGATGATTTCCGGCTGTACTCAGTCAACTAAAGCTCGAAGCTGTATAACCATCTGACCTGCAATTCGTTGATGATAAAGGGTTAGACCCCGTGAGGCCTATCTGGCTATTGTACAGGATATACGTATCCGCTTAACGAACAAGAACCTCACGCGCGTCTTTCATCAGGGCCCGAATCGATGACGATTCATCATGGCCGTTTATAGTACCGCAGTCTCTCCCCTTTATTTTTACTGAAGAGCAGACAGAAACCATAAATACCGGCTTTGACATGCCGGGGAAGTCCTTATAGTACAAAAATTTTCGATATCCAAACTGACCCCAACTATCCCATTATACATTTAGTCATGCCTTTACTAATAACTAGTTATCACAAGAAACCCTCGCGAGGTGACGGCGTCACGTTTACCAGCCTTTTTTAGCTCACTTTATGTACTATGGGATTTAATTATGGGTAAATCCCATCGTTCAAATAGCACCACCCATAGTGTAATTGCGGCTAAAACCCTTATTAATCAGTCATATAACGCAATGGTTGTGCATTCAGGGGATGCGATCGCCACTTAACGGGTTGCGGGTTGTTGGTCACCCGACATCTGTGTGCTAATCTTTTTCATCATTAGTCACTAGTAAAGGCTTTACCATATATGACGCTACGAGAATTTTTTTAACGAGAGAGGTGGTGTCCGAAGACAATAAAGTTGTACACAAAGCACTAAAGTTGTAACCATTCTCAAAAAACGACGCTAATGTTGTATACTTACTGAATGTGTGGTTATAGGGTTGGAGACTATAAAATGCACATATAGGTACGTATCAATGTCGTTTTTTGGGTACGATCATGGGTAGGGGTAGGCGTCTCAAATCCTATTTGGATTATGAAAATGCGCTAGGTGACGGCATAGGAGTGGGCTATGGCCAAAGTTATCAGCCCTGGCTTAGAGCTCAGGACGTTAAATCCCGTGGAAACCGTTCGATAGTCTTTGGCCTTAAGACGTTTCGAAACCATCATCTCCTTTCTTCTGTCGAAAGTAACTTTTTCTATCTGGCTGAGTTTAATGACTCGGTGATTGATATCCGGGAACAATTCCCACTCTTTCCTCTCCGGCTTACCCAACAAATAGCAAATCATCTACATTTTCAACATCCTATGGTGAGGGGAGTAAGAGGAGTACCTGTCGAAGTTCTGAATGTTATGACAACCGATTTTTTACTGACCTTGAGAACTCCTGAAGGCGGACTTCGATACAAAGCTGTAGCAGTAAAACAAAACGAGAGCATACCTGAACGCGAAGCCCAAAAACTTGAAATAGAGAGGATGTTTTGGCAGTTGATTGATGTTGAGTTTCAAATTTATGTTGGCTCGGAACTCAATAACGTCGTCGGTAAAAATATTTGTTGGGTTACTTCTGTATTAAGAGATGGTTCTGTATTTTATGATAAATATCCTCTTGATAAAATCCTATGGAAGCTTAAACCAGATGTTTATCCCATAGTGGGACTACGTGCAATGATTTCATCAATCATTGGGGTAGATGCACAAGAAGCGATGATGTTATTGCAGGCAATGATTGGATTAAAAATGATAAAAATTGATTTATCATATCCAATACTCGAAACCGGTCTGATAAAGATAATATCCAATGGCCACTATATAGGACTGAACGCAAATGGATATTATTAGAAATTCAGTCTGGCTCTCTCAAGGCACTGATTTGCTTGCAGAGGGGCTTTATCGTGTTTTGGATTTTGACAAAAAGGTTGATTTGTTAATTTTGTTTAAAATAAAATCAGAAAGAACGGGTAAGCCAATTCCTTTCTCATTTTCATTGTTTAAATATTATATTGAATCAAATAGCATAACTTGTAAAGATTATATATACCCTTCATATATGTTAGTAGATGAGAAAGAAATAACAGATGAAGACAGGGGAAGGCGAGATGAAAATTACAATATCATTAAAGATCTTGTAGATGACAGAATGTTTCTGTTCGACTATGCATTACATAAAAAGTCACACCTTTTAATGGACTACTCCAGAAATAAAAAAATATCACAATATACTATCAGAACGCTTCTGGCGTTGTACTGGCGACATGGGCAGGATGTTTATGCATTACTACCCGCATTCTCGAACTGTGGTGCCGCTGGGAAAAGTAGAATCAAACATGAAATTAAACTTGGGAATTCCAAGAAAAACAGAGCATTACCTAATGAACGTTCACGTGTTTTCATTCTTAATGAAAGAGATATAAATAATATTAGAAAATCTCTCATTATGTATCATTATAAAGTTAACGGAGATACGATAAAGAAAACATTAGAGAGACATATTGATTTGTATTTTAGGGATGAAATTAAAACAGCGAACTTAGAAAATAGAGCTCCATATGTTCCTTCTTTAAAACAATTTTCATACTGGAATAAAAAACTCTTCACTAAAGATTTCTCGATAAAGAAGAAGAACACGAAAAAAGAAATAGACCTCAAAATGCGGGCGCTTTTAGGTAGTGCGGCTAATACAACTGTTTTACCGGGTGATGTTTTCGAAATAGACTCAACTGTCGCTGATGTACATCTTATTTCGAGTTTAAACAGACGAAAAGTCATTGGGCGCCCAACTATTTATACAGTGGTGGATCGCGCAACAAGAATGATTATTGGCCTTCATGTTTCTTTATACCATGCTTCATGGCGAGCTGCCCGACAAGCGTTAGCAAATTGCTTTATGCCAAAAAAAGAATATTGTAGATTATTTGGAATCTCTATTACTAATGATGATTGGCCTTGTTCTCATATTCCATTAACATTGATGTGTGACAACGGGGAGATGATTGGTCTTAAACCTCAGGAAAAGATGACCCCCCTGACAAAACTTGAGTTTGCGCCAGTCGGTAGAGGCGACAGAAAAAGCATTGTTGAACGCTGTTTCGGTATTCTAAATGATGAAGTTATTCATAGGCTTATTGGAACAACACGAAGGGGTAAGATTGTTAAAGGAGAGCCAACACCGCAATCCAGGGCTTGTTTAACGATTCAGGAGGTCACGTCTTTACTGATTCGGGAGATACTTGCACATAATCAGAGAACATATGAAGAACTGGCTTATATCAATCCCTTACTGATTGAAAATGATCTCGTAATATCACCAAAAAATAGTTGGATGATAAGCTTAAAGCACGGGAGATTCAGCGCAAGAGCCGTTGGGGCCGACGAAGTGATCGCACGATTGTTGATCCCTGTGAACGCTAACATTACCGCCGGTGGGATTCAGTACAATAATCTTTTTTATGAATGTGATCCAGACATTGCATCAGGTGCCAGAGTATTTGGAAGAACCACTTGTGAAGCAAGAATAGATGACAATTGCGTAGATTATATATATGTAAGATTTGACAAAAATAGCATTTTCAAAAAGCATTACCTGCTTAAGAAAAGAGATATATTTAAAGGTAAAGCTCATCTTGATACAGATGTAATGGCTGATTGGGTAGATACTCAAAAAGAAATTAATTTATTTACTCTGGATTCACTTAGCAATATCAATAATAAAGATGATTTTAACAAGAAAGGTAACGAAAGATTAAATGAAATATACGAATCTCGACGGGTACATGGTAAAGATATTAAAAAGAACAGGAAAAATGAACTTGATTCATTAGGGCGAACTGATGTTGCTAATGGAAGACCTGAACCCCTACTTCCGTCATCCAGTAAGGTTCTGCTTTTGCCTGGCCGGGAGGAGAAACAAAGATGGTTAAAAGGTAAGAAGAAGACTGAGGACGCAGAATAATGAACCTTATACGGAGCGTTTCAGCGATATATAAAGAACAGGAGTTACCTGAGTATCGTGGCAACCCCTTAATTGAAGCACTTCCTGAAGCGCTTACGGAAGATGAAGTACTTCTGGAAATGAGTTATTTTCCCGAAATTGACGAAAAAATCCGCTGGACTGCCCCGGCGAATGTTAGAGAGCAGTATGTCGAACGTATAAAGAAATTCCGTTGCCCTCAAACCAATCTTATCCAGGCTTATAAAATGATTTTACGGGCACTTAGGGAAAGCTATGCAGCCCGTAATCCTTTAAAAAGCGGAACTATTCAATATCTTCATTACTATGGGACTGAGCGTCCTGATATTGAACCCGAAAGTGGATATTTTAAATCCCAGGCTGAAACCATTACGATAGTTGGAATGAGTGGTTCTGGAAAAACTACCATGATCGAGCAAGTCATGGATCATTTCCCTCAGATTATAGAACACAGCAGCTATAAAGGAGTTTTTCCCGGCTTCAGTAAGCAAATCGTATGGGTAAAGATTAATTGTCCATACAACTCAAGTGTGAGAGACCTTTGTGAAGAGATTTTACAAAAATTAGATGATGCAATTGGTATTGAACGAACTACACCAGAGATTAGAAATGGTGCTCTGGCTCGCCAGATTGCGCAAAGAATAAAATCATCATTTTTAGGTATCCTTGTTATTGATGAAATGCAGAGGCTAAAATTTTCAAGAACTGGAGGTGAGAGTAAGTTGATTGATTTTTTACATGAAATTGTAGATTCGATGGGGGTATCTATGGTTTTTTGTGGAAATCATCCTTTTGACGAGACTCTGACAAAGAAAATGAGAATTGCCAGGCGGGCAGAGTCTGGTGGTTATATGAAAATTTCAAATGTCAGATACGACTCACAAGACTGGCAATCGTTTATTCATTATTTATGGCCATTACAATGGACAAATGTTGAAACACCATTAAATGATGAGTTAAACGAAAAATTATTCATTTTATCTAAAGGCAACATTGGATTGGCTCAGATGATTTATCGGGGGGCACAATTAAAGGTTATCGGTAGCGGTAATGAAATCATAACTGGTGCAGTCTTGTCGGCCTCTGTACCGGTACTCGTAAGCCATACGGAGGAATATAAGGATACTTTACTCCCGGGGGCAGCGACTGAAGACGAGGAAGCCAAATGGCTCTCTGCATCTAATGAAAGTGATGCTTCGGCTAAGTTCATGTCAGAGAAGCCCTTAAAAGCTTTGATCCCTGGAGATATAGACAGGCCACAGCACAAGGAATTCGTAAGAAAAATAGACGAGGTTATGCGCAATTTCGACGAGAAAATACTGTCTCTTGACCATGATCTTGTTATCACCAGAACAGCTGAAAAGAAAAATACCTACGATGCTCTTCAGCGTTGCGGGCTTATAAATACAGATCCACTTAATAAATTGTAATGAGGTCATCAGTTCGTAACGGTCAAAGAGAGGTGGGGTAAATGAGAATGTTGTCTGTTTTACCTGATGAATCCTTGTTCAGTCGGTTTTGTCGGACAGCTACCGTGTACGGTATGTCCCCATCTTCTCTGTTAACGATCATTTTCCACAAACCTGATATGAGCGTCCATCCAATTCTCAATTCAGGATTAAAGGCTATTTCTCTTCATACATCCGAAAGTGCAGACCAGCTCTGGCATGAACAGACTTTACTCCCTCTGTTTGCCTGGGCACTACCAATCAGTCGTAATGAAATTATGGATTTCAACACGACCCCTGCCAGGCTTAATCGATTGTGCCGCCTTAGTAATTTTTCACTAGGACAGCGGACACTATTGAAGTTTTGCCCGGTTTGCGCTCGTGAAGATACTTTTCATTATGGTGTTACTTATTGGCATCTGGCGCATCAACTTCATGGGGTTACAACCTGCCATCGGCACCAGGTAGTGCTTGAAAGCATCAATGTCCCTTCTGCACCGCACATACGTATTGGACTGATGCCTCCTGTTTCGTATACAGAACAACTCAGCAATGAGACAGACTTCGATTTTGCTAAATTTTGTTATGAGTCCATAAATATAATCAGAAGAAAAGAAATTTGTCACCCAAATTACATGGATGTACTTAAAAAGTTAAATTTATTATCATTGGACGGGAATCTGAAGAAAAATGTATTTTACGCACATGTTTATGCTAAGTGCCAGTTATTTGGGGAGGGTTCATCGGAGCTTCTACCGACATCCCTTACTGATTATCACTACTGGGAGCCTATACTCAAAGATAAATGTTGTCAGCATCCCACAAAGCACCTTTTGCTTTGTTATTGTTTGTTAAATACTTGCTGGCCAACGTATGCAGGAAGTCGTCCTAATAAAAAGAAAGAAATCTTTAAAAGTCATAAGGAATACAGCTTTCATATGGCTGAAAATAATACTAGTGTTAGCAACCTTGGGAGAGAATTTAATCGCAGCAGATGTTACATTAAAACACTTATTTATAAAAAATACCTGAGGGCGTTTAAGCGAAACACAAAAATTAATATATTCACTGAATTGCTTATCAAGTCTATGGCTGTAAGGGGGTTTAGTCTGGCATCCATAGCTGAGAAAAACTCATTATCGGAAGGAACTGTATCCTCTGTAATTTCATCTTGTTACGGTTTATGCTCATGGCGTAAAAAATGTAAAAAAGATTCTTTAAGACGGCGTCATAAGCAGAAAATATTAAGATTTATACATAATCAATCCATTTCTGTAACGCGAAAGTTAGTCAAGGAAAGTTGTTATGCTAGTTTCTTTTGGCTAAATAAACATGAAAATGGCTGGCTTAATTCCTGTCTTCCTAAAGCAGTACGATGTTATAGAAATAAAAGAGTAGACTGGAGCGAGAGAGATATAATCTCATCATCATTAATAAATGTTGTTTTATCTCAGGGGCAATACCCGATGTCACTTACAAGCCTGGATGCTTTACTGGGGGGGCATAACTGGCTTTTGAAATACAGAGATAAACTACCAATGACAATGACACTTCTCAGGAAAAAGAATCTAATTAAATAAGAGGGAGTGATATGGTTTACGAAAATGAATTGTGGCACAGTTTTCTTCTGCGTTCACAGATAATGTATAACTTATCCAATTGCAGGAACATAATATCTAAGCATGGTGAACTAAGGTACGATGCTTTTCCTCGGCTCGAACTGATTGATATGTACAAATTGCATAGTTTGCAGGATATATATGACATTCTTGCCACAAGAAATGGTTATATACTAACTTCCAATATAGTGTCGTTATCTTCTGGTGTTTACGGGTATTTCAACGCTGTTGAAGATGCCTGTCGAAATAATTTACACATAACTAATTCATATCCATTGGTAAACATCTCAAAGATTCGTTACTGCCATAAATGTATTATTGAAGATATACACTCTAAAGGCATTGGTTATCTTCGTCATAGATGGTTGTTTGAATCTAAATGTGCAGCTCATAGTACCTGTTTATATGAGGTTTGTTTTGACAACTATTTGGATGCAGTGAAAGGACTTAGTGACTTAATTATAAGTGGAATAAATCCTCATGGTTATTGTTCCCTTGTGGTTGACATTTCAAATCCTTTCAAAACTCCAGTGTATTTATTGCCATGTGCCAGGGATAAAATTTTAAAATGGATTTCTGACAATAAAAATGAGCTGGTTTACTTTCTCTTTGACCTCTTTAAAAGTAAATCGCATTCTAGTTTATTAAAGGTTATTGAAGTCAGGATAATGCATAGTAGTTATATTTCTGCGGTGTTCAGGATATTGAGTGAGGTTAATTTTTGTAATTACAACTCATTTATTACCGATTTATTCGAGGACGTAAGTTATGCCTCTGTTGGACTTGATGATTATTCTGTTAATGTGGATTTTCTCAGGCTAAAAGCCGCAGATTGCAAATTTTGCCGGTTCAATGGTAAAAATTTTTGCTCACTTTTTAATGTAAAGCTTCTTCGCTAATTTTTACTTCATTTATAAACTACTAAGAAAGCTAATAAGATAGGGTTATATATTTTGATTAGGGCGGGAATAAATTATCACTTCCCGAGTATCCCTGGGGGTTACCACCTGAGTATGATGCCGGTTAGCAACAACGTCTAAAAGACCTACGATCACGATAAATGTCACTGGGTCACTCTCAAGCAAAGTGGTCAGGGGTGCTAGATACCAGTACTGCTTACTCAACACGGCCTTGTTTTTGAAAGATGCCGAATCTTGGCAAGAGGCGTATTACAGCCTATAGTCTGTTAATGAGTATTACAGCTTATCTGCTGTAAATCCATTCGTTGTGCTTGTTAACCCGTCGATACGGAAGATCACTTATGAACACTCAATACGCTTTGAAGACCTTGAATCAGTTGCGTCCTGTTTTAATCGGCTTTCGCAAAGCCAATGGACTGACGCAAAGAGATGTTTCTGAACGTTTGGGTGTAACACAGCAAACTTATGCCCGACTGGAGGCCAACCCTGCAAGTGTGGGTTTTGAGCGTTTGTTTAGAGTGTTCAGCGTCCTTGGAGTGGAGATCGTACTTTCATCCAGGGAACCATTGTCAGATGCAAAGCCCGAATACGGAGCTTTGCACAATGATTCTTCACTTCCAGCCAGGCGGGAGAAATGGTGACACCATGCGCTTCCCGGTCTAATTGTCTGCAGCAATATTAACCCCTTAGCGGCCTGAAGTATCAGGTTGCTATGAAGCCTTTCGTTTCTTCTGTTATGTTAAATACACCAGTTTGAGCTGTTTCGGACAACCATAAATTATCTCTTCACTCTTAAATGAAAATTTTATGTCGATCACATTATCGATGAATTTAGGAAATAATCCGTAAATGAAAATCTATCTACCTTTAAATTTATCAATGTCCGTACGACATAATTAATATCAAAGAATGTGTATTATTATCATTTAAGTCATAAAAGCCATGAGTCAGTTCCAAAAAATATAATGAGCATTGAAATTATTACCCATCATTCTGGAGTTTTAACTTAGCCATGTATCGAACCACAAGTTGGCTTCCGGTGTTTTGAGGAGCAGTAAAGTTCAGAAAGCGCGACCAGATCATAATCCAGAAATGTCGTTAAGATATTCTGAATAACGGTTATCCCTGCATGTTGGCAGGCATTTGAAAATATATTTTGTATTCAGGTTGCAGCAAAACGCTTTCTTACACACAGGACTTCATATGCGGCTCAGAAAATTAAAACTGAAAAACTTCAGAGGCTACAGAAACTCTACTGAAATCATTATTGATGAAAGCATGACGGGTATTGTCGGTCGTAATGACTTTGGGAAGTCAACGATTCTGGAAGCGCTGGCTATTTTTTTTGAAACAGAAGGAATGAAGGCTGACAAGAATGACATGAACTGTTTCAGCCTGAGAGAAGGGGACGGCCGTTTTGAAATAGCCTGTGAATTTGATGACCTGCCCGATTTTATCATGATCGACGACAGGGTGCAGACCACGCTCGCCTCAGAACATCTGCTGAATGAAGACGGCAATTTTGAAATCGTCAAAACGTTTAAAGCAACGACCTCAGGAAAACCGGAGCAGACCTGCATCCGCTGCATCCATCCCGAAGAGGAGCCCCTGAGAAACTTACTGGCAATGAAAATTTCCGAGCTCAGGGCGGAGGGAAAAGAAGCTGAAAAAAATGTGGCGGATAAACGCACTGCATCGTTATGGCGTCAGGCCATCAGGGAAGCCGCCGCTCCCTATACCTGTTCTGAAATGTTGCTGGATGTCGATAAAGAGTTTGGAACCGACACAAAATCATTATGGGGTAAGATCCTCGATTTGCTGCCCACGTATGCGATTTTCAAAGCCGACAGGGAAAGCAGCGACGGGGATTCAGAAGCTAAAAACCCCTTACAGCAGGCCGTAAAAGACGCTCAGGCTGCGCTGCAGGACAAAATTACAGCGCTGGAAAATGAGATCCAGGACAGCGTACTGGATGTCGCACAGAGAACGCTGGATAAATTACGTGAAATGGCCCCCGAACTCGCCAGTGAACTGACTCCACGATTTAAGGAGAAACCCAAGTGGACCTTCAGTTTCACCCTGGACGGGGAAAATGGCATCCCCATCAATAAGCGCGGCAGCGGGATAAGGAGGCTTATCCTGTTGAATTTTTTCCGGGCTGAGGCCGAGAAGCATGTCGCGGGGACGCCCAGAAATGTGATTTATGCCATAGAGGAGCCTGAAACGTCACAGCATCCGAACTATCAGATGATGCTGATGAAAGCGTTACTGGCACTGGCAGGCCAGCCGCACCGTCAGATTATCGTCACCACCCATGTCCCGGCGCTGGCCGGATTGATCCCTGTCGAAGGCGTACGTTATGTCACCCGAAATGAGGCGGGTGAACCCGTAGTAAAAATGCCGGATGACGCTGTGCTGAAGGAAGCGACTGAAAGCCTGGGGGTGCTGCCAGAGACCGGTATGGAAAGGGCGCAGGGGATAGTTCTGGTAGAGGGAAAGTCGGATGTCACTTTCCTGAGGCATGCGGCCAGTTCATTAAAACAGTCAGGTATGTTGCCAGCCTCTCTGGAGGACGTGAAAATAGTGCCAGTCCTCATAGGAGGGTGTGGCAGCGTCAAACACTGGGTGACATTGAATCTGGCCAACGATCTGGGGCTTCCCTGGTGCGTATTTCTGGACTCCGATATTGGGGGAGACCCTGCACAGGTTCTGTCCATTCAGAAACGTAAAAAAGAAGTGGAGGATGCCGGTAAGGTATTCTTCGCCACGCGCAAACGTGAAATAGAGAACTATCTCTGCCCGGATCTGATTGAAGAAATGACCGGTGTAGCCGTCACGTTTACGGACACCTGTGATGCTAAAAAAATAATTGGCCGGGCGGTGGGAATGAAACCCGATAATGTGCTTGATAAATTCTGGCCCCGGATGACAGCGGAAAGAATCATCTCAAGATCAACCTATCATGACGGAATGCAGGAAAGGATTGAGCTGGTTGAGATCCTGAGCGATATTGTTGCCATGACGAGATAATGTGTAAAAATTATCGCAGCTGCATATATTCCGGTCCACAGCAAAGGACCGGAGTATAGTATATAAAAAACCCGAAATTAATCGGGTTTTAATTATTTAACGTTTAACAGGCTCCCGTGCCCGGGAGTGAATTAAAATTACGCTTATTATGGCTTTTTTGCAATCTTTATTTTTGACTGCCAAGCCATTTATTCATCTGCTCAATTTCACCTTTTTGAGCTTTAATGATGTCCTGCGCGAGCTTTCTCATTTCCGGATCTTTTCCGTATTTTAGCTCGGTCTCAGCCATTGCTATTGCCCCTTCATGGTGTGCTACCATGCCTTTCGCAAAAGCCTTGTCGGGATCGGACTCTTTTACAGCGGCCATCATTTTGTCATGCATACCTTTCATGCCGGACATATATTCCTGTGACGATGCCGATGAGGATATATCTGACATTTTCATTTCTGAATGTTCTGCGGAAATCGCTGGCAGGGATAACATCAGTATAACAAAAAGCGAATTTGTGATTTTCATATAATAAACCCTTTCAGATGGTTACCGGATAAGTTTAGCTGAGTCAGACAAAAAAGCCCCCTGTAGGGGGCAAAAAATAACAACATATCCGTATAAGGGACAATCTATCAAGGAAAGGGTAACCGCACGGAAACTTCAGTTGTCATCAGCCCGCATTGATCATGCGGCGGTGTGCATCAGCCATAGCCTGATGGGGGCCGGACTGACCGTTATTCGTAAATTCATGGGCAACAGCTGCTCTTTCATGTTCATTCATCGCCGCAAACGAAGTCGCCGGACGGGAAGCGTTAACGGTGCCAGTTCCCATCATCTTCTGATGACTTTCCGCCATTTTTTTATGTGCATCTGCTGAACTATTGTTCATGGTTTCATGAACAATAATAGCCTGTTCATGCTGATCCATACCGGCCATCCGTGGGGCTGCCCCCTGGATGGCGGCTGGAGTTGAAGAAGACTGCATCTGATGGGCCGGAGCCTGAGCATTATTGACACGCTCATGGATATTTACGGTTTCAGTGGCCCAGGCCGATGAAATTAAACCAAAGCCCAGCAAAGATGCTAATACGATATTTTTCATGATAACTCTCCATTTCTGAATGACATTGATGATAGAATGTTTGCACCAGTTGGCGCTATCTCCAATAAAGGTGACGCCGTTGGGCTGGTCATTGACCATGATTTTAGTCGTTTCGTTGCAGTGACGTAGGGCAAAGCTGAGGCCCTCGGTTCAGACCAGAATCCCGCTCCCTGTTTATCAATATATTATGGTTGTCTAGCCGAAGCTAACCGTCACAACGATGCTCCTGAAACGTTCAGTATCGTTCAACGGTTAGCACGGTGAGCTGCGTTTTCGCACAGCCTTAGCGTCGCGGTTCAGAGATGCCGTAAAGGCATCTCTGAAGGGCATGATGATTAGTGCTGATGCTCCGTATCGGGCGCTCTACCCTCCGCCATTTCGTTTATTTCCTCGACAAAATGTATGTAGTGAATGTAGTCATTTACATATTCGCGTCCCTGCTTAACCGATTGATTCGCCTGCTGCTTACTGAGTTCGGCTTTGGTAAATTTTTCCCGGATAGCATGCTCAATGTTAGCGGTCACCTTTGCCACCAGGCTATCAACACTGTTGGTGCGAAGTGCGGCATCAGCCTCTTGTACAATAACAGGAATATGACCTGCCGATTTTACACCGGTAAACGATGCACCTTCCGCTTCACGGTGAATACGTACCAGGGTGGTAAAAAGCTTTTGCTGGGCCTTTTCCTGAGAGGTTTGACTGCTGCCTTGTTTACTCATTGTTTCGTCAAACGCCTTTCTGACGTCATCTTCACGGTTTTCTGGTACCCATTTTAATAATGGGGTAACATCACGCGCCTGAAGGGCGCTTTTAGCCTCGGTGATCACAGGCCCATCCATGCTGTCGCAGTGGGCAAACGCCGTTGTGCTTACGGTCATTCCCGCAAGGAACATAATGCTTGCGCACAGGGATGTTCTGGTCTTTTTCTGCTTTTTCATATTAATACTCCCGGGTCTCTTTCGACCTGTTCATCTGCTTTTTTGTGTTTAAAGGAGGCAGAATTTCAGTCCTCTGCCGATTTGGTTGCAGAGTACTGGCGAGTAACCCGGGAGTCGTTCGAATTGATAAATTCGAACGTATGAAACGTAAAGTCGAACGTTCTGCTGACACGAAGCGTGTGTGGCGTCCGTTTCTCATATCTCGTTTTAAATTGTTGGTGCTCGTGCATGCTGAATGATCTATCTGTTTTTCTTCTGGCAGCAGGAATGATGCAGGCTGCATTGCTCTCTGTTTTTCTTCTTTTGCCGTCTAACATCATACAAGTCAGCAACCGGCTATTGGTGATCGTTCTGCTGACCCTTGCCGCCGGTTTTGGTGAACTTTTCCTCTATGGTAGCGGCGTGAGTTTTTTACACCCGAACTACGCCTATATCGGTACGCTTATCTCTCTGCTTCAGCCACCGGCCATCTATCTGTATACCCGTTCGCTGATGTATCGCCATTTTCGAATCCGGCCAGCTCATGCTGTACACTTAATCCCGTTTGCTACTGGCCTTATTGTGTTTTTCACGCTGTACGTTCCGTTATCTGACTCAGCAAAAATAACGCTCTTACAGCAGCAGGATTTACCGGGCATGCCAGTATCACTGCCCCTTGCATTGGCCTATCACGGGGTATTTCTCGGCTGGCTTGGCTATTCCCTCAGACGTTTGCGGTCATTTAATTCGGATATTCAGCATCTTTATTCCGATATTGCCCGCCAGCAAATGCTCTGGCTCCGCTTCCTGCTGTCAAGTTATTCGGGACTTTGGATAGTCAGTATTATTTGCTGCCTGTTTTTCTATCTGTTCAGGCTAACCGATAAAACGAGTTGGGTACTGCCCGTTGTCAGCATAGCGGGGTTTTCATTTATTAATACGTTATTAGTTTGTGCGCTGCGGCAACCCGCTGCGTTTATGGGGCTAACGCAGGCAGATGAAATCCTGCTGGAGAATATTCAGCCGGTTAAAGCACCGCAGTTACGGGGGGCTGAACAGGTGGATAAGGTGGCAGAATTTATGCACCGGAATCAGCCGTTTCTGGATTCCACCCTGTCCTTAAGCCAGCTTGCGCATCAGTTAAAACTCTCGCCGCACGATCTGTCAGCCATTATCAACAACGGGTTTCAGCAGAATTTTTTTACGTTTATCAGCGAGTACCGAATAGAGCACGCTAAAAAACTCCTGGCAATGCCGGAAGATAAGCGGACCATTCTTGATATTATGTATTCCTCAGGCTTTAACTCTAAATCGGTCTTTAATACCGCGTTTAAGAAGCAAACGGGTTTAACGCCTTCAGAATATCGGCGGCAATACTTATAATATCTATTGATGTGTGGTTAGTCCAGGCCGTGACTTACTAAGTTGTCAGAACTTTTTGAGCAAGGCTATATAGTGAAAAAATGATGAGTAATTCTCTTCCAAATATATTTACATCCTTTTTTCCAAACTTTTTTATCAAAGAGAAGGCTTTGTTGAATAAATCAGATTTCGGGTAAGTCTCCCCCGTAGCGGGTTGTGTTTTCAGGCAATACGCACGCTTTCAGGCATACCTGCTTTCGTCATTTTGTTCAGCGCTCGTACCAGGGCCATAGCCTCTGCAACCTGACCATCGTAGTCACGCAGCGTCAGTGAACCCCCGAACAGCTGTTTTACCCGGTACATCGCCGTTTCCGCTATCGAGCGACGGTTGTAATCTGTTGTCCATTTCCACCGCGCATTACTCCCGGTCATTCGCTGATTAGCCACTGCACGGTTACGGTCTGCATATTCACCGGGCCAGTAACCCGCACCTTTTCGGGGAGGGATAAGCGCGCTGATTTTCTTACGCCGCAGTTCATCGTGACATAGCCGGGTATCGTAAGCGCCATCGGCGGCGGCTGACCTGATTTTCCGGTGGGTTTGCCGGATTAACCCGGGGAAGGCCTCTGAGTCCGTAACGTTGTTCAGCGACAGGTCAGCGCAGATGATTTCATGTGTTTTACTGTCAACGGCGAGATGCAGCTTACGCCAGATACGGCGGCGTTCCTGGCCATGCTTTTTGACTTTCCACTCGCCTTCACCGAAGACCTTCAGCCCGGTGGAATCAATTACCAGGTGTGCGATTTCACCCCGGGTGGGCGTTTTGAAACTGACATTAACCGACTTTGCCCGCCTGCTGACACAGCTGTAATCCGGGCAGCGTAGCGGAACGTTCATCAGAGAAAAAATGGAATCAATAAAGCCCTGCGCAGCGCGCAGGGTCAGCCTGAATACGCGTTTAATGACCAGCACAGTCGTGATGGCAAGGTCAGAATAGCGCTGAGGTCTGCCTCGTGAAGAAGGTGTTGCTGACTCATACCAGGCCTGAATAGCTTCATCATCCAGCCAGAAAGTTATGGAGCCACGGTTGATGAGGGCTTTATTGTAGGTGGGCCAGTTGGTGATTTTGAACTTTTGCTTTGCCACGGAACGGTCTGCGTTGTCGGGAAGATACGTGATCTGATCCTTCAACTCAGCAAAAGTTCGATTTATTCAACAAAGCCCCGCAAAGGACAACGTGCGGGACAAAGTGAAAGGACTGGAGCTTGGCGCAGATGACTACCTGATTAAGCCCTTTGATTTTACGGAGCTGGTTGCACGTGTAAGAACCCTGCTGCGCCGGGCACGCTCGCAGGCCGCAACAGTCTGCACCATCGCCGATATGACCGTTGATATGGTGCGCCGGACCGTGATCCGTTCGGGGAAGAAGATCCATCTCACCGGTAAAGAATACGTTCTGCTTGAGTTGCTGCTGCAACGCACCGGAGAAGTGTTACCCAGGAGTCTTATCTCGTCCCTGGTCTGGAACATGAATTTTGACAGTGATACGAATGTGATTGATGTCGCCGTGAGACGTCTGAGAAGTAAAATTGATGATGACTTTGAGCCAAAACTGATCCATACCGTTCGCGGTGCCGGATATGTCCTGGAGATCAGAGAAGAGTGAGGTTCAAAATTTCCCTGACCACACGCCTGAGCCTGATTTTTTCTGCGGTGATGCTTACGGTATGGTGGTTATCAAGTTTTATCCTGATTAGCACCCTTAATGGCTATTTCGATAATCAGGACCGCGATTTTCTGACAGGTAAACTTCAGCTCACCGAAGAGTTTCTTAAAACAGAGACGTTCCGGAACAAAACGGATATTAAGTCATTATCAGAAAAAATAAACGATGCGATGGTAGGGCACAATGGTTTATTCATTTCTATAAAAAACATGGAAAATGAAAAAATTGTTGAACTCTATGCCAAAAATTCTGTTGTTCCAGCGGTCCTGCTTAATAAGTCGGGTGATATTCTCGACTATATGATCCAGACGGAAGAAAATAACACCGTGTACCGCAGTATCTCGCGGCGGGTTGCCGTGACGCCGGAACAGGGTAAAAGCAAACATGTCATCATTACGGTTGCCACGGATACTGGGTATCACACCCTGTTTATGGACAAACTCAGTACCTGGCTGTTCTGGTTCAATATCGGTCTGGTCTTTATTTCTGTTTTTCTGGGCTGGCTGACCACACGTATTGGTCTGAAACCGTTACGGGAAATGACCAGTCTGGCTTCCTCCATGACTGTACACAGCCTGGATCAGCGTCTAAATCCCGATCTGGCTCCGCCGGAAATCTCTGAGACCATGCAGGAGTTCAATAACATGTTCGATCGCCTGGAGGGGTCATTCCGGAAACTGTCAGATTTCTCGTCTGACATCGCGCATGAGCTGCGCACACCGGTCAGTAATCTGATGATGCAGACGCAGTTTGCACTGGCTAAGGAAAGGGATGTTTCGCATTACCGCGAAATCTTATTCGCTAACCTGGAAGAACTGAAAAGGTTGTCACGAATGACCAGTGATATGCTTTTTCTGGCACGTTCAGAGCATGGTCTGCTGCAGCTGGATAAACATGATGTGGATCTGGCCGCCGAACTGAATGAATTACGTGAGCTGTTCGAGCCTCTGGCAGACGAAACAGGAAAGACAATCACCGTTGAAGGGTAAGCGTCGTCTGAGTACCGTCTGGTCCCGAATCCAGGATCCTGTAACTTAAGCACCCACTTATTTTGCAGGTGGACACCTCATGCGCGCTAAAGAAAGACTTCCCCGGAAACACTATTCCCCTGAATTCAAAATGGAACTGGTCAGGCTGGCTCTTGAAGAAGAAGGCAGTATTGCCGCACTGGCCCGGAAACATGACGTCAATGATAACCTGCTCTTTAAATGGATAAGGCTCTGGCAGCGTGAAGGGCGGGTCTGTCGGCCCCGAAAAAACTCATCGTCGCTTCCTGCCCTGATACCCGTGCAGCTTCAGGCGGGCTCTTCTCTCCCAACCTTCGAACTACCATCCTGCTCTCCTCCCGCTACCTGCCACATAAAATGTCGGGGAGGAGAAATAACACTGACTCATCCCTCTGCTGAACTCATGAGCACTGTCCTGCGCGAACTGATGCGGGGGCCTGTATGATAAATCTTCCCGCAGGCACAAAAATCTGGCTGGTTGCCGGTATCACCGATATGCGCAACGGCTTCAATGGCCTCGCCGCAAAGGTGCAGACCGCGCTGAAAGATGACCCGATGTCCGGCCACGTCTTCATCTTCCGGGGACGCAGCGGCAGTCAGGTAAAACTGCTCTGGTCCACCGGCGATGGTCTGTGCCTGCTGACAAAGCGACTGGAACGTGGTCGCTTCGCCTGGCCCTCAGCCCGCGATGGCAAAGTGTTCCTGACGCCGGCGCAACTGGCGATGCTGATGGAAGGTATCGACTGGCGACAGCCAAAGCGGTTACTGACATCCCTGACCATGTTGTAGCGCTCTTTATCCTGGTTGTCGCAGAATAAGCCTGGTAAAATACAGGCTTATGAACGACACCTCTTCTGACGACATCCTTCTGCTGAAACAGCGCCTGGCCGAACAGGAAGCGTTGATCCACGCCCTGCAGGAAAAGCTGAGCAACCGGGAACGCGAAATAGACCATCTGCAGGCGCAACTGGATAAGCTGCGCCGGATGAACTTCGGCAGTCGTTCCGAAAAGGTATCCCGCCGTATCGCGCAAATGGAAGCTGACCTGAACCTGCTGCAGCAGGAAAGCGATACGCTGACCGGCCGGGTGGATGACCCGGCAGTGCAGCGCCCGCTGCGTCAGACCCGCACCCGCAAACCGTTCCCTGAGTCACTCCCACGGGATGAGAAGCGGCTGCTGCCGACTGAGCCGTGTTGCCCGGAGTGCGGTGGTTCGCTGAGTTACCTGGGTGAGGATGCCGCCGAACAGCTGGAGCTGATGCGCAGCGCCTTCCGGGTTATCCGGACAGTCCGTGAAAAGCATGCCTGCCGTCGGTGCGATCGCATCGTTCAGGCCCCGGCTCCTTCGCGCCCCATCGAACGGGGGATCGCCGGACCGGGGCTGCTGGCCCGAGTGCTGACCTCAAAGTATGCAGAGCACACACCGCTGTATCGCCAGTCGGAGATCTATGCCCGCCAGGGTGTAGTGTTGAGTCGTTCTGTACTGTCGGGCTGGGTGGATGCGTGTTGTCGTCTGCTGGCACCGCTGGATGAAGCCCTTCAGCACTATGTCCTGACCGACGGCAAACTCCATGCTGACGATACGCCTGTCCCGGTGCTGTTGCCGGGCAATAAGAAGACGAAGACCGGGCGCTTATGGACGTACGTTCGAGACGACCGCAACGCCGGATCAGCGCTGGCCCCCGCAGTGTGGTTCGCTTACAGCCCGGACAGAAAAGGTATCCACCCTCAGACCCATCTTGCAGGCTTCAGTGGCGTACTGCAGGCTGATGCCTACGCCGGGTTCAACGAGCTCTACCGCGACGGCCATATAAAGGAAGCCGCGTGCTGGGCCCATGCCCGCCGAAAAATCCACGATGTTCACGTCCGTACCCCGTCAGTCCTGACGGAGGAGGCGCTGAAACGGATCGGCGAGCTGTATGCCATCGAGTCGGAGATCAGAGGTAAAAGAGCAGAGGAACGGCAGGCAGTCCGGCACCAAAAAGTGCTGCCGCTGCTGGCGTCACTGGAGGGGTGGCTGCGGGAGAAACAGAAAACCCTCTCAAGGCACTCAGAACTGGCGAAGGCGTTCGGGTATGCGCTGAACCAGTGGCCGGCGCTGATCCGCTATGCAGAAGATGGCTGGGTGGAGGTGGATAATAACATTGCCGAAAACGCCCTACGACGGGTCAGTCTGGGGAGAAAAAACTGGCTGTTCTTCGGCTCGGATCATGGTGGTGAGCGCGGTGCGTCACTGTACAGTCTTATCGGGACGTGCAAATTAAACGGCGTGGATCCGGAACGCTATCTGCATTATGTACTTGATGTCATCGCCGACTGGCCTGTGAACCGGGTGGGTGCTCTGCTCCCGTGGCGGGTTACTCTGCCTGCCTGACCAGCTTCACTTCGTCAATACGGTTCTCACTGCACGCTTACGTTGAAGGAGAGGGCGTTGTTGCCGGAGACAGCGATATGCTGCGACGTGCTTTCAGTAACCTGCTTTCCAATGCAATCAAGTATTCTCCCGATAACACCTGTACAGCGATACACCTTGAGCGTGACAGTGACTGTGTGAACGTGATGATTACGAATACGATGTCCGGCCAGGTTCCCGCTAATCTGGAACGTTTGTTTGATCGGTTCTATCGAGCTGATTCATCAAGGGTCCACAACACGGAAGGCGCGGGGCTGGGATTATCAATTACAAGGTCGATCATTCATGCTCATGGCGGCGAGCTGTCAGCAGAACAGCAGGGGCGGGAAATTGTGTTCAAAGTGCGCCTGTTAATGGATTAATCCCGTTCTTCAGGAGAAACCTGGAAGGTGACAAAATTGTCATCATTCAGTCACGCGATAAACAGAGGCGGTTTTTTATAATCATACATAAATCAGGAGCAGAGTGATAACGCAATCGCCTGGTTCCTGGAGTGATGAATAACCCGCCCTGAGATCAAATGCTTTCTCTGTTATAAGCCGTTGATTGTTTGGGTATGAAAACACCGGAGACCCAACCATGAAAAAGATCCTTGTATCATTTGTTGCCATTATGGCTGTCGCTTCATCCGCCATGGCTGCAGAGACAATGAACATGCATGACCAGGTAAATAATGCCCAGGCACCCGCCCATCAGATGCAGTCAACCTCTGAAAAAAGCGCTGTTCAGGGAGACAGTATGACAATGATGGATATGAGCGGACACGATCAGGCTGCAATGTCCCATGAAATGATGCAAAACGGCAACGCTTCTGCCCACCAGGACATGGCGGAGATGCATAAAAAAATGATGAAAGGCAAACCAGGGGCCACCAACGAATCAGCAACGTCATTTTCAGAAATGAACGAGCATGAAAAAGCCGCTGTTGTGCACGAGAAGGCGAATAATGGTCAGTCTTCCGTTATTCATCAGCAGCAGGCTGAAAAGCATCGCAGCCAGATCACCCAGAATTAACCCGCAGCTCCACTTGTCAGACCCTCATTTGACGCCGAAGTCACTGGCTTACGCTCCCATTCGGGAGCGTTTTTTTTATTCTTTCATTTATCATTGAGTCTTATGGGAATGGATTTAATCAGTTACTTAATCCCTGCCTCAGCAACAAGTCCCGGAAAGAGCAGCTTTATATTCCGGGTTTTTCTGCTCATAACCTCAACGGTGGCGCTTAGGATGTACTTTGTAAGTACCCAGAGTGTGTGTCATCAGTACCGGTGTTAATGCACCAGCCCATTCCAGCCATGTATACCCATGTAAATCCCAACAGCAGCAATCAGGGCGCTTGAAATATAGGGGGCTCTTCTGGCGATGGTATTGAAGCCACTCCAGCGTTTGGCGACCTGACGAACGCTGATCGCCGCACCCACTCCAACCGTTACGAGGGTCAATGCCAGGCCGATACTGAAACAAACAACCAGTGTGGCACCCAGCGTAAGCGCTTTAAGCTGAAGGCAGATCAACAATACAGTTATAGCTGCCGGGCAAGGGATAAGCCCTCCTGTCAGTCCAAATATCAGGATTTGCCCGTTGGTTACTTCTTTCCCGTCGAAGCGGCGTTTTATGTCATTGGCATGAGCCAGTTCGTGAGCGTCCTGATACTCTTTCGAATTCACATCCAGCCCATCAAGCTCAGAGTGGTCATGGTCATGGTCGTGTTCAGCGAACGCCACATCATAGTCATGGACATGACCACGATGTCCCAGAGACAGACGTACGTTGAAACTGTGAGGCTCAGGGATGGGAGATGTTGACTCCAGATAATCACCATGATCAACAAATTCAAAAGTCTGAGAGATCGTACTGTTTTCCCGAAGTGTGGTTAATGAGATATCTTCAGAAGCCCATCTTTGGCCACTAAGAGTGCGTAGCCGCCAGTGGGGAAGTTGTCCTTCTTCAAAAATGGACAGTTCAACTTTTCCATGGCCAGTATCGATCAACCTTGTTTCGTCATGGTGATGATGTTCATTCTCCTGCATTCCCTCCAGCCAGTTTTTCTCACCGCTCCAGGTTCGCCAGAACATCCAAAAAGCCGTACCAAGGATGATCACTGAAGAGACCATCTGTAGCCAGGGTTCGGCTGATTCTGCGGTAAATTTATTACTGATATACATCCCTCCAAAAGCAATCAGCCATACGACTGCAGTGTGCGACAATGTTGCCGCGACACCCAGCATCACGGCCTGACGTACGGTGCCTTTTATAGCAATGATGAATGCTGCCATCATTGTTTTGGAGTGCCCGGGCTCCAGTCCATGAAGCGCGCCAAGCAGAATGGCGCTGGGGATGAAAAACCATGCGTTGCCTTGCTGAAGAAGTGTCGTAAATTCGTTCATGAGAATCATTCTTGGTTATTAAGTGTAGGCCGGATTCTACTCCCCCCCAGTAAAATATACTACCCCCCAGTAGAATAACGCTGGTATAGTTACATAAAATATCCAGGAGAGTGAGAGCCCACATGTCACATACCATCCGCGATAAACAAAAACTGAAAGCACGTACAAGCAAGATCCAGGGGCAGGTTGCTGCGCTGAAAAAAATGCTTGATGAACCTCACGAATGTGCCGCTGTACTGCAACAAATAGCCGCCATACGTGGTGCCGTGAATGGTTTATTGCGTGAAGTGATTAAAGGACATTTGACTGAACATATTGTTCATGAAAGTGAAGAACAGAAACGAGAAGAAGACCTGGACGTTGTGCTGAAGGTTCTGGATTCTTACATCAAGTGACAGTTTGGCTAAAAGCCCTGAGCATTAATTTATCTAAATAACACGTTATCAAGTGACGGTTTTGGGCTGTTTGTAGCGGCATAGTGAGTTTGTTTAATCAATGAGCTTTAAGATGCCCCCCTTCATGCAAGGCAACGCGTACATTTCTGGTACATCTACTTCCCTTACTTTGCTCAGGGCAACCCACATTGTTAAAGCCTCTACTCGCTGACCATCAAAATCACCCAACGTCAGATAATGGAAAAAAATTTTGGATGACATTTTGAAACGTGTCCTCTGCTGTGAACGTCGAGAGATGCTACGCGAGAAAGGAGATGACCTACTTAGTATCCTGTTAAGTAGGTCTATCTGAAGAAGTAGACAACTTTAAAGTCTTTTTCATGTTAAAGGAGACAACTTTAATGTCTGTGTACAGGTGGATAGGCCAGTGAAAATCTCTCAGCCAAAACAGTGGGAAAAGGATCGTGAAATGAGCATGAATTCGCAGCCGGAACTGAAGTTGAGTACCCGTACCGAACAACTCGCCAGTAGTCGTGATGCCGCTATGCAAAAATTTCTGGACGGCATGACGCTGATTGCCGAAGCCTCAGCAATTTGCGGGTTTTCACTGTTTAACAGCAAAATTATGGCCCCTAATGCTTTTGGCCTTCCTGCGTCCCTGGCCGCAAGCATCGAGGAAGGGCGACAGCAAATAGACCGTAAGACATGGAACAATCTTTTTGAAGAAACGGGTATTGACCGATTCTGGAATCACAACCAGCGGGCAGAGTTCCGTGAGTCTCTCCGGAACGCTCCGCCAATTGCGTCGTTAACCGTAATCCGCAGTACATTGCGCCAGGCAGTTGCCATGCGCAGCATTACACTTGCTGAAGGGTTTGTTGATCTGCTATGCCAGCTTGATCGCCGGTATAAAACTAATGCCCAGCAATTTGTGATGCCAAAAAAACTGGTACTACGCGGCATTTTTCCCGACTCGAACATGATGAGATATAATGGCTTTTCTCAGGATAATCTCTTCTATTTAAACGACTTTGAGAATATCGTTTGCATCTGCTCCAATGCAGCAACACCGCCTGTCGGCAGTGGAATGAACATGTACGATCGGCTTGCTGTCTTACGGAAAACCGATTTTACGGGTGACATTACCGACCCGAAGGGCTGGAAGTGCCGATTGTTCGAAAATGGTAACGTCCATATCTCAGTTGAGTGTGAAAGCCTGCATAACGCACTGAATGACCTGATTAGCATTTATTTTGCCAACCAGATCCCGGCCAAAGGATAAGAATGATGACTGACAATGTAAATTTGATGAACGGGGATGAACAGACAGCGTCCAGTTTAAGTGAAGATACTCCAAAAACGCCCCCTCTAAGCCCCGAGTTACTGAAGAATTCCCCTTACTCGTCAATAGCTAAGGTTAAATATTTCACCGAGATTGAACAAATCTGCCTCGATAAGAGCATCAGCACCGAAAACCTCGACCAGTTTTTCAAAGCCCACTGGCTGCGGGATAAAATGGGGGGGTCTTTTGCCCGGGCTCAGGAGATGCTGGCGGCCTACAAGCAATACGTGGACGAGGTGCCCGAAGAAGCACGCGCGATTGAAATCCCTGACCAGATTAAAGATGCATTCAGTGATTTTACTGCGTTTATCACCTGGTACTTCCGCTTAAGCTATACGGCTATCCAGAGTGATAGCGTGAAAATTGCGAAGGCAGAAATTACTCAGTTACGGCACCGGAATGCTGAAATTCTGGAAGAACTGTCACAGTCGAAAGAACAGGCTACAGTCCTGAATAACGAAAAAGTTAACCTGATTAACCTGCTGGAGCAGCAGCGTGAACTCTCCAGTAAATTAGAAGATTCACTTCAGGAAGCAGAAGAAACTCTGGCAGGAACTCAAAGTGAATTACAGCATGCCCAAAACGAGATCCAGCTTTTACAGCAGACAGTAGGGACACTGAACCAGCAACTGAGTGAGCGCAAACAGGAACTGGCCTCGCAGCAGGAGTATCAGAAGCAGCTTAATGATGAAAATAAAGCGCAGCAGGTAGAGCTGACCGCCCTCAACAGCCAGAATGAAAACTTACAACGGACCGTGTCTGATTTAAAGTCCAGTGTCAGTCAGCTTGAACAGGACCTTTCTTCATCACAATCCCATGCCTCTGAATTGAGCTCATCTTTAGCCGAAAAGGACACGGCCCTGACGCTCGTCCGGTCGGAGCTCTCAACAGCTAAAGGGGCGAATGAACAACTACGAGCTGAAGCACAACGCTTAGCTGATGAGAACCTGGTGTCCAAAAAGGTCCAAACAGATCTGACAGAAGAGCTTCAGCAGCTCAGGAATCAGATGATGTCCATGGAAGCGACACTCAATGCGGAAAAGACCATTGCAGAGTCTTTACGAGGAACAATCAAGCAGCTTACCGAAGCTATGACCGGCGTAGTTGCTATCAAACCTAAATCCCCAGGGGCATCAAAACCGCGAAACAAAAAGACGACATAACTGCTCCCGCCAGGAATTTGCTATAAACTTAAATTCCTGGCGCCCGTAGGCTCTTTATCCCGTCCGGAGGAGTTTACGTCCTTCCGATAGCATTTGGCTGATTTTCCCCGAGTCACTGATCTCAAGAGCATCAACCAGGCTAGTGATCCCGCCAACAGCTTGCTGCTGCGAAATAGCTCCCAGCTTATAGTTATCGAGTACTGCCGCCAAAAACGCTTTCAGTTTAACCTGTTCACTCATCGAAAGTATGTACGCCATTTTTAACCCCATTTTAAGGTTGTGAGTAAGCGTGCAGCGAGAACCGTATTGACGGGGATGTGTTATTCAGTTGGCAGTGCTACGCGCCAGGGGAGTAGTTCGCTGACCCGGTTTATCGGCCAGTCAGCTATAACATCAAGCACATGGCGAAGGTAGCTTTCTGGCTCCACTCCGTTCAGTTTGCATGTCCCGATCAGGCTGTACAGCAGCGCTCCCCGCTCTCCTCCATGATCCGAACCGAAGAACAGGTAGTTTTTGCGGCCCAGGCTGACCATCCGTAGCGCATTCTCAGCTATGTTGTTATCTGCCTCGGCCCAGCCGTCGTCAGTATAGTAAGCCAGCGCCGGCCACTGGTTCAGTACGTACGTGAACGCTTTCGCCAGTTCTGAGTGTCGCGACAGCGTTTTCACCTTTTCACGCAGCCAGCTTTCCAGGGATTTCAGCCGCGGTTTAGCTTTTTGCTGACGTTCTGCAAGGCGTCGCTTCGCCGGCATCCCCCTTATTTCCGCCTCGATGGCATATAACTCACCGATCCGTTTCAGGGCTTCCTCCGTCAGCGCTGACGGGGTGCGAACGTGCACATCGTGGATCTTGCGGCGGGCATGAGCCCAGCAGGCAGCTTCCGTTATCTGTCCATTGCGGTACAGTTCGTTGAACCCGGCGTACGCATCCGCCTGCAGAACACCGCTGAAGCCAGCGAGATGGCTCTGCGGGTGGATACCTTTTCTGTCCGGGCTGTAAGCGAACCACACTGCCGGCGCCAGCTCTGACCCGGCGTTACGGTCGTCACGAACGTACGTCCACAACCGCCCGGTCTTCGTTTTCTTATTACCTGGCAACAGCACCGGGACAGGCGTGTCATCAGCATGGAGCTTACCGTCAGTCAGCACATAGTCCTGAAGCGCCCCTTCCAGCGGTGACAGTAGCCGGCAACACGCATCCACCCAGCCCGACAGCAGTGAGCGGCTCAGCTCCACACCCTGGCGGCCGTATATTTCAGACTGGCGGTACAGCGGGGTGTGCTCTGCATACTTTGAACTCAGCACGCGGGCCAGCAGCCCCGGTCCTGCGATACCCCGCTCGATGGGCCGTGAAGGCGCGGGGGCCTGCACGATGGCATCGCACTGAGTACAGGCATGCTTTTCACGTACTGTCCGGATAACCCGGAAGGCGCTGCGCATCAGCTCCAGCTGTTCGGCGGCATCTTCACCCAGGTAACTCAGCGCACCACCACATTCCGGGCAGCATGACGCTGCCGGCAGCAGCCGTTTTTCGTCACGGGGAAGTGATTCAGGGAACGGTTTGCGGGTACGGGTCTGCCGCAGCGGGCGCTGCACGGCCGGGTCATCCACCCGGCCGGTAAGGGTATCGCTTTCTTTCTGCAACTGCTTAAGGTCGGCTTCCATCTTCGCGATACGGCGGGAGACTTTTTCGGAGCGGCTGCCGAAGTTCATCCGGCGCAGCTTATCCAGTTGCGCCTGCAGGTGATCTATTTCGCGTTCACGCTCGTTCAGCTTTTCCAGAAGGGCACGGTTCAGCGCCTCCTGTTCGGCAAGGAGACGTTTCAGTTCATCGATATCGTCAGGAAGTAAGCTGTTCATACCGGGTATATTACCAGGCTCATTCAGCGTCGACCAGGATAAAGAGGCCTACAACATAGTCAGTGACGTAAGCAGTCTTTTAGGCTGCCGCCAGTCGATACCTTCAAGGAGCATCGCCAGCTGTGCCGGTGTGAGGAACACTTTGCCATCCCGGGCTGACGGCCAGGCGAAGCGGCCGCGCTCCAGCCGTTTGGTCAGCAGACACAGTCCATCGCCGGTAGACCAGAGGAGCTTTACCTGACTGCCATTACGCCCACGGAAGATAAAAACGTGACCTGACATCGGATCGTCTTTCAGCATCGTCTGCACCTTTGCCGCCAGGCCGTTGAAGCCGTTTCTCATATCGGTGATGCCAGCGACCAGCCAGATCTTTGTCCCTGATGGTAATGGGATCAACGTTTGAGCTCCCGTATCAGCAGGTTCAGGATATTTTCGCTGATGGCACCATTCAGACGGAGTGATCCGTGCCGGAACGTCACTTCACAGCTGATATTGAGTGATTCAGGTGCCGCAGCAGCTACAGGTTGTGACCGGGGGGAGGTTGCAGGGACAACATCTTCGGCATCAAGTGTTATCGGGAGCAGCTCAGGCACGTTGTTTTCTGTTGTTGAAGGAGGACGTAGTTTTCCTTCGCGCCAGTACTGGCGCCACTTGAACAGCAAATTATCGTTGATCCCATGCTCACGAGCGAGTTGCGCTACGGAGATCTCTGGTCGATGCGAGAGTTCAACCATTTTGATTTTGAACTCAACGGGATAATTAGGGCTTTTTTTACGCACTGCGGTTAATGATTTCATGGATAGCGTCCACCATATTTGGTGTCCATTATCCTCTCAGGAATTTCAGGATCTGCCAGACGGTGCTGAGACGACGCTTACGGTTGTGATTCGGGTGAATTGTATTTTTTAGCTTCAGGGAAATGAGGGAGATCCTGGGATTCCGTCTTCTCCGTAGCATCCCAGTGCCACCATCCATAGGCCCCATATTCCTGGTTGTAATACGCCTTCTTAAGTTCCTTTCGCGCAAGATAGGCTGGTGTCGACATTCCGAAAACCTCCATCGGGAACGGCTTATCACTCCAGGTATCAAGTAAATAAAAATCGGGGAATACATCGCTCGCACTTGCGTCATACCGCATAGGCTTAACATAGTGCCGGTGTTCGGCATCCAGTTTACGGGATACAATCGCTTCGTATGAGGAGTCCAGAGGTATCCAGTTATCACTCACCAGCATAAGCACTATCTGATGAGCTCGTGCAGAGAGACCTCTAGTGGTCACAGATACGGGAGAGGTAAGTGCAAAAACAACAACTTTGCCACCATTTTTCCAGGCTGCATATTCCAGTGGGAATCGCCGCTTCACGCTATCCCAGTGCCCGTCTGAGTTAAAGAAGGTAAGGGGCATACCGCCGAAGTTACGCATAGGAAGAAACTTCAGTGGCTTCTCATGCTTTTCTGCGTCATAGCGCGGCAGTACTGATAGCAGCAGCAGTCGCTTGTCGCTCAGTTCTGCGGACGACAACAGCTTAACCTGCTCACTGGCCACTTTGCTTTTAGAGTCCGCCACCCCGATAAAGAGATGGTCGCCAATACACGCTCTACCTGATTTGACCTGCTTTGCGGCGTCCAACATCCGGTAGCGAACCAGCGAATCATTTCGCTTCCCGGCCATATTCGGATACCAGACATTAAGACCGGCTTCAGTCCACAACAGACTCAGAAGTCCGGACAGGGTCATTGAAGCCTGTCCACCTTCAGGTCGCTGGATTTGGGGCGGGGTAGGAACCTCTGACTTTTCCGGCGGATCTTTCTCCGTCATGCCTATTCCGAGGCGTATTGACATGGTCCCCTCATTGTTGATGCGTACAACATTGCTGGCATAACCCTTTAACCCCGTATGCCTGGCATCAAGGTCGAAAAACACGCACGATGGATCATGCTCAGTGCCGGTATTTGCAGCCTTAATCAATATGAAGGTATCACTGTTTGGTAGCGACCGGACGTACAGACGCTTTGCGCCTTTGCCCCGGCATCCGCAGGTGATCACAGATTTCTGCCCGGACGTGTGGTGTGCTTTCTTTAGGGCCGACTGCCATCCCTTTACATACTCGTTCTGCGTCTGAAATTCAGCCGAGTATCGTTTCGTGTTTGGTTCGTCATCGTAAGCAATAAATACTGCAAACTTCTGGCCCATGGGACCTCCTGAAATTTAAAAGACTAATAGCCCAGCCATCTCAATACATCCTGCGCGTTGTACTCTTCCTTCTCACCCAACTCGGAAAAAAACACGTTGATGTCGCTGGCCTCAACGCCATGTTTAGCAAGCTCTTGGAGAGCCCTTTGTTTTGTAATAGTAAGATCTTCAGCTGAATCAAAATACGTCATCAGTACCTCCTGATGAAGGCGATAACTGAAGCAGGCTTACTCTTCCTGCCCAGGTTTTATCTGCGTGAATGTTAATATTTTGTGAATTAAACCATTACGTTACCCTGTTAAATCACACAGAAGAATGACTATGATGCCGCTTCAAACTCTCCCTTGAGCCGAGCCGAAACGGCAGTCTCAATACGGCTCCGAAGCAAACTGGCCACGGCCGCAAATACGTCGACGATGACCGAATTCCCGAACTGGCGATAGGCCTGCGTATCAGAGACTGGAATGCGAAAAGTAACTTTTCCCGGTTGCTCGAACCCCATAAGGCGGGCACATTCTCGCGGGGTTAAACGGCGTGGGCGCCTTGCCAAATTGACAGGATCATTAAAGTGCTTTTCGCCTATGCTAAAATCCCATCCCCGGTCTAATAAAATTTCAGATCCATCCCGATAATAGCGTGCGCTGAGTGTTCTGCAAACCACTGTTTCTATTGATGAATCTACCAAACCATAGCCAAATCCATTGCCTTTTGCCTGGTGCTTTTTAGCGTAGTTATAAAGGTATTCCCAGAGCTTTGGAGAAAGGATGTAACGGCTATCGACCTCAGCGTCCAGCAGCTCCCTAAGGGTTGGCCGTCGTGAAGGATAAAGAGCGGATACACCACTTAGCGAAAAGCCATCATTGAGTTTCAGATCACGGCGGAAACCGACCAGCACGATACGTTCCCGGTGCTGAGGTCTGAAGTTCTTACCGTCAATTATTTTGGGGTCCTTTGCTCCGTGAGCATCGGAGTCGGCAACATCGTAGCCGAGCTCATCAAGCGCATTCATGATGATGCGGAACGTATTGCCTTTATCGTGACTCTTCAGATTTTTTACGTTCTCCAGAACGAAAATGGCAGGCTGTTTGGCTCGGATGATCCGGGCAACATCAAAAAAAAGGGTCCCCTGGGTGTCGCATTCAAAGCCGTGCTTTCGGCCAAGGGAGTTCTTTTTGCTGACACCGGCAATACTGAACGGCTGGCATGGGAAACCTGCGAGCAAAACATCATGGTCTGGGATGGATGCATCGATAGAAGCATAGGCCTGGTCATCCGAAACATCGGGAAGATTACTGAGTGTAATGTCCCGGATATCTGAGTTGAAATGGTGCTCAGTCTCGTCACAGTACCAGTTTGCACTGTAAGTCCGTCGGGAGAACTGATTCCACTCACTGGTGAACACACATTTTCCGCCGATGGCGTCAAAACCACTCCGGAGGCCACCGATCCCAGCAAACAAGTCAATAAATCGGAAAAACTTCTGGTCATAGTCCGCTGGCCGAGAGGGGAGCAACGTTCGAAGATAACGATATCCTTCCTGGGTGATTTGGCATTCATTAACTGCACCTTTAATCTGGCGAATAAGCGTTCCCCTCGACCATTCGCTGCCGGTTGCAGCATTAAGTTGCTCAGCCAAATCCTTCACGTCGTAGATGCTTGCAACCTGCACCAGTAATTTATGGATAGAGGAAGGTGTCTCATCATTAAGCAATGCTGTTATTGCAGGCTCAGTTCTATCGTTGTACATCCTTACTCCGTGAAATGTGATTAATTTAGGTTCTCAGACTACCACGCGGTGAAAATTCAATTTTTTGTTAAAGGCCTTTATTTTCATCTCCTGTATTAAAATTTTTATCCACTCAAATTGCCTCCGTTAACAGAAAATCGCCGAGTTTCTAATTGGTACAATAAGCGCGTCAAATCACACGACTTATTTGTTACTACGAACCATCTAATTCAGGGAGAACGTATGACTCTTTTGAAAAAGTTACTTTTGCCGACATTAATCGTCCTTTTCCCGGTGGCAACTCTTGCTACCCAATCATCATTTGAAGCGAAAGTGGTAAAAATTATCGACGGGGACACAATCACCGCGCTCGATGGTCAGAATACAAACATCAAAATCCGCTTGTACGGTATTGATGCCCCCGAAAGTAAGCAGGCCTTTGGACAAAAGGCTAAACAAGCGTTGAGCTCCGCGATTGCTGCACAGAATATTACGGTAATAGACCACGGACCTGATATTTACGGCAGGATGCTGGGAACCATTTGGCTTGATGGTTATGACATAAACGCCTCAATGGTAGACAGTGGCTATGCATGGGTATACCGGTTTGACGGTAATGCCATCGTCCCAAACTATCTGAAATTCGAAGCTTCAGCGCAGAAAGCAGTTAAAGGCCTCTGGGTAGATCCGAATCCCGTTGCCCCCTGGGAGTGGCGCCAGCAAAACCAGAAACCTCAAAAGACGAAAAGCAGGGGGTGACCGCGATGACAAGACAACATCCTTTATTGAAAATTGCGCTTAATAACGATGGACATCTTTCGTGGCCAATTTTACCCGGACAAACTCAGCGCTGCCCAACGTGTCTGCGAGACGTTATTCCGGGTCCGGATGGGGATTTAGTACATCAAGTGGAGGAGGGCGTTAACCCCTGCACGCCATCTGTAGATGTTGTCATTTCAAAGTCGATCATTGAACTCCTCAGCGCAGGTGAGCGCCTATATGTTAACCCAGTTAAGAACGCGAATAGAACACTGGCCCCATCGTTTATCTTTCTGCACAAAGACCAGCAACTTCGACCATTTATAAATACGGACTATCAACCAGCAGGGGCCACCTGGAGAAGTGATAAAGGGAACAGACTTGGTCTTTTCTATATGGATGAGCGAGCGTCTAAAATTAATAAGGACCAGTTCGATTTTATTGCTGTAATAGACCCATCTACTTTTCAAGCAGAATTTGAGACCTTATGGTCCATGGGCGAATTTGATAACCCCCTTACCGCGTTACAGCACTCACTGGTTTCAGAGAATATGTCATCTGTCTGGGTGAAATGGCCTGTTAAAAACCTGCAATCGAGGAAAGAATCGGTGAAGTCCGATTACTGGTATGACTATTATACACCTCACTACCCAGAGGAGCAGGCAGCTTGCACGGCAACCGTGATTGGAATAGACGGAAATGTATCCGGGGAAACTATTTACATGCTCCAGATCGCCCTAGACCGGTCGACAGTTGAGTACCAGCTTGTAAAATCGCTAGGGGTCATATTGCTACTGGATAATACGGGAAATTTGGTATCGGAGGCGCAGCCTCACTTTGATATAATCATCAAAGCTTGCATCTCGGGCGTCAGAGACTTTGTACGTCAAAATCCTCGAATGCGGAGTGTGGAGCATCAGATTACCAGTGCAATGCCTGGTTAGTTAAATCATGAAGGATTTCCAATGACATGCAGCCGGTTGAGTTCTGATTCGATTGACGGGTTCACCTTTTTCATTTCGCCTCACGGTCAGGGATGTAGACTGTCTGTCGAACCTGAATACCGCCGCAATGGAACACAAAATTTCGATGGCTGGTTCCCTCGATATTACACTAAGCCACAATACGCTAAAGCAGCATTGACACGGTTTCTTGGGGAACCTGTTAATTGGTTGGATTGTAATGACCATAATTAGGGCTTTCAGACAGTTAGCCAACAAAAAAATCTTTAACTCACCAACAATATTGAGAATTACCAAATGGAAAATCTGGATGTTGTATCAGCGGTAGATTTTTACTTAGAAAAAGCATTTTATTTATTTGGATTCATAATGTTAGGTATGGCATGGCTTACTTTCCGTGCTGGTTCAACTTATCAGCATTTTAAAAATGCTGATAAGTTAGTCAGTGAAGGTAGAGGATCTTTCTCAAGCGGTGAAGAACCTGAAATGATCCGGCGACTTAAGTTCCAAACATTGATCTGGTACATTGCTAATTGTGTGGTGTTAGCACTATCCACTATTGTTTTTGGGTATCTATTTTATCTACTTCACAGTTAATCAAACAAGGAGATATTTTTATGCACGAGAATCAGGCACATCAAATAATTGACGCACTAAGTAAAGATAAGTATATCTACATTGCCCTTATGATTTTAGTCATTCACCTCTTGATGAAGCAAGTGAATAAACATCACGATAAGCTTGTAACTTCAAGGCGTATTTATGATGACCATAAATCTGGCAAAGCACTCGATGAAACACCAGCCGAAACCTTGACCATGATGAAAAAAAGCTTTATTTCCATCGTAGTTAACTTATTTTCAATTATTAGCGTCACGGTACTGGCTGCATGTTTTTTCATCTATTTTTAGTTCAGTAATGGTACAGATAGTTCCGCTGGTACCTATGGCGGTCTATCTGTATGAGTTTAAAAAATTTTTCTAGTAACGAAGGACCTAAAATGATTAGGTAAGAACGGGGTAAGCCCGTCCTATGTCCTGGATGGTGATAATGCAGGTTGCCCACAGGAAAATCATCATGGAAATCCCAAATCCCGTGCCAGTGCGTAATCCAAGAAGTAAAACGTAACCCATTGATTTATATGTCAATGCAGTTTTAAAGTGTCACCTCTTTCTGCAACATAGAAATGGCACTTAAAGCTCATGTTTTGGTTGCGGTTCAACTTGTAAGGAGGTGTATAATTTCCTTGGGATTTTTCTAACAAAGAAGGATTACAGGAATGAGTGGGAATTACTGTGCATTTTATGTTGCTGAGCCTTTTCATGAGGGCGCTCTGGGAGCTCATGCTACGAAAGACTTCGTTTATTACAACACACTGAGAATGTGGAAAGGAGCGGACTCCGGTTTCCCTTTTACCAATTCACACGATACAACTTATAACGTTCGTGATGGCAGTAACTGGGAGCAAACTTTAATGCCTCGCCTCAGACAGCGTCTGCGGAATTCTAAGAATATTATTCTATTCCTGAGTGATCGAACTATAAATTCTCGCGCTCTACGAGAAGAAATTGATTACGGTATTAATTCCTTGGGGCTTCCTGTAATTGTAATATACCCTGACTATGACACAAAAGAAAGTTTGCTAGTTAACAACATTTTAAAGCAGCAAATACAAAATTTATGGTCTAAGATTCCCGCATTCAGAGATTCAATGCATTTAGTTCCCACGTTGCATATCCCAATGAATAAAGCTCTTATCAGACAATCACTGGCAGATAGTAAGTTTATGGTGAAAACCAAAACCGTTCCAGATGTATATAGATATAGCGCATAATGTAACTTAAGCGCCGATTGTGGCGCTTTGTTTTTGCATAGATATAGGAATATTAAATGTCTAAGGTTAGTCTCTGTGACAAGCAGGTTTTCAATGAGTTTAAGGGATATGCATCATTATTGTTCGGTTTTATCGGTGCAGTTGTTATTTTTGTCGACATTCCTGCAAATCAAAAAATTGCGGCAGGTTTAGCTTGCATTGCAGTGCTTATTATCGCCTATCTTTGGTTATGGTACAGAGCAAATAGCTTGAGGGAGATTAATCTAACCATTGAGGAAAGTACTGTTATCATTAAAACAGGAGATATCTTCAAACAGGAGGGTTTGAAAGCGATCGCTTTCAATGAATATTTTGATACTCAGGTTGATGAGCGAATTATTGCCGGAAGTAGTCTCAATGGTAAATTTATCAACGAACATTTATCTTGTACTGTAAGTGAGTTGGATGATTACATTAGTAACTATAGGTTCGATGCCGAAGAGATAAAAGATAGAAATGAGGAAAGGATTGAAGGTAAAAAGCAAAAATTTGAAATTGGCACTATTTGTGTTTATGGTGATTACATACTCACTGCGCTATCTAAGTTTGACGAGCACAATGTAGCTCATCTCACAATGCCTGAGTATTTAGGTTTTCTAATAAGTTTTTGGGATAAGGTTAATCGAGTCTATGCTCAAAAAAGTGTTTCTGTCCCAATCTTTGGGTCTGGACTTACAAGAATAAAAGGCCACAAAATTATCGATGAGCAAGATCTATTAAAGATAATGCTTTGGACTTTTAGGATAAGCGAAATGCGATTTAAACATCCAGCGAAATTAACAATAATGATCCATGAAGGGAAGATAGATAAAGTCAATCTTTTAGAATTAAAGACAGCAAGAAATGGCTTGTGATTAAATTAATGATGAAGGCCTAAGCAATGGCCTTCGTAAATTAAATACCATTGACAATCCATTCAATTGCACCAGGGGTGCGAATCCAGGTTTTTAAATTATTATTCACGTAATATATGGCTTCATCCATTTCACCTAACGTAATATATCCACTGTTAGACTTGGGCTGTAATCTGCACTTCGATAACAAGCCGGGGATGTGTCTATTAGAATCAATCGCAGCTTTAGCGATATCATTGGCATCTGGGGATGACTGCCGGTAGGCGAGGAGGGCGCGTGTATACTGAAGAAACGGGCGCATATCCCCAGGATAATCGTCCAGTAGCAAGGCCAGATCATCCACCATTTCAAGCTCAAGGTAATAGTTCGCTAATAAATGACGAATCCCCTGGTTATCGTTCGGGTTGAGCTTCAGCATTTCGCGGCAGTGAGCCATAGCCGGATAAAAATTACCTGACTCCCATAAGGCCTCAGCCAAAGCTGCTTTTGCTCTCATATATGGACGTGTTTCGACAAATCCCCAGAAACGTCCTGCGAACTCCTGAAAATCCTCGCCAAGAGCAATGCTGGCTGCGTACAAAGCCGTCTCCAGATTCCCGATTTTTGACTCAGGAGGTTCTTGAGATAACTCGCAGTAGAATGAGTATGCGTCAGCACAGAGCGGGGATTTCTTGATAGCTTTTCTGATGAGTTTCAGCACAACGTCCAGGTCATCAGTTTCCCAGGCATCGAACATGAACTCCTGAGCCGCAGCCAGATCCAGATGTAATTGCTCAGAACTGACAGCATTTTTATACAAATCAACGCGCTTTTTAGTCGGGAATTTAATCATCTCAAGTATCCTTTTGGGGGCTCACTGTTCCGGTACTTTGCAGCACTGATGGTCGATTCTATCGCTTTGAACTTGCCACAAACAAGCTCGGGTCTGCCAGAACGGGATTGATAGCCCGGAGCTGTTCCTGGACGCGCACCTGAGCCTTACGGCTGGGCGATTTTTTGCTTCGTTCCCGTTTGCCTTCGCTTTCCCGCTCATCCTGTTTTACCTGAGCCAGTCTGAGTACAGTCCCGAGACGTTTGTTATCGACAATCTGCCCCTGGTCGACACAGGCCAGCTTATCAAATGCCTGGCACTTAAGGCTCCGGTGTCCATAGTGGAAGGCGAGGGTGCCATCGGGATAGTCCAGTATTTTAATTTTTTCACCGGCAAGACGGCTATTTTCTTCTGTTGGGTCCATGAGATAAAGGATCTTATCGTACTGGAATGTCAGTGATTTCGACACGGTACGAACATCATGCCAGGCAAAGATGTCTCTTAACTCACCGGGGCTTTCCTGCACCGGACGATGCAAATCTTTCGGGAACCTGGCCGGACGTGAGAATCGGCGGTTAAAGTCTGCAATGAAAGTGGCAAGCCAGGCATTTGCAGCCTCAATGCCGGTAATACCTTCCAGACGCATTTCTTTGATCAGTCGATCCTGAAGCGTCTGATTCGCACGTTCCACGCGGCCTTTAGCTTCAGAGCTGTTGGCACATATAAGCTCGATTGCCAGGTCATAGAGCACACGTCCGAACTGGGTAACGGTGGTATTGCGGTTCTCCGGACCACTGACGCGAAATATTGCGTGTTTGTCACTGTACAGCGATACCGGTTTCCCATGCTGCTCAATGTATTCCCGGGTTGCCAGCATGTAGTCAAAGGCTGTTTCTGACTCGCTGAACCGCAAATGCATCAGGCGGCCGGTGGCATCATCGATAAATACCAGAAGGCAGCATTTTGGCGCACGGCCTTCAAACCAGTCATGGTGGGAGCCGTCGATCTGGATAAGTTCACCCAGGCAATCACGCCGATGTCGAGGTTGATAAACCCGTGACTTGCGACGAGCATGCGGAACCCAGAGTCCGTCCGACGTCATCCAGTTGCGGACAGTCTCGATTGAAAGCCGGATATCATGACGCTCTCTGAGTTTTTCTGCGGCCAGTGTGGGTCCAAAGTCGCTGTAGTTTTCACGTATTAGCGTGAGTACGCGTAGTTTGAGAGATTCGGTCAACCGACGGTTGCTGGGTTGACCGCGTTTGCGGCTGACAAGTCCTTCAGCACCAGAAACCCGGTAACGATTGATAAGCCGTTGCGCCTGACGTTCTGAGATGCCAAGCTGTGACGCTGCATCGCGACGGCGTAGGCGCTTTTCACAAACAGCCTGTATCACTGGCAAGCGATGAATTTCTTTATCTGACATGGTCACCAACATCCGTTGAGTCCCTTAGAATTGCATTCAGTTTAGCTTACTCTAAGGTGACGTTTCTATCTGGATAAAAAGTGACATTACTAAATGGTTCTAACATTATAAGTGCGTATAACGTGGATTATGTTAACCCAAAACGTTTAATTGTAATGGATAGTCGAATTGGGTATACTTTCGGGAAGTACTTCAATTCATAATATACCCATGACTGAACTCGTTGAAAGTAAGCTGTGCCGAAAATGCAAGACTCTGAAGAGCTTGTTAGACTTCGGAATTGACCGTAAAAGTAAGGATGGCCATAAGACTCGCTGCCGCCAGTGCGTAGCTGGCGAAAACCGGTTGTATAAATTGAATAACCGCAATGTAGTCAATGCAGCCAAGAACCGGTATCGTCAACGCCATACCGCCGAAATGGCCGACTATATGCGTTTGTATCGTGCCAGGGTCCGTGGAAGCCAGCTGGCTGACCGCCACCGTCAGCACCTGGAGTTTCACAAAGAAGTGAATATTCAGCTTCAATTTAGGCTCGGAGCCATCATGGCCTCTCAGTTACTTCAGAATGACAAAACTATAGAGATTGAAAAGTTACTTTTAAAGTACCTTAAATCGCCTGAATCTGCTTCCGGAAGAAAGGCTCTTAATGAAGCTAGGGGAATCGCTTTCAGAGCGAAAATATCATATGAGGCGTTCAATACTCTTTTGAATACATTGAACAGATCACGAATTTAGATGCCCCGTTAGTATAAATCGTGTTTCTAAAGGCTTTCGTATGTTTAAAAAAGGAAAAAGCTTAATAGCTTTTAGTGATTAAAATTACTATGCAGGCGAAATAAATGAGCAGATTTTATGATTTCAATGCGTTAGAACTAATGGAAATGGCCCCCATATCTATCTTCAGTCGTAACAAAAATACTGAGATTTTCCTGGATGATCAATTATTAGAGCAGGAACGTCGCCATTGCCTGTCGGTTCATATTTTTTGCAGAAAGCTCGAAAGATTTGAAGAAGAATTCAACAGCAATAAAAGTTCCAGAAATCGCTTGGTTAAGTTCCTTGAATCACAAGAATGCGATTTTATCTATGATATAGCTAAAGAGTGGTCATCTTACAATTTCCAAAAAGTTCCTCAAAGCACAACTTATACGTACTTGAAAACACTTGTCGAACACATCAACGAACTCAAAAGTAAGTTTGGCATTATGAGTTATGCCACTTATCACAACAATTACATTCATAACTTAATTACGACAATCAATGAAAACCTCGTAAATATTAATTATGATTTATCCCTTATTACATCAACAAAGCGAAATTGGAATCTTTATCGAACTGAATTCGGACTAATTCTAGCGAACGGGATTAGGAAAGTATTACTTATTGATAAATTAGAACATTTGAAAAACAAAGATCTTAAGCCGGGACTTATTTTCTTCATTACAACGCCAGTGTCACAAGATGTCTTGCAGGATTTATTTTCACGTCACCAGCCTTACATTATGATTTATAGGAATGAAAAAGGCATTATAAAAACAGTTGAACCACTTCATCTGCTTACCGATGCTCTTTTTGAAATCATTTCACTGGCTTCAAATATTAAAAATAAAGACTCAATGTTCTTTGAACCTAAAAATAAGTTAACCTCTATTATTGAAGAATTGTTTGAGCTCCAGAACCTTTTTGAAGAATACATGCGCCAGAGTTTTATGCAGGTCAGATTAAGTGAAAGAAACACACAATATATATATAATAAAATCAGATCACTTAAACATCAAGCCAATCATCTTGAGTTTGGAAATACAGAAAAAATACGGACGCTCGCTTTTAAACTAGGTGTATTAGCTGATTCATTTAATAATTACGATGTTAAAAGCAAGACAATCGACCTTCTGCCTAATACTATTTTCACTGGCATTCAGAACATTACCAGCAACAGTAATTTGTATCGTGTGAAAAACGACATTCTGTTTTATGAAAATAACCTTACAGCATCATTATTAACCTGGTTGAAAGCAAGCCTTGAACTTAAAAAGTTTATGGTGATCCAGGAAGATCAGATCGCAAACGGGCGAAGTGATATTTCTATTTTCTCTTCAGGTGTGAGAGTTTGCATTATCGAATCCAAGTTAATACAAGAACATTCCACCGAAGTGCCAATAAAATCTGTAATAACAAAAGGAATATTTCAACTTTATACAAAGTATTCAGACTCTGTTGCTCAGTCATTTATCGTTCCGCCTGACCTATATCTGGTGTTATTCTGCTTTGACCATAAATTTGTGAATATTCGTAAACACACTGAATCAGCGCTTGAAGACTACCAAAAAGAAAACAGAAATATTAAACTTGAAATGATGCACAGCACCCATCATCAAACCATACGCTTTAGCTTGCGAGAGTCTGGCGGAATATTTGCGGATAAAGTCGTTTATATTAACTTAACTATAGCAAATCTCAGGACAAAGGATAAAAATTGAGAGACACAATGGTAACAGTGAATAACACACCTATACATCTCTCTGACCTTAATGATGCCTTTTTAGCGGTAGACAGTGCAAAGCTGGAATGCGATGGGCATACTTTAATGCTCAGCCATGCCTTGATGGAGGCTAAGATCCCACATCTTCGCTTCCTTGGGAAAGTTACCGTTAAGGGATGTGATTTTGTGCTCTCCCCCCACTTATGGTTGCAAATCGACGGCTTCACGGTGGACTACCGCCTCCGGATGTGGATTAACCTTTTCTGTGGCCCAGATAAAGCCTCAGGGGCGCCCCATGGCATTTTCAGCAGCCTTCATTACCCGGAGCATCATTATGAACCACTGAGGCCAGCACCGTGTAATCTACTAGCCCCAAATCTGCTCGATTTAATTACCGATGGATTCGCCTCAAAAATCTGCATCCCGGAATCTACGTTGGCATGGTATTCGACAGGACAAATGAAATAATGTTATCCGGTAAATAGTAGATAACTCCGGTCGTTAGGAAAATTGGCTTTGATAGGGTTACTTCAGTTCTTTTAGCCACGACTTTCTTTCAAAGGATGAATGTGAAAATATTCCCGTTTGAGGTTCAAAACTCTATAGCCGTTTTGAACCATCTCAGATTGTAATTTTACCATCGAGCTCTTACTGGCGAAGGTTCCAATGGTGAATGCGGTAAATCTGCTTAACGGAACCATTCCGGATGTCGCATACGATCAGCTTTAATAACTTGCGTGTTCAATTCAATGACTTCCGTCGGTGTTAAAATTAAGGCATCTGGATTCGAAATTAATGGTCGTAGAACCACCTCCCCTTTTTTATCATCTTTAGAACCGTAGATATTAATTAGAAAATGCATGCGTTGATTTAATTCTGATTGACTTACCCATTGCCTAAAAGTCATCGTTTGCTTTACATAATTAATAATAAGAGGGGCCAATTCAGTTTCTTCCGTTTGTGACAAAGCCTTTTTATTTGACATTTTCTTAAGGATTTTACCTAGCTTTGCCACACACATATGAATGCTTAACGATGTGGAAATTTTAGTGGTGTTAAAATCCTCCTGTGAAATGGAAATCAATCCAACATACTGTTTATAACAATCGTAGACATAAATAAAGTGTGATGTAAATGGGGTTGAATGATTAAAAACCCCCAAATTCCAGCCATATTGCTCTACTGTTAAAGAACTAAAATCTTTGTCGTTAATGCTCATTTATACTCCTAAGCGTCATAATTTGATTGAACTAGATTGTACGAAAGCTGAGTTCTAACCTTTGTTTTTATTTCCAAACAAATATACCACATCCTATATCCATCTCTAATAACCTCAACAACACAATTTCTGAGTTTAATTATTTTCATGAAATCAATAATTATGGTTTGTTACCTAGTAGTTAAAGACGGTTGGACGACTTCATGAAATTTTAGAATCCTTCTGTCCGAACTGAAAACCCTTGCGACTCAGAATAGATTCATGTTAAAACTCGATAATGTACTTTCACAAATTTTCGTATTTTCCTTATTCGAAAGGTTTTTATTGATCTGTGTGAATCAAGTGCTTTGTTCAAGGTACTTGTTACCTGATACTAAAATTATTTTAAACGGGATTCTAGCCTTACCATTGTTCTGTTTACCGGAGACATTATTCGTGACTGACAAGACATCTATTTTAGTTCTTACGCCAATCCTGGAGCTTGCAGAAGAAGCCCATAAGTCCTTAAAAGAGAACCTTAAGGAAATTGGAACAAGTGACACAACCGGAACATGCATGTTCGCATGTATATTGGTTTGTAAATTTGCACGACTCAGAGGCATGGTCGCAAGTATACGCGGCGGGAATGGTACAGATAATGGAGGTCTTTTCAATGAGTATGGAGGACATGGCCACTACTGGTGTGAGCTGAGTGCTGGAGGAATGACTTTTTATATCGATATTGCTGCCGAGCAGTTTGGATACCCTTCTTTCATTGTCAAAAATGCCAATGACGTGTCGGACTTTCCGCGATATATCCCCGGCAACCAAGCTACAGTAGATGAACACGTGAGGCTTGCGTACACTGAAGGGATTCAATAGCCCTGCATTTTGTACCAGTTAATGTCAGTGCAATTCTTACTGTCCCATACAGTTTATGATGCCGCTGAACTTCCGCGCAAAGTTCCTCAAATGGATGAGCGGGATTGAAAATAAAGAGATTTAAAAGCGGGTAATTGAGTTATAAAGGAATGTTATTTATGCATTCTTGAACCAAATACACCGCTTCAGAATGGATCGCCGTAATCTTACATTGTAGGACTTTTCTTCCAGCTACCAATTTGTTCATGAATCTGTCTTTCAATTCTTTCCACGTGAGCATATAGCTCAGTGTAACCAGGCAGATTTTTGCCAATATCACCTTCCCACTGACGCGTTAGCAGGCTGACTTTATCTTTAAGCGTGGATAGCTGATTGAGTTGCTTTTTGGCAATCACAATCTCTTCCGAGTATAAATTTTTCTTAGCCATAACAGTACCATACTTCATAAAATTTAACTTAGGTAACGACGGCTATCTTTTAACACAATTCATCAGTATTGCAACATCTAAGTACATTTTAATCATATGCAAATTATGGATTGGCCAGTATCCAGCACTGTCCCCGTGATGTATTCATGTTAGCATATCTCCCGCTGCGCTTACTTACCTTTGGAAAGTTACTTTTTTCCGAAGCACCTGCTAATAAGATACCGTCATAGTGTTATGCATAAAGTTATATTTATTGTTCAGTATGATTTATCTATTTCCATACTGAACTTTTAGCTTAATGTTGCTCACTTAGCTTCGGGCTCTGATGACGTAACGCTTTACACCTTCAGGCGGTTCGGGCCAATCTGAATTTTCTCGGGACTGATAATTACGGTTTCTGTATTTGATAAATGCCTCAGCCTGCTCGATATTATCCAGCCTATACTGAAGGAATTTAAATGCGTCATGAGGCATATTCCCTGTAAGATCTTCAGCAGTATATGAATCACCCGTCACATCATACCAGTGACAAAGTACCACTTTCTTACCGTCTGCATCATAGATCGCGTTAAAATAATCACTCTCAAATTCATAGACATTGACGGGTTGATAACCGTCTCCGGGCTCCTGCCTTGTGACTTCATTAAAATTTGGTAGGCCATCATCATCCAGCAAATCCGGCGTCAGATAAACTTTATCATTCCGACTGACCATTGCCATGTGACATGCCCATTGATCATTCAGCATTGTCGGGAATTCCTTTAAATCACCGGCATGCCAGTTAACAATCTCTTCTGGCCGTTTGACAACAAACCGCTCCAGTTTCTTTGCCTTTCCTTCAAGCAACACAAACCTCAGACCTGAGTTTTTCTCTGCCATCGACAGGACCCTTGCTCGCGCTTTATCCGGGCATTCATACCAACTGGTATACAACTCCAGCAACAGCTCCCGTGTGTCATCATCCCCTGCCCGGGCATACATCCATTGCTCCGTTGAGCATGTCCCTAATGCAATTAGCTGTAATGAGTTTCGTGACTTAATCAAGCCAACCGGGAGGAACATATCCGGGGTTGTTACGTATTCCGCGCCAGAGTTGGAGTTGCATGCAATATAAGCATCTCCCCACATCTCAAAAAGATCGCTATATTCCTCATGTCCCGACTTGCCCATGGCCCCTTTCAGTAATTCCGCACCTTTTTCGCACATTTCAAATAGCTTTTGTTTTTCGGCCCACGAACTGAATACCGGTTTCATGGAGTACCATTTCCTAGACTGCTCCTCATCTTCCCAAAGGGTAATTTCGGATGCCGAACGCTCCGGCATAGAGACCCAGGATCTGCTGGTTTCCCGAATGTTTCGTTTTCCGGTTGCATAGACAACACGATGGACCCACGCATGAGCTTCAAGTCTGTTATCACACTCATAGGGTTTAGGCGCGATAAACGCGACGTAATTCCCTGACGAGTTGACCCCGGCCCGAAGCAGTTGCGATCCGGACGCAGTTACCTGCTCCTGAATGACCGATGCCATTTCGCTTGCACCCTGAGTGAGCCTGTAAAGTTGATTCAGCAGGGCCTGGCGCCCTTTTTCGAAACGCATTCCATCATCAAGCGAAACGCCACGGTTACCGGTCTTCCATGAAGCAATGCACTGATGAATCAGTTCATGAATGTTCACCGGCAGGCGCAACCCCGAATCCTGCATTGCAGTCAGCAGATATTGCCGGTGCGGCAATTCTCTTTCACGTTCCTGCTCCAGGAATTTGATTGCGGCCTTAAAAAATCGAATGTAAAAAAGGTGGTTACTCCGGAATTTGCGCTGCTGGATAAAACGGTTCAGTTCCTCCGGGCCCACTGCATCCAGGCACAGATATGCAAGCTCTGCTTCTCCCCGGCGCCACGGCCTGTAGCCAGAAACGTTTACCTTACAGTTAAACATCTTATCTGTTCTGTAGCGCTTCACCGCCACATCAACTGCCAGACTATCTCCCTGACGATACACAACCGCAGCAGAGACATTATTCTCTGGTTCAGCGATGAAGGAGTACCCTGAATAGCTGCTGTCCTCTTTGACGGCACCAGGTGCTGTTCTGGGGGTCATAAGCTCACGCCAGTTGCAGAGCAGCCGCGAGCCCGGTTGCATATAGGAGTTTTTTTCACTAATAAATTCATCGAGCGTCTGCGAGTCTGGTGATGCCAGCAGCCCTGTGCCGTCTTCATCGTGCAGAAAATGGAAGTACCGCTCCTGGAAGCTCAGATTCAGGAAATTAGCCTTTTCATGCTTGGGATAGAACTGACCAAAGAGAGCCAGCCGCTGGTCAAGACCAAACAGCATGATAAGCAGACGTCGGTAATGCAGAGCCATCAGGTCATGGGATTTGAGACGATCGGTATAGGCCACATCTTCAAATTTGATGGTGGTACCGTCAAACCCACGAAAGTGGCCCTGCTGCTCATCTTCAGACGGAAATAACCGTGATGCTCCAAGATGGCTTTCCACCGGGGAATAGATTTGTTTGATGTTTTGCCCGTTGCGGACCATCAGAAACACGATGCTGTTCTTTTCATTGTATTCTGAATTCGCCCAGGTATCACCATAGTCAATAAATCTGCGGGTGGTTACCATGACGAGTACACATCGCTCAGTCGGAAAAATTTGCTCCACCAGCCCAGGGTTATCTTTTAGCGCCTTGTGGAATGCGGAAAGACTCCTGAAATCAAAGTGTTCGTCGATGTCACACCAGGCTGAAAGTTCCTCATCCACTACGAGCTTCTTCTGACACAGCGTCAGCGGAATGCTGCTGTCAGCTGGCTCGCCTTCAGCAATATCGACTACCGTCACGTTTTTGCCGACGAATAATTCCAGCGTGAGAACACCGGCCTGAATTTTGTTAGCCTGCTCAATGCCCTCCTGCGTTCCGGCCAACTTGGCAGCGGCCAGCTCCGCATAATACGGATGCATTTTCTCCAGCGCCCGGGTAATAGCACCGGTACGCGACGTAATAATGTTAGCTACGGCACCGGCAATCTTCCCTTCCCGTTCCGCGACTTTCGCCATCAGAGAAACCTGAGCTTCGGAAATTCCCTGAGAAAGGGCATTCTGCACCGTACCCAGCGCCATGGTAACTGCGGCATCTTCTGCATTTCTGACGACCGGAAGCATTCTGTCGTCTGACTCGCCCCCCCTTTTACTGGCCTCTTCGTCTTCGATCCTTTTCATAGCCAGTTCCCGGAGATCTGAGGGATTTTTCAGTGTTTCGGTGAGACGCATTTGCAGGTCAGCAACCTCGTCCTGAATGCCTTTGAGCTCTGACTGACGGATCGATTCATGGTCGGGCTGATATTCAAACAAGGCGAGAAAATCGGCCGTCAGAAACCGATGTTCATTCAGTTTCTTGTCTTTCGTTGATTTTGAGCCGTTCTCAGCAACGACTTCAACGTTTACCCATTCCCCGTAGTGCCGAGGGTGGGCACGAAGGATGACGGTATGCAGATTGTCATCCACGTACCGCAACGAGTTGATGAGGAGTGTATCCCCGGCCGCAATCGCCTCTGCCGGAATATCGACGAGGGCGGACCAGTATTGCCCCGCCAGCAGAGAATGAAAACGTTCAAGGCGATCAATGTTAGTTTTGCTGACCAGGCCACCCATTCACTATACCTTCCGAATTTGTTTGTTATAAGCATCATACCAGATTGGATTGTCAGCCAAATAACCTGAAGTACGGGAAGAGGTAAAATAATTAAAATTGAGCCTGTCCAATTTATCAGTTTTGAACATGTGGATTAAACCTTCGTTAATTAAATCATCGGGGAATGACTTCATATATTACATAGGAAGGAGTTGAATAGCCCATTAAGTCATATATTTTAGAGACAGAAGCTTAACGGGCGAAATATTTTTTTACAGTCAACCAACGTCAGATCATTTTTTGGACTGAACGATTTCCCAGTATCTCTCGTTAACACTGGTTTCACAGCGAGAAGGTATGTCAGACGGGGATCTTGATCGAGTAACAAATGCCTCGATTACATTTTTCCCTTCATCTGACACTTCGGCATCAGGTAATCTTCTAAGAGTCTCGTTTAGTATCTTAGTAGCCCCATCTCTCATCTTAACTGGATTAGCTTCTCCGAGAAGTTCACCACACATTTTTGAAACAGCTGTTGCGTGCCCAAAGACAGGTACTGGATCACTTTTTTTATTCTGTGTTTCGCTGGCATGAACAGAAAATACCAGTGAAAATATTCCTGCCAATACGATGCATTTAATTTTCATTTGTTTCTCCATGACTATCACCAAGTTAAAAACATAATTTTTATACCACAATATTTTCTCAACCATAAACAGCTATTTCTGGTTGTGGATCATAATTATTTCATCCCGGCGTTAAACTGACGCCGGGAACAGAATCCGGCCGGAATTTTCAAGGCATAGATAAATTGTTATCACGCCAATATTGATGCATGCCTGCAACCCATTGTTTCGAGATTGCCGACATCGTCTCTGCCAGGACACGCATACATTCAGGTGTGAATAACCGGACTGGCTCCCCCAAATCGTCACTCACAGTGATGATGTGCTCCAGGATGTTCCCGTGACATAAATTGTGACGAACCCTCACGATTTCCGCATAGGGCCTTTTCGGGGCACCTTCAGCAATCTTGGTCAGCAGATCCTGCTCCTCGGGAAACGCCAGCAGCGTCACCGGCATACCAGCCATGTGCGCCCTTCTCATTAGGGCATTACTGAGTGTGGCCATATCACTTAAATCCACCAGCGTTGCGGCTGGCTGCGAATGCGCCTGTGACTCCATCAGTTCAAGCGTCACCCTCAGTGAGGTTTCAATCCCGTTCAGGAAAGTTGTACAGGCAGCCAACCACAATTCAGCGTGAGTTGCCCGGGTAGCCTGGTCAAAAAAACAATCAATAACGGCTGTCGTGCTGTACGGCCAGTATGCTTCCAGGTCCCGTAACTGTGCCATGTGCTTCTCTAACGCCTCTGCAACCTCTACATCTACATCTATCGGATCGAAATCGTCGGTATCGATAGTCATAGGTAAATCCTGTTGTCAGTATCGTGAATGAAAATCCGCTGAACCATATCATACCCTTACATAAAATATGGCTTAGCGCCATTATATCTTTCCTAAATGCAGCGCCAGAGAGAACAGTTGCTAAACGCCAAATGAATCAGAACAACTGTTCCACGAACAGCCAGGTTGTGGGCCACAATTAGTTGACCACGGCATGGATAACAAGATGCAGTGTAAGACTGCGAGATCTTCATGGTCCAATCCAATTCTGACATGCTTTGAGTCACCCTCGTCAGATGATAAAATATGGAAAATTTATCTAATTCAAAAAGGGCTGCTTGTGGATAATTCATTTCGTGCAGAAATAAAGGTTCTTTCCGTTTTCGACTTTGATGGAACTCTTACCCGACATGACAGCTTTATCCCCTTTTTGCGCTTTGCCTTCGGTAACAGTGTCTTCACCCGCCGGTTGGTTAAACTCGCTCTTCCTACCCTGCGGTGTTTGAGTCGCAAACTAACTCGTGATGAACTCAAAGAAATTTTAATATCAACGTTTCTCACTGGTATCGAGGAAAAGTGGGTCAAGGAGAAAGCCGAAGCCTATTGCAACCTTTATTGGGGGCGTCTGATGAGAGCATCAGGCCTATTGGCCGTGGCAACGGAAGTTTCTAACAATGTTGAGGTGACACTCTGCTCAGCCTCACCGAGGCTTGTACTTGCTCCGTTTGCTGAACGACTGGGGATCAAGCTCATCGGTACAGAGCTGGAAAGCGTTAATGGTATCCTGACCGGGCGCATTACAGGGCACAATTGTCGTTGCATACAGAAAATTAACCGGCTGGAGTCTATTTACGGACCATTAGATCAGTATCATCTTCGAGCCTGGGGGGACACTCGGGGCGATTATGAATTGCTGGCAGCCGCCAAAGATGCCCACTGGCGGCACTTCCATCCTCGTTGGGACAGAAAAAAAGCTTTTATACACCGCTTAAAAAAGGAGTCGTTCAGGGTCTAAAATCGCACAACATGAACGTTTTAAATAATATACCGGGGCTAGCTTTCACAGTTGTCCATGACCAGTGTTTGGCCGTTGATACCTTTAAGACCCAGCTGGCTGGGTCTCTCGCCAGAGCCCTCTAATTAAGCTTTATCAGGAAGCAAGCTAAAGGATATTTAACCTTTTTGTTTCATCTATCCACGGTCTAAATTCTTCCAGTAAGTTATCGTATAATTTTTCATCGCTGATAGAGCCGAAGTCATCCATTGCAAAGAAATGGGTGTTATCAACGCGGCGGTCTGTAAAATCATCCAGGTTTTTCAGGATTCCGTAGCTAGATCCACCGAGGCCGACAAATTTCCAGAAGATCGGGAAGTTGGCTGAGCGCCGGATAGCATTCTTAATTGCTCCGGTCTTGCTTATCCCGCCATCGGTAATAAACACTATGTAAACCGGGATTTTTGAGTCTTTGAAGTAGTCGACAATTTCTTCCATTACCGGTGGTTCATTGTTAGTCCCACCAAGCCCCGGCAAATTTTCCCAGGCTGAACGCTTTCCGGATCCACGAATGGTCTGAATGTAATCGTCAAGGTTATCCAGAGTGACATTTGGATACTTCTTATGCTTCTCTCCAAAGCCCCAGACATCCATTTCGCCATCGTCATCGAACTGGGCGGCAAGGACGGCGATGCGATCCAGCACGGACTGAACGTTACCCTTACTGAACTGGCCACTCATTGAGCCGGACGCGTCAAGAACAAACGCAACTGCTGCCTCCAGGGTTTCCAGTTTATTTTTAGTGAGGCTGACTGAGGCCTTTTTAGCGAGACTTACAAGTCGCGGAGATTTTGTTTCGAGCTTCTTTTCCAGACTGATACGAGCAGGTTGTGCTGGCTGCGGAGCTGTCTGTGCAACATCAACACCATAACTCATCGCCAGGGGCTCAAGCCCACCGTTGAAACCGAGGCCAAGCGCCCGTAGCTTCCAACTGCCGTTATGGCGATACACCTCCGCCACGATAATAGCTTTCTCGCTGCGCCCTGCTGTTTCGGGATCAAACGATGCAATACCGGAGGCCTGCAAATTCAGATTCTGCAAGCCTGTAATAGTATCGCTTCCGTCTATCACGAGGGTTATGGCGATTTTCTGAACAGCCGAGGAAACGCGGTTAAGATCAATATGTACGCTTGATTGCTGCGTCCCTGCCGTCAGTTTTAAAGCCCCCTCCGGTGAACTCAGGTTATTGAAAAAGATGAAATCGTTATCACCGCTCACCTTACCTTGTGCGTTGAGCATGAAAACGCAGGTGTCGGGTTCGCCGTTAAAACCGGGACGTACCGGGTATCGCAAATTAAGAGTGACTGATGATGAAGATAGAAGGATATTTTGACCTGACTGTAATTGCATGACTCTGTTCCTTGTTTAGTAACCGTAGTCTCTGCCACCCTTTACCCGGGTTCTGGCCTGAAGTGCTGAAATACACCCATCGCGCTTTTGCTTGTTCGAAAAGTTGATGCGTCGGGATCCGAAATCACCATGGATATAGAAGTTGACACCTTTCTCGCGTGTGATATTCGATATTTTTCGAATCTCAATGCTGTCTTGCTCACCCATCCTGCTCAGAAACTTGAGACGAAGCCAGTCACCCAATCCCATATTGCCTAAATCTGCTGGAAGAATTATCGTTCTGTCATTGTCGTTAAAAATTATACCGAAATATTCTATGGCGATGCGTTCCGCCATTTTTTTCATTGGCCAGATCATTACAAGTGGATAGAGAACGAACATAACTCTTGCTATATAATGTGATATTTCTGGCGATACAAATTTGACGGGAAGCGCACTGAGTTGCAGAACGAGCACTGCTGAAACCACAATAACTGCGATAGAGGCACTTAACGTTTTAAAAATGACGCCAATATCATATACACGTTGAATGTTGGGGATAGCTGAATATTTTCTTTTTAGCTTTCGGTAGAAAAACATCCCGAATATCAGAAACGGCAGGAACACAAAAAAAGCCACAATAAAAAGTAGTATTACTGCTGAACCATCATCTTTTTTCTTTGCCATGTGCTAACACCTATAAAAAACCCCGGTGACAGCACCGGGGTTGAGTTTATTTTTATTATTAAATATTCACGCCGTGCTGGGTTGCCAGTGCAGATAACCCGCCAGCAAAGCCCTGGCCGACAGCTTTAAACTTCCATTCAGCGCCATGGCGGTACAGTTCGCCAAAGACCATTGCAGTTTCGGTTGAGGCGTCTTCAGACAGATCGAAACGAGCAATTTCCGCGCCGTTGTCGTTGTTGTACACGCGCATGAAGCTGTTGCTCACCATGCCGAAGTTTTGTTTACGCGCTTCTGCATCATAGATGGTAACGGCAAACACCAGTTTTTTGATGTCTGCTGAGACTTTGGTCAGATCGATTTTGACCTGCTCATCGTCGCCGTCGCCTTCACCGGTACGGTTGTCACCCTGGTGCTCTACCGCGCCATCAGGACTGGTTTTGTTATTGAAGAAAATGAAATGGGCATCTGACAGCACTTTACCGTCTTCGCCTACTGCAAATACGGAAGCGTCCAGGTCAAAACCCTGACCGTCGGTTACACGGGCATCCCAGCCCAGGCCAACCATAGCGACATTCATGGTTGGTGCTTCTTTGGTCAGAGATACGTTGCCGCCTTTTACGAGAGAAACTGCCATTTTAAGCTCCTGCAAACAGTTGAATTAGGGCTGAATAAACAGCCCCGGATAAGAAAAGTAACTTTTCGATCAGGACGCGTTAATACCGTACTGAGCACATACAGATGCCAGACCACCAGCATAACCCTGGCCTACTGCGCGGAATTTCCACTCACCATTGTGACGATACAGCTCGCCAAACAGCATGGCGGTTTCAGTGGACGCATCTTCGGTCAGATCGTAGCGAGCAACTTCAGTCTGGTTATCGTCATTTACCAGGCGAATAAACGCACCGGATACCTGACCAAAGCTCTGGCGACGAGCCTGAGCATCGTGGATAGTCACAACGAAAATGATCTTGTCAACTTCAGACGGGACGGCGTCCAGTTTAATTTTCAGCGATTCATCATCACCATCGCCCTCACCGGTGCGATTATCGCCGGTGTGCGTTACGGAACCGTCCGATGACGTCAGGTTGTTATAGAAGATGAAATCTGAATCGCCGCGCACTTTGCCATTTGCGGCCAGCAGGAAAGCTGAAGCATCCAGGTCAAAGTCCTGACCGTCTGTTGAACGCGCATCCCAGCCAAGGCCCACCAGGACGTTTTTCATTGACGGAGCTGCTTTACTCAGGGAGACGTTCCCGCCTTTGGAAAGAGAAACACTCATAAAATAACCTCTTCGATTAGTAATTGTTCAGGTTAACACTTCAGGGGATCAGCTCCCCTTTTCCTCAGATTCAGGTTTGCCCGGGAACATGACGCTTGCGAGAATGCCCAGCGCCAGAACACCCAGTACAACATACAGGCTGGTTGTGGCCGCGATGCTGTAACCATGATGCCAAATGTGATCGGTCGCATTCAGGCCCAGTTTTGCCGCGATGAAGAACAGCAGCACGATAACGGCCTTCTCCAGATGAACCAGGTACTGTTTCAGTGCTTCAAGGACAAAGTACAGAGTACGCAGGCCCAGGATAGCAAACATCATGGCACTATAGACGATAAGCGGTTCACGACTGACGGCAATGATTGCCGGTACCGAGTCAAACGCAAACATAACATCCGATAGTTCAACCACGGCCACACACAGGAACAGAGGGGTCGCATACAGCGCCGCCTTTTTACCACGGCCAATGGTGACATCGCTGTTTTCTGGTTTCGCCAGTTCGGCATCCACTTCCTTCTGGTTAAGCAGGAAAGCATGACCTCTGAGCTTCGGCCAGATAGGGAAGAAGCGTTTAACCATGCGGTAAGCCAGATGCTGGGAATAATCCTCAATTTCATCATCGTCATCACCGCTTTTAAGCATCATGACCGCCGTCCAGGCGACGATGATAGCGAAGACAACTTCAACATACGGCCCCAGACTCAGCAGGCTCGTACCGATGGCGACAAAGATGCCCCTGAAGACGATGGCACCAATGATCCCCCAGTAGAGAACACGGTGGCGGTAACGATCAGGAACGGCGAACCAGGAGAAGATGGCCATCATGACAAACAGGTTGTCGACCGACAGCACTTTCTCCAGCGCATAACCCGTTACAAACAGGCTGGCAACCTCAGCACCGTGGTGGATGTAGAGGAAACCGGCAAATGCCATCGCAACCACAACCCAGAATACGGACCAGAGCGCCGCACTCTTCAGGGAAATGGGCTTGTCATCACGGTGCATAAACAGGTCAATAAAGATGGCACCGACTGAAAGCGCAATGAAAACAATGACCGTTTCAGTCGGGAAGCCGATGTGTGTGGAAACCATATTTTACCCTTAGGGATGTGGATCAGAGGCCAAATTCAGCCGGGTCGAAGCCCAACGCGATAGCGATCTCGCGGGAGGCCAGTTTCTCGTCCTGATCGAAGTTACCGTCACTTTTCGCAACGGCAATACCAACACGTAAGGCCAGCTGAGCGGCCTCAGGCTGATCTTTCAGCGCCAGGATGTATTTCATGGTTTCGCCCTTGCCGATTTCAACATCGAAATCGAAGCTTGAAACCAGTTTATTGAAGAACTCGATCACCTCATTGGTATCGAAGACCTTCAGCTCTTCTGAAGAGCGAAGAAAGCCCATCATTTTCTGCTTTTCTTCCGAACTCACGCCGTCACTCGATACGGCAATACGGGCACATACAGCAACGGTGCCGTGCATAAATTTTTTGTTTTTGAAACGACCAACCTGGCGGGTCAGTTCGTCCCGGCCAGAGTTAATGGCACCTTTTACCTTGTCGAAAAAGCTCATACCTGTTTCCTTTGTTGCTGTGTTATTTAGAACCGGCGCTCCAGCGAAATCCCCAGCCAAATGCCCGGTCCATTTCGTCCTGGCCTTTGAAGTACTGGTTGATACGCTCGACTTTAATCGCGCCGTTTTCATTTACGAGTCTGGCAATGGCGCACAATGTGCGACGGTTTTCACCTTCGGTGAGGCGGGTCTCAATGGGAGGCTGATCCGGCACATGAATGGTGACCACACCATCAGTCTTGTCCCAGCTGGGAATACCTTCATAAATAAAGGCGTAAATCAGCACTTCACGGATATGCTTCCATTCCCGGCCATTGATATGCAGCCACTCGCCGTCTGATACATCACCCGTCCGGTCATCGCCCTTGAGCTGAACATAAGGCTCATCGCGATAATTACCGAATGCATTACCCAGCGCCTGAATGACCGATTTATACCCGTCCTGAAGCTCAACAAATGCCCCAAGATCCAGGTCGATTCCTTTGGAGCCGAACATGCCTGCGAAACCCGATTTGCCGCTGCCCCGGTGCCAGTTCAGGTTGATCCGGATTTCACCGAAGTTATCCCGTTTGGTCAGGCTGATTGCTGGCTTCTCTTTTGTCAGAGATACCTTACTCAGGCTGATTTTTGTCTCAGCTGGCGGAGGGGTTGCAACCGGAGGGGTCGGGGCGGCGGGAGCAGGTTCGTCGGCAATATTTACGCCGAAATGCTCTGCCAGCGGTTTAAGACCACCGTTGAACCCCTGTGCAACGAAGCGGAATTTCCAGTCATTATTACGACGGTAAAACTCACCCAGAATTAAGGCTGCTTCCTGACGGCCGCTCAGTTCGACAATGCCGCTAACCAGGCCGGTAGCCCCCTGCTCCACGTCGATGGAAAGATTACGAAGACCGGACACCGTCTGCCCACCGTCACAGGTCACTGTGAACGCAATTTTCTGGACATCAGATTTCAGCCGGTTGAGCGCGACAGTAAAAGTTGAGTACTGGCCTTCACTGACCAGGCTGACGGTACCATCATCGTTGCGTGGCTGACCATAGAACACCATGTCCGCATCACCCTGCACCTTCCCGTCGGCATACAGGCGAAACGCCGAAGCATCCACCTGACCGCCCGAGGTGATCCGGACCCGCAACTCCTGGGCTGGAACGGGGGCATTGCCCCCCGGCGTCAGGTTCATTAGCGAATAACCGCTGAAACGATATCGGAGTGCATATCGTCAATTGTGCGGCCGCGACAGGCATGGCCAAGGGCGGTAAAGTCCCAGTTGCCGTTATTACGACGCAGCGAAGAAATAACGATCCCGGTATGTGAGCCCTGCTCAGTCAGCTTGTAGCGAGCCAGCTCTTTGCCGGTTTGATCGACCACGCGGCAGAATGCGTTTTCGACGTCATTGAACGACTGACCACGGAAGCTGTTAACCGTAAACGCCAGGTATTCAACGTTTGCAGGCAGACGGGAGAGGTTGACCTTAATCACTTCATCGTCGCCGTCACCCTCACCGGTCAGGTTATCGCCACTGTGCACAACAGCTTTGCAGGTGGATTCCAGTTTGCGGAACCAGATGGTGTCAATTGTTTTACCAGTGCTGTCCATTAATACGCAGCCAGCATCGAGATCGATTGAGTCGTTGCCACCTAACAGTCCGCCAAGAAAACCTTTTTTCTTAATCGGATCCCAACCGAGGCCGAATTGAAGCTGGCTTAATGCTGAAGATTCTTTGCTGAGTGATACCGTCTGGTTCTTACTTAATGAAACCATGTTTTATTCCTTAAAATGGTAATGACCGAGACAATCAAAGGGTTGTTTATTAACTGACGAAGAAAATCATATCATGATGAAGTTCTCTGACAAGGGAAATTTTGGTAGTTTTCTGTAAAAACACAAAATGAAATCCTTTTTAGGATGTCCTTATCTCTAGACTTGTATTAAATATCAATACTTTAACAGGGCACACAAAAACACTGGCACACTCCATAACCTCAGGAGTTATTAATCATATTATGATTGACATGTTGCGTAGACACTCATAGACTCACTTCTCAATCATAAATTTGCATGGCGTTCCGGATAATTAAAAAAAATGAACAAAAAAATTTGGTTTATGGAAGGTTTGTCCTCCCAGCGAGATATTATTCAGGGGGTAAAATCATTTGCACAAAAAAATAATTTTGCCATTACCGTTTTTGCCTCCCACCGTAACGAAAGAAATGAAATCCTTTCCGTTGCCGATTATTCTTTGACTGAACCTGAAGATCCTCAAAAACGTCTCCAGTTTATTCAGGAAACCATTCAGACCTACGGCATCCACCATATTCATACTGGCCGTAACAGCCAGTGGTTTGAAGAACACCGTTCAGCCATTGAATCGACCGGTGCCACCCTTACTACCGGTGCAACGGGCGTCGACTGGTTAACTCTGGCTGACGAAAAAGTTACTTTTGCTCAGTTTATGGAGCAAAAGGGTCTCCCGGTCGTACCATCCTGGCGGGTGAATACGCTGGCAGAATTAAAGACACACCTCGCGGCCCCGCCGTTCACTGACAGCCCGGTATGCGTGAAGCCGGTGACGGGTATCTATGGCATGGGATTCTGGCGCTTTGATGACAGTGCTTCGCCTATGGCCGTCTTTAATCATCCCGAACATCGTCTGGTCAGTCCGCAACAGTATATTGCAGCAGCATCAGCTGCTGAGTCGTTTAAACCCCTTGTTTTGATGCCGTACCTGCCAGGCCCGGAATTTTCCGTCGATATCCTCGCGGATAAGGGCGAAATACTCGCAGCCGTGGGACGCCGTAAGGAAGGGGCTATCCAGTATCTGGTAAACGAAGGAAGCGCCTGGGAACTGGCGTGTGACTGCGCCCGTGTTATGAAGGCCGACGGGCTGGTGAATGTTCAGACGCGAAACGATGTGAATGGCAACCCGGTGCTGCTTGAAACCAACATGCGTCCGTCAGGGGGGGTGGGTTATACCCTTCACAGCGGGGTGAACCTTCCTGGGTTATTTGCTGCCTTTAAGCTCGGTCTGATGTCTGAAGATATGGTGCGCCAGAGCGCTAAAAACACCTTTTCTCCGGTTGCGGTGAGATCCATTACGGATGTAATTGCATACCCGGAATCACTCTCTAACCTTCTGAATTAAGGCGTATTTATGTCTGACATCCTCGAAGATATGATTTATCGCCGTACCCTCTCATGCGGTACGATTCAGGTAACCCGCGACCAGGGTGAAGTTTCGCTCGATGACCTGTTTGATATCGCTGAAAGACGTAACCCGAAACGCGCCTTTCTGTTTGTCAGCAAAGTACTCGGCAGACACATTCCCGTGCCACCCTCAGTCATGCGGCAGGCCTATAGACAGCTTGCCAGCCAGTTCCCCGCAACGCTGACAGGGCCCGTACTCTTTATCGGTATGGCTGAAACCGCCGTTGGGCTTGGGGCCGGTGTGTTTGATGAAGTGCGCCACCAGCATCGTGAATCTGTATATCTGACCTCTACCCGTCACCCGGTTGATGGCACGTTGCTTTGCGAGTTCAAGGAAGAACACAGCCACGCCACTGATCATCTGATCTATCTGCCAGATGATGAAGAGAAAAGACGTCGTGTTACCAACGCGCGAACGCTGGTTTTGATTGATGACGAGGCAACCACCGGTAATACCTTTATTAACCTGCTTTCTGCCCTGCGTAATACCGGCAAGCTTCAACATATTGAACAGGTTATCGCCGTTACGCTTACCGACTGGAGTGGCAAAGCCTTGTCCGAGCGCAGCACCTTACCCGTCACTTCTGTTTCTCTTGTAAGCGGTCAGTGGGGATGGACCACATTACCAGATGCACCGGTCCCGGACATGCCGAAAGTCAACGTAACTTCACGCGGAGAATGGGACATCCAGGGGAAACAGTCATGGGGTCGACTGGGGATGCTCGCACCTGCGGCCGATCTCGGCCATGAGGTTTCCGTCCGCAAAGGGGAGCGTGTTCTGGTTCTCGGGACAGGGGAATTCGTCTGGGAGCCGTTCCTGCTTGCAGAACGGCTCGAAGCTGCCGGGGCAAAGGCATTTTACGGTTCGACCACCCGCTCCCCTATCGCCGTTGGTTATGCCATTGAGTCCGCCATTTCCTTTACGGATAACTACGGGCTGGGCATCCCCAATTTTGTCTATAACGTCGCCCACCAGCAGTTTGACCGCATTCTTGTGTGTACTGAGACACCCGCAGAAAGTATTGACGCGCAGCTTCTTAAGGCGCTGGCTGAGGTTGCGCCCGTCGTGGAGATTGTTACCTATGAATAAACCCGTTGTTCTGAGCGACCTTGACGACACGCTCTTTCAGACCCGTCGTAAAATGGTAGACGAGCTGGCCCTGGAGCCATTTCGTACCGGTGCCGTTGATCGCACCCTGAATCCACGAAGTTTTATGACAGAAGAACAGTCCATGCTGGTGGACTGGCTCCTTGAGCAGGCTGAACTCATTCCTGTTACCGCTCGGGGAACTGAAGAAATCAGCCGCGTCAGGATCCCTTTCCGCTCCTGGGCAATCACCACGCATGGGGCCGTCATTCTAACGCCAGAGGGAACGCCCGACGAGGAATGGAAGGCCCTTATGCTCGACCAGTTAGCGCCCTACCAGGAAAGGTTAGAGTCTATGCAACGTCTGATCACTGAAATGATGGACGCAAAGGGGATCAAGGCCTGGGCAAGGCTTAACTATGAATATGATGAAACTCCGGTTTATATGGTGATGAAACACCGGGACAGCACACGCCTCGATGAGCTCACTGCTATTGCTGATGAAATTGAAAAGGTGTTCTCAACGGAAGGTTTCTACATCCATCGAAACAGTAATAACGTAGCCTGGCTCCCCACGCCGGTTGAGAAGGGGCGAGCTGTCAGTTGGCTGCTCGAAAAGCTTCGCGCTGAGCGCGGGGTTTTCCCCGTAATAGGTCTGGGTGACAGCCTGAGCGATCACCGTTTTATGAAACTGTGCAGCTGGTTTGGCATTCCGCGACAGAGTCAGTTTGCAGAGGCCATTTCACAGCGAATTTTTGGAGAAGAATAAAATGCAGCCACATGAAACATTCGCTGGCTCATACCAGCCCGGTGACGTGGAGTTTCTGCTAAAGCCGGTAGTCATTGAGATGACGCCGGTTGAGCAAAAAGAAGAGCTGATTCAGTCCGGAAAGAAACATTATTCGGACATGCTCAGCCAGGAGCCAGCACCCACACAATGGCATCTTGATTTGTTTCACCGGGCGCTGGATCGGGGGGCAGACCGGCTTGCAAAAGAAGTCACGCAGCTCGCTATTGCTCTGGTCGAACGCTTCGGTGATGAGCCCATCGTTCTGGCCAGTCTTGTCAGGGCAGGTGTGCCCCTCGGCGTTATGCTGCACCAGACCCTGCGTGATATGGGGAAAACCTCATGGCATTACGGCATCAGTATCATCCGGGATCGCGGAATTGACAGTACAGCACTTGACGTCATTGAAGAGCGACACGGTACCAGCGGTATTGTGTTTGTTGACGGATGGACAGGTAAAGGTGCAATTACCGGAGAGCTTGTACGCGCACTGAAAGATCGCCCGGGCTATCCTGAGCAGCCGCGACTGGTTGTCCTGGCGGATCCCTGTGGCTGCTCCTGGCTTGCTGCCAGTGATGATGACTGGCTCATTCCTTTTGGCATCATGGGTGCGCCGGTATCAGGCCTGATCTCCCGGTCAGTATGGTCCTCTGAAGGATTACATGGGTGCATGGTTTGCGAGCATCTCAGTGAATTCGAATGCAGCCGGATGCTTGTCGATACCGTCGCTCATTTCCGTAAGAAGTTAACACCGACATCCCTCGCTCCCCTGAGCTGGAATACGGAGTCAGCCCGGATCTTATGGCAGACAAGTCGCGACGTTATCGCGTTCCTGGCCGATGAATTTAAAGTGGACAGCGTCAATCGTATTAAACCCGGTATTGCTGAAGCAACCCGGGCTGTATTGCGTCGGGTACCGGACCATATATTTGTGCGTTCTATTGACGACCCGGACGTTGCCTTGCTTGTAGGGCTTGCTCGTGAAAAGGGAATAGTTGTTACAGAAATGGGGGGAACCCTCGGCCAGTATCGGGCTGTAACCATTATCAAGAAGGTACTCTGATGAAAAATCGTCTTTCTCCCTGGAATCTGGGAGCCACGCTATACATGCCTGCAACACGGGAAGATATTGCTGATGCCGTCCTGCATGGGAAAATCCCGGGTTTGCGCTCTCTGGTAATTTGCCTTGAGGATGCTGTCAGTGAAGCAGACATCCCCATCGCCCTCATAAATCTGGAGCACCTGCTGCACGAGCTCAGTAACAGCATGCGTAGCCTGGGTAAAAATGACTGGCCTCTGGTGTTCATTCGCCCCCGGCATGCCGACATGGGCAGATGGTTAAAAGCGCATTATGATCTTTCCGCTGTCGACGGGTTTGTGTTGCCGAAATTTACCCTCAGTTCGTTAGCTGAATGGTGGGATATCATGGGCGGGACTCACCTGTGCATGATGCCAACGCTGGAAACAGAAGACGTCTTTGACGTGGCTCAGATGCGGGAGCTGGCCACCCGTCTGGTGGAACATCCCTGCCACGACCGCATTATTGCGCTTCGAATCGGCGGCAACGATCTTATGAACGTTGTGTCGCTTCGCCGTCCCCGGGACCTGACGCTGTATGACAGCCCGATGGGCTACGTCATCAAAATGCTCGTTTCGGTCTTCGGCCCGCGTGATTTTGCCCTGACCGCGCCCGTATGTGAGCATATTGACGATCATGCCGTAATGGCCAGAGAGCTGGCTCTTGATATGGCACATGGGCTTGTTGGGAAAACGGCCATTCACCCGGGTCAGATAGAGGTCATTCAAAACGCGCTGATGGTCACTCAGGGTGAGCATTCTGACGCTCTGCGGATCCTGAACTCTACCCAGGCCGTGTTTAAGTCGCAGGGAGCAATGTGTGAACCCGCCACACATCGCCGCTGGGCGGCTGGCATTCTGGACAGAGCTCGTTTTTATGGGTTACAGAACGAGCAAAGCGCTGATGGAATCAGATTACTTACCGTGACCCAGCATCATTAAGGAAATCATAATGGGGTTCAGGTTCAGAAAGTCGATCAACATTATTCCTGGTGTTCGCCTCAACCTGAGTAACGGTGCACCGAGCCTGAGTGTCGGGCCGAGAGGTGCTTCCGTTTCTTTTGGAAGCCGGGGGACCTATGCCAATCTGGGCTTGCCCGGTACCGGGCTGAGTTACCGTACCCGGCTTGACCGGGCCGCGCGTTCCGGAGGTGGGAACCGGACGGCTACCGACCCGGGGCTCAGACAGGCGCTTGAGCAGGAAGCCGCTGATCTCATGTCAGCGGTGACCGCAATCCGTAATATTCACGAGCTGACGCCGGATCCTAAAACAGGCATCAGCTGGGCAGAGCTGGAAGCAGTATACCTGCATAACAGAACGTCGCCTTTTCAGGTTCCGGCACCGGTGCGTCCAGAAAAGCCAGACTATCTTGCATTGCCGGAAAAGCCTGCCGAGAGCGAAGGCATTAGTTTTCTGGGTAAATGGTTTGAATCGGAATCAGCTAAAGCTGAGCGCCACGCCGAAAATCTTCGCCGGTGGCAGCAGGAGCTGATTGATGTGGAGCGTGAGAATACCCTTCGACAGCACCGGTACCAGCAACAACGGACGGCCTGGGCCGAACAGTATGCAAACTGGAAGTTTGAGGCTGAAGAACATGAAAAACGGCTCGCCACGGCTCAGGCAGATGCCCGGCAGCAGTTCCGGACAGACGCCGCGTTTTTCGAATCATACCTGGCGGGTGTGCTGGCAGAAACTGAATGGCCGCGTGAAACGCTTGTTGCATTTGAAGTAAAGCCGGAGCTATCAGCAGTCCTGCTGGATGTTGATTTAGCTGAGATTGAAGATTTCCCTGATAAGATTTACGGCGTTAATGCCCGGGGCACGGAGCTGACGGAAAAAGCCATGACGCAAAAAGCCGTACGCGAAAACTATGCCCGCCACGTCCATGGCTGCTTGTTCCGCCTGGTCGGTATCGTTTTACATACGCTACCGTTCGACAACGTGATTGTGTCAGGCTTTACGCAACGGGTCAGTAAGCGGACCGGCTATCTGGAGGATGAGTATATCCTGTCCTGCAAATGCAGTCGCAGCCAGATGTCGTCAGTAAATTTTGCAGGCTTAGAACACATTGATCCGGTTGAAGCGTTAGGCGATCAACCGGTTATTCGAAAGATGAGCAGTACCTTCATTTTTCAGCCTATTGAACCACTAACCCTTTAAGCAGGCTAAATCTTACGATGCAATTAAATACCAGACAGGCCCGGATTTTTAAGCTTGCCAACTTACTGGGCACCGGCAAGCCCGTTTCCGCTGCCGACATTATAACCAGTCTGGAATGCTCAGAGCCGACATTAACCCGGGCACTCAAAGAGCTACGCGAGTCATATTCTGCGGAGATCAAATACAGCAAGGCAGGTCATTCATACCATCTCGTTAATCCGGGCCAGCTGGATAAAAAGACCCTTCGCCGGATGAATGAAGCGCTCGCACAGAATGCTGAACTGAAAACCGGTGAGTCCACAGGGAAGGTCGTACTCGATAAGGATAAAAAAACAGCCGTGTCATTATCGCTACGCATGCGGATTTTAAGAAAAATTGACCGTCTGGCTGCGCTGAGTGGCTCGACCCGAAGTGAAGCGGTAGAGAAGCTGGCTCTGCACTCCGTTGATGAACTGATAAAAGAATACAGCGCTAAAAAGTCCTGACGCTAAATCTCAGACCGGGGTGAAAACCCCGGTTTTGTCATATTTCACCTCTGTATCTGCGTGACGGAGTTTTGATCTATTCTCCTCCCGCAATGTCAGCAGCGCCTTTCTGCCTACAAAACCTGGTGTCTTGACATCCTCTTGTGCTACACATCAATCTTTGGGCGATTTACACTCCATTCATGCAGATCTGTGATGTATGATGATTTTCATACATAAGAAAGTTTATTTTTGCCGGAGTTTTTTTCAGAAATCTTATATTCCAGTACGGTCTGAATTTTTTTCTCTGATAAGAGGCCATTCACATGTCGGTAATTCAATGGTGGTTAACTTATTTCTTTAATGCCGCTTCTGAGTATTTAATCTCCACCCGACAGATGTCGTGCCGTTTTATCAAATCTACAAACTCTGGCCTCTTCCTGAAACTACTCTCCTCTTCCGATCTCTTAAGAAGGAATTACATTTGAGACGCTTACCCGTATATCTGCTACTCGACACGTCCGGCTCTATGCACGGAGAGCCTATCGAAGCGGTTAAGAATGGCGTTCAGACGCTGCTTACCACGCTGAAACAGGATCCGTATGCACTCGAAACGGCTTACGTGTCAGTGATCACCTTTGATTCTTCAGCCCGACAGGCAGTCCCCCTGACAGACCTCCTGAGTTTCCAGATGCCAGCACTAACAGCCAGCGGCACCACGTCTCTTGGCGAAGCGCTTACCCTGACGGCCAGCTCCATTGCCAAAGAAGTACAGAAAACGACGGCTGACACTAAAGGTGACTGGCGTCCCCTAGTATTCCTGATGACGGATGGAAGTCCGAATGATGACTGGCGTAAAGGCCTGAATGACTTTAAAGCCGCCAGAACCGGCGTTGTTGTGGCATGTGCAGCCGGGCATGATGCCGATACCAGCGTCCTCAAAGAAATCACTGAAATCGTGGTTCAGCTCGATACAGCTGACAGTTCGACGATTAAAGCTTTCTTTAAATGGGTCAGTGCGAGCATTTCGGTAGGCAGTCAGAAAGTGGAGTCCAGCAAAAAAGAAGTGATCGGTCTTGAAGACCTGCCACCGCCGCCGCCAGAAGTAAATGTGGTCTTATAATTTTATTAATTAAGGGGATGTCATGTCTGTCAGTCTGAGCAAAGGCCAGGGCGTAAGCCTGAAAAAAAATGAATACGATCTCTCGTCCGTTACTATCGGCCTGGGTTGGGATATTAATGAGGAAAAGAAAGGTTTCCTCGGCGGGATCTTTGGTAAAAAAGAAGAAGAATACGACCTTGATGTGATCGCTTTCCTGTGTAATTCAGCCGGAAAGGTGACCGATCTCGGCAATGTGGAAAATGGTAAACCAACGCTTGTGAATGGCGATATCATCTTTTTCAACAGCCTTCGCCATAAGTCAGGCAATATCTGGCTGACAGGCGATAACCGAACCGGAGCCGGTGACGGTGACGATGAGCAAATTATTGTGCGCCTGAATTCCCTTGACGCTCAGTACGAGAAAATTGTGTTCATCGTTCAGATCTACAATGGTGAAAAGCTCCAGCAGCACTTTGGTAAAGTTCAGAATGCCTTCATCCGGGCAGTAGATGCCCGTAATATTGAAATGGCACGATTCGATCTTTCTGGCGGACCCGCCTTTGCCAGCCAGCGCTCCATGGTCTTTGCCGAGCTGATACGCGAACCTACAGGCTGGAAACTCAAGGCAATTGGTGAGCCTTCAGAATCAGATTCGTTTGTCTCACACCTGAGGAATTACATCTGATGCGTCGCCTGCCTGTTTACCTTGTTATCGACACCTCCGGTTCAATGCGCGGTGAGTCCATCCATTCCGTTAACGTTGGAATTCAGGCGATGCTAAACGCACTCCGCCAGGATCCATACGCCCTCGAAAGTGTCCATGTCTCCATTATCACCTATGACAATGAGGCGCGTGAGTTTATTCCTCTCACGCCGCTGGAAGACTTCCAGTTTTCTGACATCGTTGTGCCAAGCGCTGGCGGGACGTTCACCGGCGCTGCCCTTGAATGTCTGATGCAGTGTGTAGACCGGGATGTGCGTCGCTCAGATGGTGATACAAAAGGAGACTGGCGTCCCCTGGTATTCCTGATGACTGATGGTACGCCTTCTGATGCCATGGCGTACGGTGAAGCGGTAAAAGCTATTCGTGGCCGGGGATTTGGCTCCATCATTGCCTGTGCGGTAGGTCCTAAAGCAGGCCACGAGCATTTAAAACAGCTCACTGATAAGGTTGTGTCTCTGGAGACTCTCGACTCAACCGCTTTTGCAGGTTTCTTTAAATGGGTTTCGGCCAGCGTTTCTTCCGGTAGCACAAGCGCGGGGATCAATGCCGGAACAGATACCCTCCCACCTCCTCCACCAGAAATACAGCTGGTGCTCTGACAGACAGGAAGGTGCTGCTTTACCCGGCAAACGCCTTCCTTTACAGAACCGTTTTCTGCTGACTGTTACCAGCCGTACGAGGGATATTATGAGACGCCTTCCCGTTTTTTTTGTTCTGGACTGTTCAGAGTCCATGATCGGTGAAAACCTGAAAAAAATGACTGATGGTCTGCAAATGATCGTCGGAGATTTAAGAAAAGATCCACACGCACTGGAAACGGCCTGGGTCTCGGTAATCGCATTTGCCGGAATAGCCCGCACGATTGTACCTCTGCACGAAATTGCCTCGTTCTACCCTCCCCGCCTTCCCGTTGGCGGCGGCACGAGCCTTGGGGCTGCATTGCGTGAGTTGACCGTGCAAATTGATACTCAGGTAAGAAAAACCACTCATGAGACTAAAGGCGACTGGAAACCCGTAGTGTATCTCCTTACCGACGGACGTCCGACTGACGACACAACCTTAGAAGTGAAACGCTGGAAAAATAACTACGCGAGTAAGGTGAATCTCATTGCCGTTGGCCTGGGACCGTCAGCGGACCTGAATATCCTGCGGCAGCTGACAGAAAATGTCATGCTATTCACAGAGTCACAGGAAGGCGACTTTACCCGCTTCATCAAATGGATCACGGCCTCGGTTACTGCTCACAGCCGCAGTGTCGGGGACGAAAAACAACCGGAGCTCAGCCAGACTGAATACATAGTTCGCCTGTCCAAAGACGAGTATGTAAAAGCGTACGACGAAAACTGCGTTACGCTCACCGGGCGTTGCAGCAAGACTCGTCGACCGTACCTGATGAAATATGAACGGCCACCAGCAAGGGTTTCCGGGCTCGATTTCAACCTGAACCTGAACAACTTTAATATTGCCGGATGCTATCCCATTGATGAGGACTATTTTGCGTGGTCAGATGCCACCGCTACCGATTTGCAGGTAAACACAAGCGAACTGCATGGTGTACCGGGTTGCCCCCACTGTGGTAATGCCAGTGCGTTTGCCATGTGCTCATGCGGGAAGTTGCTCTGCATTGATGGCCCCGATGACGTGATCTGCCCATGGTGTGAAAAAGGTCTTTCATTCAGCAATGATGGCGGAAACACTAACTTCGACGTAAACAGAGGGAGAGGTTGATGTCGCAAAATACGTCACTTGAAGAAAAGATTATCCGCTTAGTTCTGTCTGAGCTCAGCCACACCGCAGAAGGTGAGCGGCTTTCCCTTCCATCCCAGGATCCTGCCCTGTCTGCCGAGGTTATGCAGCTTATAAAGCGGATTGAGAACCTTGCAAAAGGTACCTCTGCACTGGTTAACGAAGGTGAGAACGAATCAGTGACTGCCCTCCCGCCTGCTCCAGGCCTTGCCGAAAAGCAACAGCCGGTCGGGACTGATGAGGATATGCAGGGAAACCACGCTATTGACAAAAAAGAGACGCAAACAGCCACAGTCAACGAAACCAGCCCTACATTGTGGAAATTGATGCCTTTTTACGAACTTCAGAAACCAGGAAAAAATGAAACTGAAAACCAGCCGTCTCCGATACTAAAACCTGGGCAGGTACCGGAAAGCCAGCATCGGACCGGGTCAGCAGTGCAATGTGTAATGCCCCCGACAGCGAGAATAACCATACCCAACGCCCGCGCAGGCGAACGTTTCTCTTCGCCGGTTGCCATCATACTGGATGAGGGTGGACGGGCGACGATAAGAGACGTTGTCTTTCCCCGGGACATTGGCTTGTCGTATAAAAAAGAACAAGGGTTGCTCACTGGCATACCCACTGAAATTGGCGATATTGAGCTTTCAGTACTGTGGTCATACACTTCGCACGACGAATGCGAAACAAAGTTACTTTTTGTAGTAAACCCGGATCCGAGAAGCCTGTGGAAGGTAATAGAACCACCAGCAGACGCTCCCTACCCTAAGGCCCATCTGGACTCTGCTGGCCTGGTCAGAGATAACATATGTATTGCTGCCGCCAGTCGCCGGGGCCGCTCTCATGAGCATGCCGGGAGCTTCAGAGATGATGACTTCTATATCAACCACTGCCAGGAAACAGGATGGTCTGTCATGCTGGTCGCAGACGGGGCCGGTAGTGCAGTAAATTCCAGAGAGGGATCGCGAATTGCAGTCATGACGGCTGGCGATTACCTTTTCAATCAGCTCAGTGGAGTGAAAGGCGTCCGTTTAAAAGAGCATATCACGACTTGGGAAGGGAGCGATCAGCAGGCAACCATAAACGCCATGCTTCATCATTTTAAACAGGCAGCTACGCTCGCGGTCAACAGCATCCAGAACGAAGCCATTTGTGCAGAACAACCTGTGAAATCCTATTCAACAACCCTTCTTGCAACTGTAGCACTGCGAACTGAAAACGAGCTGTTTGCAGCTGCTTTCTGGCTTGGCGATGGTGCGATAGGTGCATACAGTCCTTCAGGTAAAGTCAGGATACTTGGAAATCCCGATAGCGGAGAATACGCAGGACAAACCCGCTTCCTTGACCAGAGCATTATCGCAGACCCATCATTTACTGGTCGCATCAGCGTGGGCAAATGGAATGACGTATCTCACTTGATCCTTATGACCGACGGCGTATCAGACCCTCTGTTTGAGACTGATAACGGGCTTCGCAGTGACGAAAAATGGACCCGTCTCATTAATGAGATCTCCCCTATCCTCGCAGACGCCAGTATTGCGTCTGAGGGGTTAGGCGACTGGTTAAACTTTTTCTCCACTGGGAACCATGATGACCGCACTATTGCGGTGTTGTGGTAAGGGATACGCTTTTTCGGTGATCAATATGGCAAATATCGTTACGTGTAAAACAAAGAACGGCGAAACAGTCCAGTATGTTGACGAGGTGATTGGTTCAGGCTCGATGAAGGATGTTTACTTTTCGCCTGATAAATCTTACGTCGTCGCTTTTTATCAAAAACCGCAGAATGAGCAGGCCCGGGATCGTATTGATATGATCACCGGCCGCTACAGGCAAAACATTTTTGGACAATCCGGTGGCGAATACTGGAAGGATCTGTTTTGTTGGCCGACCCACGTTGTTGAGCATGGGAATAAAATCGGTATCGTGGTTCCAACCTACCAGAACCATTTTTTCTTTAAATATGGTTCCAAAAACGATGATTTTCTGGATATTAAAGGCCGGGAGAAAGAAGGCAAATGGTTTGCCAGCGCCAGCAACCAGAATAAATTCCTCGATCCGCGTGAACGAGGCAATACGCTTACCTATCTCAAAGTCTGTCTGCTGCTGACAAGAGCCGTCAGAAGGATGCATGCAGCTGGCCTCTGTCACAGCGATCTCAGCTATAAAAACGTGCTGATTGATCCAGAAATGGGCCATGCCTGCATCATTGACGTAGACGGCCTAGTCGTTCCTGGAAAGTATCCTCCCGATGTGGTGGGCACTCCGGATTTTATCGCTCCGGAGGTGGTGAAAACCAGCCATCTTTCCAAAGAAGATCCGAACCGCGTACTGCCAAGCATTACTACTGACCGCCATGCACTGTCGGTGCTTATCTACATGTACCTGTTTTTCCGTCATCCGCTACGTGGCGGAAAAATACATGACATGTCGGATGAAGTGCGTGATGAAACCTTATCAATGGGTGAGAAAGCGCTCTTCATTGAACATCCGACAGACAAAAGTAATGCAGTCAAAATCAGTCAGTTATCCTCCTTTTCACTTCCCTGGGCTGACCCGGGTAAAATTCCTTACACCATCATGGGTCCCTACCTGACGTCATTGTTTGATCGAGCCTTCATCGATGGCTTACATGATGCCACAAAACGCCCTACCGCCGATGAGTGGGAAAGTGCCTTGGTTAAGACCGTTGACCTGATACAGCCCTGCCAAAACACGAAATGTGAACAGAAGTGGTACGTTTTCTCGGGTAAGACAAAGCCGGTCTGTCCTTACTGCGGTACGCCGTATAAAGGTAAGTTGCCAGTGCTTAATTTTTATTCTTCTCGTAAAGAAGGCAGCTATCGTCCTGACGATCACCGGTTGATGGTCTGGAGCGGGCAGTCTATCTATGCGTGGCATGTGAATCGTCTTATCGCGCCAAATGAACGTACAACGGATGCACAAAGGAAACGGGTTGGTTATTTTGTTTACCATAACGATCAATGGTGGTTGGTAAATGAAGGCATATCAGGACTAATGTCATTACCGGATAAGCGGCAGATTATGGTTGGGGAAAAAATAGAACTGAAGAATAACGCTCAATTTGTTTTGTCAAAAGAGGAAGGTGGCAGGCTGGTAGTCGTTCAATTAGTAGAAAACTAACAAATATCTCTTACCAGATTTTAGCTGTTACGGCATTGAGCCACTCATCGCGACTAATTCGATGAGCGGCCCGCCAAACGAGGCTGTGAAGCGCTTATGAAGGCGATGGATCGGTTTAACAAAGAGCTGCGTAGCTCTCTGTTCCTGCTTGGGGAAGGGATTCAGCAGGATTTCAGGGGGTAGCAGACCATACTGTCAATGTCGCCACGGTATACCACTCGCTGGAATGAGCTACTTGTCGTAAAAGCCTGACATCCATGCCAGTGTTACCCGGCATGGTCAGTTCTGGCATGAAAAGCTACTTTAACCACCACGGGCCTTCTGGATTGCGTATTTCAGGGTAGCTTCGTCGACAGCCCCCGGGATGAATGATGTCGTTGCAGCATCGGGTTTTTGCATGTTCATGATAATGAACCCTGGCGTTCCGCTGATCCCGAGAGCTTCCCCCAGTTGCATATTTCCGGAAATGACATTCTCATAGCGACTTTTTTCTCGATCGCTGAATGAGCTGTTGAACCCGGATTTATTCACCACCATGTCTAAATCACTGAGCGTAAACCCTCGCTGGTTGTTGAAGAATACATACGCGCTGGTCATCAGGTTGTTGTGGTACTTACGATACGCTTCAGCGCCAAATGCCTGGTACACATGCAGGCCTGTCGCCGCCCCCATCGCAGAAACGGGTTTCGAACCAGCGAAGATTGGAAATTCTTTAAAGAAGAATTTAACATCGCTGCTCTGGCTCAACACGGATTCAACGACCGGCGCTACCTTCATACAGAAATGGCACTGGTAGTCGAAAAACTCGATGACGGCGACGGCCGCATTATCCGGTCCAATGTTGGGAGTCTCTTTGGTCTCGAAGAGAGCCGGTGCGTAAGGGATGATCCGCTCAAGGGAGGCGTTGGTATTTTGGTTTTCAAGAGCCTTACCCGCTTCAAGCAGATACTGAGGATTTTTTACCAGATAGGTAGCCGCTACCTTTCCTACTTCATCGTTACTGGGGAGCTCAGTTTTAAAATATTTCGACGTGATATACACAGAGCCAGCCGTCGCAATCAACACAGAAATTAAAACAGACGCTACGGGTTTTAAATAATTTAATTTAGTCATAGCCACCTTTACGAATTCAACTTGTTAGTTATCAACCTGTGTTCGATTATACTGTCACAGCACATCGGAATTATTCGTTAAAGAACCCTTTTTGGAGGAATTAGAATGTTACGGCATTTATTCTTACTGACCGCCACAACGTTCTTATGTGGGTGCAGCTATCATTTCGGGAATGATGTTGATGCTTACGATTTAATGTCACGCCCGGTAGGCAACAAGAAATTTGAAATTGTAGCGCCTGATGACAGTATACAATCGCGCATGTTTGCAGCCCGGTTTGCGAGTGGATTAACGGGGATAGGGTTTAATATTTCCAACCATCTGCCCGACTATATTCTCAGATTCAGTTACAGTAAGACCCAGGAAAATATGCAATACAGTGAACAGCTGGTGACGGGCATAACCGGATATGTCGTCGAGAAGAAGACAACGAAAAAAGATAAACACGGGCAGACTCAGACGGACTATGACTATAAACCCGTCAGCGGGATCGTGGGGTCAGAGACGATATCACAGAGGCATTTCTGGCGCCGCCTTGATGTGGAAGTCTACCCTGCGGGGAAAGGGGCACAACAGGTTCTTAAAGTCAGTATGCAGAGCAATGCGCCAATCCCATCGGACAGCATTGCGTATTCCGCAATGATCGACGCTCTGGCCGGGAAACTGGATGCCCCGCTACGCTCCGGAAACTATGTCGCATCGGTTCCCTGGAACTAATGACCAGCACCGCAACGCCCAACCGCAAAGTGACTTTTCTCACCTGCATGCCGCACCTTTACCGGCCTCCTCTGTTGAAATCATAGAGCCGGTAAAGATCACCGATCGTCATTGCATCCACTTTGGACACGAACAAATACTCAAACTGCGCTTTCTGAATATCTGACACTGACGCATCGTCCAGCACCTCCTGGTAAAATCGAGCACTGATGCATCTCTCCGGATGCATGAACTGGTACCGACTCTGGAGAACCACCATTAGTAAAAACAGAATCAGCAGAACGAGAAGTAATATTTGGTTGGAGAGCTCCAGTCCCAGCGACACACCGATGGTTGCCAGGAAACAGAGAGTCCATCCGACCAGGGCAAAAGGAGCCTTTTGGATCTTTTGTTGGTAATAACGGAAGATCACCGGATCATTTAAATACCGCTTATCCGGTAATCCCGTTGCCCGGGTGACAATGCTGAGCCAGAGCGACATTTTCTAACCCCCAAATCGCGGATATACGGCGCTCTCAGGCCATACGTTCATAAAAGGCAACCAATGGCTGGGTGATGGGGTTTTGTACAAGCTCGGGGCGAATGGCTTTCAGCTGCCTTACCGGCGCTAGCTCATCCGTCGGCTTCACGATTCCATTGCCCGGACCTTTCCGGGTACTGTCGGTGTTCACCTTTAGCCTGTCATTATTCAGATACGATTCAACCCGCTTAGACATAGCGTCGCTGGGGGATGATGCGTCATTAAGTTTTTTTAAAACCGCGTCTTTATCCGTCTGAGCCGCAGAGACCAGCAGTTCACTGCTGGCCTCAATGTCTGCGTTGCAGGACCCGAACTGGCATTGGGCCGCAAAGACGGGTTGAGTGCCAACCGCCACGAGCATTAACGTTGTCAGTATTACAGATTTCATAATCACCTCTTGCAGTCGTGAAAAGTCACTTTTGTGCGGTGCCCATGCGGGTCACCAGATTTTCCGGGCTCAACCAGCCGGTGAACAACTGAGGTTTACCCGACAGCGTTACCATGGTTGGCGTACCCTGAAGCGGAATAGTTGAAGCAACCTGGAAATGCGATTTGATAATATCGAGGCAGGCCGCGTCAGGCCGTCCTTCCGGAATGATTGATATCGAGCTCATTGCAGCATCCAGCGCATCATTAGGTTTGGCCGCACACCAGATTTTTGCCATATTCCCCGCGACCACGGAGTTCAGGCCTGCACGCGGAAAAGCGAGGAATTTTATTGAGATCCCGGCATCGAGATAGGATTGAAGATCATGATGTAGTTTCTGGCAATACCCGCAGGTTATATCAGTAAACACCGCCAGGCGATATTTTTCATTCGCCGACTTATATTCTATGGATTTTGTTTTAGCAGCAAACTCCCTGACGCCTTTCAGTATCGCCTGTTCCGTTGTATTCTCCACATCTTTGCCGTTAACATGAAACAAGCTCCCGGTAAAAATGTAATCACCATCTTTGCTGACGTAACTCACGCCTTCTCTTGAAATCACGGTATAAATATCTTTTACTGGGGATGGTTCAATATGCTCGATGGACAGCCCAACTTCTTTTAATTTCTTCAGTGCTGCATCAGGAAGCACGTCAGTTTTCACTGTCTGGGCATTCATGCTAAAGGCCGTACAAGATGCCAGTAATAAGAATGATGCCTTGATAGTCTTATTCATTTCAGCTCCTTTAATGGAGCATTAATACTATCATGCGAAAAAATCCTCCAAATTCGCTTAAGGGACAAAATTCCCTCCCTATAGTAAAAATTTTTAGCCCGCGATGTGGGAGAATATCCAGTATGTAATTCCAGTGGAGATTATCTCGTGTTTATACCACCAGCAGATGATGTGAAACCTATTCCCGTTCCTGTTGAAGTCTACACACAGTGCATTACCGATGCCTCCCGCTTTTTCGGGATTGATGCAGAATTGGTCTTTACGCTTTTTGATAATGAAGGCGGAAAAGTGGGAACGTTCAGCCGGAATAAAAATGGCACTTATGATATTGGACCTATGCAGATCAATTCGTCCAATCTGCCGGAAATACGTGGCCACTTTCCGTCTGTTACCTGGCGGGTATTGGCCTATGACGCCTGTGCCAGTTTCTGGGTAGGTACCTGGTGGCTTTACCGGAAAATTGTAGACCGAAATGGTAATGTATTTGAAGGGATTGCCGATTACAACAGCAAAACCCCTAAGGTCCGGGCGAGGTATATCTTTAACTTCATGGTCAAATACAATCGCCGGATTCAGGGCCGGAATGGCATGGACGAGTTATATCAGTGGACGCAACCAAAGACCCAGTACAACGGACATATTGTAAAAAATGTTCCGGAGTAAATTACCCCCCTACTCTCCAATTTATTGTTTAGTTGTTTTACGTGGCTGTGAACAATTCATCACTGAGCGAGTGAAACTGTCCCGTGAAAGAGGTTAGGTATGCTCCAATCAATATACGAATTCCTGTGCAAGATACGCTGTTCTCCACAGAAGCTTAGAAATAAAGACTTGGACGGGATCTTGCCTCAGGATGAATCAACAGCTGGCTTATGGGGACCTCTGCCATTAATCCATATTGTTCTTTTCCTGGATTTTGATGGTGTAATCCACAAATGTCAGAATGAATCTTTCGAACGGATGTATTTGATTGAGAAGTTACTTGATGCAAGTCCTTCAATGTTCATCGTTATATCAAGTTCATGGAGAGAATGCGGGAGTATTACCTACCTAAAGTCACTTTTCCGCTCGCCGTACAGAGACCGGGTAATTGGCGCAACCCCATCCCTGTGTCTACCCTCGGGGGGAATAGGGGTACGTGCAGCTGAATGTGAAGAATTCGTGGCCAGGCACCAGGTAAAAGCCTTTATCTGCCTTGATGACGATACGACCCTGTTTCCGCCAGAATATCCGCACCTGATCCGTACGGATTATTACACGGGGGTTAAAGAAAAGGACATAACGGATCTGATAGCCAGATATAACCTACTGATGGCCCGTTTTTATTAAAAAAGTAACTTTTCCACACACTCCGTCAAAAAAAACCATGATTCGCCATCTACCAAAAACACTGCATCAGTCGATCAGAAAAGTAACTTTTTCCTCAACTTTAATTTAGGCCAGTAAGCATTCACGTTTCTTAGGGTGGCGAGTGAACTGGATTTGGAAAGAGAATTTGAATCGTGATTAAGATAGTATCCTGTTTGACCATTGTTTTAAAACTGAACAAACCTTATCCAATGCTCAGTTAGCCGGTGTACTTTTCTCAGATTCGTGGTTTACCTTGAATAGCACTGCCGTGAATAGTTATTTTCCCCGGATGCAGGCATAAAAAAGCCGTGCCCAAAAAGAGCACGGCTTTTATCAGTCAGTATTCACTCCTACTTCTTATTATCATTCAGCCAGTTTTCAGCTCTCTCTATTCTCGACTGATACGGTTCGTTTGTATTGTTAAGGTCTGACTTCATAAAGTTAACGAACGCATCTGCTTTATCCGACCCGAAGCGTGGATCATCGGTCAGTTGCTGACGAATCGCACGCTCTGAGTTTTGTGATGCACTCTCATACGTCTTGATCCCATCACTTCCCATATCCTTATAACGGCTGGTCACCGCGCTCAGACCATCTGACATTTGCAGGTGGTTGCCAACCTTGCCCAATAACGAACTCGGCATATTTACCGGATTCGTTGCATCGTTTGCCAAAGATGCGGGCGTAGTCAGGACCCCAATACCTGAGAGCATGTCGTTTACGGGTTTTGCTCCGATAACGTCAAGCCCTCTGGCAACACTCTCCTGGCCCGATAAAAGCGTACTGCCAATCACACTACGTTCTGTATTGGACTCAATTTTATTACCAGCAAGGGTATCAATCGTGGTTTGGGTTCGTTGGCCAACGATCCCGCCGCCAGAGCCGCCTTCACCAAGATTCGCCCTTATTGCTGAATCAAGAGAGCCTGAAGCCTTGTTGTGCATGTTGAAACCTTCATGGATACTCTGGAGATCATTCATCCCCCAGCTAACGTTGTAGTGACCCAGCTCGGTGAGGAGGCTTTGAGTATCCGCTTTCAGTTGTTCTTTCTCAGCGCCGGTTGCCATTGTACTGGCCCCATAGGTAAACACGGCTTGTGCGGCCAGCTCCGCCCGTTTGTCATCCGGCTTTTTGGTTGGGTCATTTGCAACCCTGTCAAAATAATTCGGGAGGTTGTTTGATATCCCGCGTATCTGGCTATCTCCGTACATAGAATTCAGTTTTTCGCTGGTATTACCCATGCCTGAAGTAGCATGCTTGCCGCCTATACCAGTTTGAAGCTGGTCGAAAGTTTGGTTGGCGTTCTTAACGTCCTGCCCAGCCCCCTGAATTCTTCCCACGGTCTCATTAGTCACTACAGGGGTATTCTTATCCAACGACGAGAGAACACTTTGGTTTTCTTCGCTATAGGAGTTAGCTACATTACCTTTATGAATGCCCTGAATATCTTCTTTACTGACCGAGCCCACATTGTACGGCGTAACACCTGATTCGGTTTGTCCGCCAATATGTTGATTAGCATTCTGCTGGTTCTGTGCCAATCCAGCTTTCGCCTGAGCATCCAGACCTTGCCCTACGTCAGCAACACGATCGGCACTCATTACGCCGGAGGTATCTACATGGTCTGGTGTGCGCTCCTGCGCCTGTGCAATGGTATTAATACCCGATGCATCACCAGTGATTCGGTCAAGTTGATTGGTAATTGGCAGCATCTGTTGAGCGTTACCGCCGAAGTCAGCAACCAGCCCTTTAAGCAGGCTGGAGGTCTCACGCAGATCCTGCTTATTGCTCTCAGCCGTTTCACCCCTGGCAGTATCAATCGCAATTTTTTGCTCACTAAAGTCGCGTGTCGTTGCCACCAGCGCATCAGTTCGCTGGAGTTGTGATCCCAACTGAGTGCTGGCCTTAAATGTGTCATTGTAAGAATTGAATTTATCCATAAACGCATTCTCATCAAGACCATTTTTCCGTGCAAAATTACGCACATCATCATCGCTGAAGTTTTTATTACGAATAGAATCGGAGAATCTGTCTAGGTTGACAGACTGTCTTGAGTCGAGTGTCATGCCGGTATTAGCGCTGGCGTTCGTTGAAAGTGACGTCGACAGATTTTCGGCCATTGTCTGTGTTGCCTGGTTCATTTTTGATGCAGCTTCTTTGAATGCATTGGTCTGTGCAAACTGATCACTGTTTACCTGAGAAGCCGCTTTACTCATTTGTTCAGAAAGTCCTGAGTTTTCTGACAATTGAGTCGTAATAGCTTTATTCAAATCAGTTAAGAGGCTATCACTGCCTGAATTCGATTTTGAGATCCCTGAACCAACGGTACCCGATGCTTTCAGACCTAGTGAATCCATCACTTTCTGACCTATGCCCCCAGCCCCCCCTTTTCCAAGTTTTTCCTCGCCACCAAGTCCCAAACTTCCATTGAGGAGAAGGTTTGACACCACACCAGCTAATTGCTGCGAATTAATTCCGTGCTTCGCCCCTACGCTATTAGCGACGTTTGCACCGGCCTGGTCTGTATATGATTTCAAGTTTTGCAGATTCGAGGAAAATTGCTGGCCCGATTGCCCCGAACGACCAACTTCACTCATCTGATTGTAGGCCTGCTGGAATGAATTACTTGCTGCACTCATGACTGATGAGGTCATTGCCGCCCCTTGTCCCTGGCTTGACGCGATACTTGAACCTGCATTCCACGTACCGAGTCGGAAGTTACTGGAGTCCATGGCCCCGCCACCGCTGAACCCCTGCCCGGTGCTTGTCAGTGCTGTACGATTAACATCCCCAAATGATGATTTTCCGCTATTTGGCGCATCCCACACTTTCGGCGTGAGGTGGCTGGAGTCCACAGGTGCGGGTGGCGTAACTCCTTTCATCGCATTCATCATTGGATGAATGGATTGCGTCATCAGGAACAGCGTCAGGACTGGGATAAGAGCATAGAGCGCTGATGCAACTGATAAGTAAGAACTATATGTTTCGGCAAGCCCTGGTAAGCCCATCCAAGTCACCGCGTTACTCTGACTATTCAGTGTGCTCCATGTATCAAGATCCGCTGTTGCCACCTTCTTCACGTAGGCATTGACCATCACCGCAGTAATCGGCCACATATTAACGAAGAGAATCAACTGAAGATATTTTGCCGCTGCGGCAACACCGTTTCCGCCGAGTGCAAGCAGCATGAGCAATGCAAACGGAGCAACCATGTACGCAAACATTTCAAGAAACGCAATTGCCGCACCAGATAATTGCAGCCAGAGCTGCCCCTGAGATGCCATGGTATTCGTACGTTTTAATGATGCCTCAAACAGTTGCATATCCGAGGCCAGACCAAGTGGGGTTTTGTATTTACTGGCACCATTACGTAGCTCATTCATGATGAACAAAGAAAGCGTCGCGTCATAAGCGCCAATCGCCTTGCCATACATGCCGTTCGCCGACGCCATTACATCCGTGAAGCTCGATCCGGATGCGGCACCGCCCGCCTCTTCTGGGGTAAGAATACCGTTTGTTTGCCCAATCAAAGCAATCGTCTGTCGAGCCTCCGGGGTGCTCGTTACCTGTTTAACGGTCGACCAGACCTCTTCACAAGTCGCTGACTTTGAACTATTCACACCCACGATGTTAGCAGATGCGTTCTTCAGCGAACCTTTCATCGCCTGATTAATGCGTTCCATGCTTTCCGCGACATTTGAAGAGAAAATATCGTTAAAAATGGTTTCTTTCCCAGCGATTTTCGCGCTTGAGTTTTGTGTTCCCTTGAGGCAGTTATAGGCCAGTGATTGCACTGTCGCACACACGTTCATCGCACCTAATCCGCTAACTGGTTCGGGGAACGCTGAACAATACCCCTGGCTGTCCCCGCCCCATTGTAAGAATTTAACGAAGCGAATCATCGGGCCAAGAGTAATGTCATCATCAAGCGTGGTTGCGGCAAAGTCGATCGGCGCCAGCGGATCAAACGCCGTTTTATAGTCTTTGAGTAGGCCCTGGCTAAGGTTAGTGGTTACAGTTCCCATCGCCGCGATAAAAACAGGAATACCATCGACATTTCTCACTTCACCAGACTTAACCGATTCAATAGTCACATCCACGCGTACTATTGCCATCGAAAAAAGAATCAGCCCAAGAATCCATGAAAATATCGGCACCTCTGCTTTTGTCGGGTTCAACAGCCAAAGCCATGTTTTATAAAACAGGCTGGCTCCAGCCAGCACCGCTGCCGTGGTGAGAAATGCTTTTACACCGGTATATTGTGAGAAAATCAGGGCAATCCCGTTAAGGGCGGACCACACGAACTCGATATCACCTACTGTATAGATGTTGTAATCCATATCAGACCTCAGTTACCTGTGCCACGAAGACTTTCCATGAACGCCTTCCTCTTTAATCGGCGATCATCCCATGCTGAAATGACATCAGAGCTGTTACCTACCTGGCTACGGGTGAGCTCGTAAGCTGCTTTTACCTGATTGCTAAGGTTTTCAGATAACCGAGTCAGGTCCTGCCGCCGTCCGGAAAGTGATTCACTGGGGATATTCATAGCGCTGATCTTTGCTTCAACTTGCCGAAGCATGTTAATGACAAGGCTGGTGGCCGCTATTGCACTGATATCCTGGATATAGGCATAGCCTTCAGGGACATCAAAAGTCTGAAGAGAATCAAGAATTGTTGGGATGCCGATATAAGAAATAATGCGTAATTCATCATCAGAGATCCTGACATCGCTGATTGCCTTTGTTTGAACCTGAATTAGGAGGTCTGAAATCGTATCCTTCAGTCCTTTGAAACCACCATCCATCACTTCAGACATAACCAGGCATTGCGACTTTCTCGCTGAAGCAGGATCGGGTACAGGCGAACATTTGAGCATTTTTATGGAGCCACCAGCCGGAGGACCCATGATGAAATCCGATACTGTCATCGTCGATGGACGAACTTCCATCCCCGCTTTTTCACCTTTAGCATCCCAGTTGATAATCACAGTGCCGACAAGCGACATCAGCTGCTCTGCGAGTTTGTAGCCAGATAATTCAGTCACGCCACCGATATTCATAGAACCTTTATCGATGTCCATAAATGACATATAGAAAAGGTTTCCACTGAATTTTTCAGCAAACTCTTCAGGGTCTTTTGCTTTTACCTGGGAGGTCACAGTTTCTGGCGACTTGGTCATTGATGAACCGAAATCAGGCAACAATCCATTAAGAGTACCAAGCATTGAAGCTGGGCCGGAACTGACCGCATTCGCATACTGGCTGGGTGGTCCAACATTTTCAGAAAGAAACGAGTAAGTAGCGTTGCAGGAATCTTTGGCAAATTTGTTCAACGCCTGCAATTTGTTCTGGATATCATTAATAGTCGCAGCACAGTCAGCACAGATTGCCGATACCGCGACATTAAATGCATAAATCGCGGCCCCCTGCGCGATACCGCGAGCAACCTGCACCAACTGATCTCCGTTAATCATACTGAATGAACCGAGGAAAACATCGATGCCGTTACAGCCGACGGAAGCTTTGGGGAAAGACATTGAAACTAAATTGGTATTCACGTTTGTTGTGCGGTAGGAAAAAGAGCCGCCAACCACACCGGTACGGGTGGCCGTTTCAAAACTGGCCGGGCTGGTTGTCGTCATCATTCCATTAAAAATATTACGCATGGCGTTATCGGCACCGGCATTTGGTGCAATCATCGCCGTGCAAACGGCTAACGACAAAAGTAACTTTTTTGCACAAACATGGAGGTTAGCGCGCATATGGGCCTCCTAAACTGCCACCAACATTCAAGTAGTTCACAGGGTCCGCTGTAGGCATATCGTACCCTTCCAACTTCTGGTCCATTATTCGTTGCAATAAGAACGGGTCAGATTCCATTTCTGATTTATTCACTGTAATTACGCCATCCTCACCAATGGTATATTGGCGCTTAATATCTAACGTGGATTGGAATGAGGCATCATCAATCAGGTTCATGCCCTTTGCAGCCAGAATAATAGTATTCTTGAGCTCCTCAGCAGTGATCATACCTTCGCTAATTCGTTGCGCTGATGACCCGTCTTTCGACACAAGGAAAATAGTTGGCACTTCGCGGATTTTGAATTGATCAATAATCTGCGCATTAGGGACAGAGAAATCCTGGAACAACCCATTTTGTAATGGTCTGCCATCCATGCTGACAGGGAGAATGTCGACCGAATAGTAATTCTGCATAAACTGGAGGATTTGACTTTCTTCGTGGCAGAACTCACAGGTACTCTGGAAAAAGAAAAAGAGCCCGGATCTTGTGAAAATATCTTTCATTACCGTCTGCTGGTTTTTTTCCACAACCGTACGATGTGCATCCAAGGCAACCTTCTCAACCGGCTGTCTTCGTTTTTCAGACATCATTGGATTTTTAAGAAAATAATCTTTCGACTTATCCGAAAATCGCGTACCGATATCCAACATTAAACGTTGCGCTGTATAAAACCTCGATAAGTTTTCAGGGGTCGGATTATCCATTGCCTGAGTCAAAAGCCGGGGCATATTGTCCTTTAGCCACTTTGAATTAAGATCAATCTTTTCTTCTTGTACTGGCTGGGACGAAGATGCAACAGGAGGCGTAGTCTCATTAATTTCTTCCTCAGTTTTCCGGGCTGGGTCGTCATACCAGAAAAAACCTTTCTTAAAGGCTTGTCCTGACACAAATGGGGTGTCTTTGATAAGGGTCTGGTCTTCATTTGCATGGACGCCAGTTATAAACAAAGACATCAGCACTAACATCTTTGAAGGCAGTAACGTTAATCGAGTCATTCACCGATCTCCTCATGGAATAGAGGTATGATGGCATAAAAAAAATCACCGGGAGTTCGATAACGGAGTAGATTTCATGCGTTAAAAAACCAGAAATGTGACGCCGACAAAGCCCCAAAAACGACAGTTCAACACAGTGTCCCGGTAAAGACATGGTCTGTAAGAGAGAAATGGATTAATTATATGACGGTACAGTAATGCAAATTCGCGTTGTCATTCAGACAACACTATCCAGATTATGAACGATCCCCGTACTTTGCTGGTTAACGCATAAGGGAATTTATACTTAATTGAATACCTATAAGAAACGAAATTGGCAGGCGCATCATAAAATCTGGACTTTTCAAAGACCGTAATGAATCAAAGAATGGCAATTCATGTTAGTTATACTTACAGAAAATGAACGTTGGAAGGATAGAGCAGACAAAAAAATACGGATGGTAGTAATATTTAACACAGTATGTTTTAGATACGTCAGAACGGAAGCCGTCTGAAAATAAACAGCAACATGAGGAACCATGTGTAACGGTATGCAAGCCAAAGATTTAATAGATAAAGACGACGCAGTCTTTAGATTTTTGGTCTCAGCTTAAAACCACTCACATAAAGTAATAGCTAATCTAACTCCTCCTGAGAATATCTCGCTATTGCAGAGACCGTTGACGACAATCTGCACCGAGGGCAATGAGTATCATTGGTATACGGGACAATGTAAGGCCGCTTGCATTTCGCACAAGTTTCGAGTTCCTCTATTTCTTTCATTGACGTGAGGATCTCAATGATTTTATTGACCTCAGGGGCGCAGACGAAATACCCAAGGTTATGCAGCACGCTCATGATTCGGTTGAAGTCAATATTGCGGAAGCTGGATTCCGGATGAATAGGATCAAAACCGAAGTAATTTACCGCGACATCAATAACCGCAGAAAATGCTCTGCGGTTATCCGAACGACGACTCCACCCTCGAATACCTTTTTTAACGTTTTGTTGAGGTTCCGATCTGAAATCAATATTTTCTGCAACATGGCTTCCATAAAGAATTCTTATTGAGTTTTTATTCGCACCAAGTGACATCGTTTTTGTAGCGCTCAACAACATGTTAGCTTTAGTTTGATCGACTTTAGCCATTTTTATTAATCCTTCAAGAGCACTTTATTTGCCAAAGAGTTGAACACATCCTGACGGTGGCATGTAAACATAGTGTCGTAACGCAATAGTTCCATTAAGTCGTCACTAACTTTACCCAAACGAATGTCGGCAGATAATTCGTATGCCCAGGCAAACACCTTAGATTTTAATGTTGCACTATCATCCCCCAACCCCGGTGTAAAGGCAATTATTCGTGGGAATAGAACGACATCGTTAATTGCTTTGAGTGATGACACACCAACATCTTTTATTGCATCTACGGTAGCAGGCTTTAATCCAAAAAATATACTGACAAACTCAGGTGCAAGCATTGACATAAAGAAGATCTGCATAAAATAATCATTTTGTATGTCTACACACTTGGAGCGTAACTGCTGAATTTTGCTCGGATTATAACAATCTTCCTGCCCATTCAACAAAGTAACTTTTTCCCCTGCATTGTAAATGCCGAAGTCAGTATCGTCACTGTCATATTCACGGATAACGTTAGTGTCACCATCAACAACGGCCATAAAAAATTTATCCCACGAGATCTCTTTACCTAAAGAACGTGGAACGAGGAAACTTCCGGGACGTGTTTCAACTTCGAATGCATTATCAGCCATTGCCCCAAACCCGGTTCCAAATAGACGGCGTTGCAGGAGTGGAGACCCTGTTTGATACATAGAAGATCCGTGAATAGGCAATAACATTAGGAATGCACGGTAACTACGAATAATCGAAATCTCGGTACGTAATAGTTTACCGAGTAGGTTACGCGTTATGTTATCTGATTCTGACATGTGCGGATTGTCCTTGCGTCAATACAATTGTACTAATCTTCTACATGAAATTAAAGTTTGGTTTTTGAATGATGAAAAGTAACTTTTGGAATTTTAATACTGCCTATTTGAGTCTTAAAACTAACCATTCATCCATTGGCCTTACTTGTAACACTTTTTGACCAAACTAACCAGAATTTTATCAAAAAACCCTGCGCTTGCTAACGAAATTTTAATCGCTTAAAAAAATAGCAAAGCCCGAATCGTTATCGGCATTAAGCGGCAATAACATTAGCGAAAAAAGCGATTCAGGATGAATATTTTTCCGATTGATTAACATGACTACTACATAGGGTCACTTCTTGCCGAAAAGTGGTCCTATGAAGCCTCGACATAGGGTCACTTCTTTGTGAAAAGTGACCCTATGTAGCCAAGACATAGGGTCACTTTTTTTAAAAGTGGCACTATGCGCAAAAAACATAGGGTCACTTTTGTTTAAAAAGTGGCACTAGATATATGTATAACTTAGTAAGTAAAACAGCACTTTTCAGATCACGGTCTCAAAATACCCATGGCAGAAAAAGTTACTTTTCTGCCGCGCTTAAATGCGCCCATCTCAGCCGTTCCCGTGTTCATCTGGAGCTGCGCACTATCTGTATTCCTCACGCCTCCGAAGCCCCACCTCAAAATTCTCGATAAAAATCACGGAAAAAAGTCCTGTTTGTGAAAAAAAAATAAAAACCACTTCGGTATAGTGATTTCACATCAGGAGGTCACATGTCTAATTCGAAACTAATAAAGTCACTAGAATTATCACGCAGTTTGATGCGTTCACAAATCGAGGTTCTGCGGGAGGCAGCTGAAGACCTTTGCACAAATTACTGGATCGAGTGGAAAGAACGGAATCATCTGGAGATTAATTTACCCCGGCCTAACAATACGCTAAAGCGTGAGTATCTGGGTTCGTATGCGCCGAAAATTGAATTAATCGGTAATGCCAAAAAAGTTACAATCACCTGGCATAAGTTCAGCCCGTTTAAAACCAGGTCTCCCAGTCATATGTCGAAACGGATTTCTGCGATGAAAAGCGGAAAATATTCGAAAAGCTGCTTTGTTAATCATGCCTTCTGGGAATATGAAATGATCGAAAAAACGGAGGGAGTACTAGAACCCTACAGAGAATTACTTGAGTTCTATCATACTGCGTATATCGAACTGGGACGCAAAATCCGTAAATACTCAAAATCAGAGGTGGCACAATGACCGACGTAACAATTAATGAAAGCAAGCAGAAGACACCTGATGTAAATGCCCGCTCCTCTCAGACTCCTGAAGATAGCCGAAGAGCCACGCAAAGTAAAAATGAACATTACGGCATGGCAACAGTAACTATTACTCCAGGCACGCCAGACTTTAACCGATTTCTTACGGCACGGAATCGTTCCGTAATAAGAGGCTTTAATGATGTTAGCATTGCTATTTCATCATTATTCAGGACGGTTAATGCGGTAAAACACCCTGAATTGGTGCAGGCAATTCAGGACTGGTTTAATGAATTGCACGACGAAAACAATTTGATGAAGCAGAATCTGGAGGCCCACATCGCCACTATTAAGGTTGATGAAAGTGATCCATTCTTCTCATCAACTGAGTTTTCTCCGTTCAGATTTGAATCTGTCCAGTTAAACTTCAACAACCAGAACACGATGCGATTTTATAAGCACATCTTTGAAATGAACAACCTTCTGACCCAGATGTATAAATTCAACTCTCTGGGTCAGCTGCCGGTTAGCGATTACAACGTAATGGCGCACAATATTATCCGAAGTCTCAACATGTATATCGAACGGGTCAAAAAAACACTTAACGTGTCGCGCCGTGTAAAAGGTTCTTACAGTCCTGATGAGTTTATCGAAAAGGTAAAACAGTACAAAAGCGTGCAGGCATATATTGCTGCGGAACTATCTGGTAAACGCCAATAAGGATTATTTGATGAATTTCAGGGCGCTATTCCTAAGTATACAAAGAGTTTTAGGCATCTTCTCCAGTAGGGAGAATGATGTGGCTGAGTTAATGATGAAGGATGTTTCGAGTCTTTCACCATTTGCTCAGATTATAGGGGATCAGAAATACACTGTACCGGATCACCCGAATCTTGAAGTCCTGAAATTCATTGAGTACCCAACTCGGCCAGCTGGGATACAAACGTTTAATGAGCAGTCTATTCTTTCTCTTTACAGAGATAAACTGCACTCAATCTCTATGATGCTGGCAATAAGTGATGGAGACATCCGTGAGGATGCCTTTACCTTCACCAATCTGGTTTTAAAACCATTGATTGAATACATCCGTTGGATTCATTTACTTCCTGCTTCAGAAAACCACCACCATAATGGTATTGGCGGATTGTTGTCACATAGCCTGGAAGTTGCAATGATTTCTTTAAAAAATGCCAATCATTCTGAATTGCGCCCAATTGGGTATCAGGATGAAGAAGTCATTCGCCGAAAAGTATATCTCTATGCCGCTTTTATCTGTGGCCTTGTGCATGATGCCGGAAAGGTATATGACCTCGATATAGTAAGTCTGAATCTGAATGAAACTTTAACATGGGCGCCAAGCTCGCAAAGCCTGCTTGACTGGGCACGTGAAAACAATGTTGTCGAATATGAAATACATTGGCGAAAACGCATTCATAACCAACATAATATATGGTCAAGCGTTTTCCTTGAGAGAATATTAGATCCGGTCTGTATGTCATTCCTCGACCGTGTCAAAAAGGAGCGCGTCTATGCAAAAATGGTTACGGCACTGAATGTCTATAACGATGGCAATGACTTTCTGTCCAAATGTGTAAGAACCTCAGATTATTATTCAACGGGAACTGACCTTAATGTATTGAGGGACCCGATAATGGGTCTGCGGTCGAATGATGCTGCGGCAAGAGCAATAGGTACCATTAAGCATAACTTCACCAGTATTAATATTAATAACTATAAATCCAAACCCATGCACATCATTATTGTAAACGGTGAAGTTTACCTCAATGAAAACGCCTTCCTCGACTTTGTACTTAGTGATTTTGCGGCCCACAAGTTCAACTTCCCACAGGGGGATGCAGGTAAAACTGTACTAGTAGAGTCGCTGGTTCAACGGGGTTATGTTGAGCCTTACGATGATGAGCGTGTGGTTCATTATTTTATTCCCGGGACATACTCGGAAAATGAAATAGCCAGCATCTTCCGAAACGGTATCGGTAAGCTGGAATTTTATAATCTCCTGAAACTTCGCTGGATCGGGTTAATTTTTGACTCATATAAAATCCCGGATTCTGTTCCGGGCCTCTTCAGCGTTAATGCAAATAAAGATTTCATCTATATTGATGAACAGAAAACTGTAACAGAATACAGAAGGCCGGTCCCGGGTCGTGAGTCTGTTACCAGAGTAACGGACACCGTAAGCGACGCCATTGAAGATACTCCACAATACGGACTCAAACTCGTGAACGGCCCTGATGCCGACAGTGTCAACGGTAAAAGCAGTGAAAATACTGAAGCCATCACAGAAAGTGTGGAGGCGGCTGGCACGGATAAAGCAACCGATATTATTGATCCGCAGGTTACTACGCCAACAGATACAGCCGGAACAGGCGGCTTGGATGAAAAGGAACGGGTAGAGGAACATGAAGAGCAGAGTCAGATGCGTCTGGTCGAGCAGCTGCATGAAATGCTTCTGAGCGCCCCACTGCCCCACAACGCAGTCATTAATATTGATTCCGTACCTTACCTTAATCTCGATGCTGCTATTGCGTTAATCCCTGGTATTGATGAGGCGGCATTTTGTGATGGGCCCTTTTTCCAGCTGACGTACCGTGATGGATCACTGGATGGTATGTGGATAGTCCGTGACGTAAACAATCTACGCCTGATACAACTGGGGGATAACTGTGCTGGTATTCAGGTGAGCACCTCGGAACCCCGAACCACTTCTACGCTGAAGTCGCTTTTTGATACGTCAATGTACCAGCCGTTGGATATCCCTGAAAGTCCATCATTAAACGAAGCGGTTTCGCCCCCACAAACACCGCTTGATCTCCCTCCGGCGCGACTGAATACCCCCCAGGCTGTAGAGGCCAATTCGGTAGCTGAACAGATTAACGCCCACTCCGAACCGGAGACCGTCACTGCTTCTGAGTATGAGCAATATGGCCACCTGCTGGAAGAAACCCTAGATAGCGATAGTGAGGCATATTCTGACTTTATAGTCGCCGACAACTCTGTGGTTGAACCCCCCCAGCCTGAGGCGAAAAATAGCGATGTCGCCGAATTCCATGATGAAACAGACCAGGTCGTTGCGCCCGGTAAATTGAATGATCCTGAGGATACCAGAGAGCCACCAGCTCCCAATACAACCGGGAAAGAAGTAATTTTAACAAGTCCTGTGTCATCACAGGACCCTATAAAATCGGAACCCGCCGGGGAGAAAGCGAACCATCTATCTCCGGCCCTGGCTCGTCTGTTTGCGGTAAACACTCAAGCAGAGAAGAAGCATGAAAATCCGCCGGTCACGACTCCAGTGAAAGAAGCCTTTAATCGATCCAACTCTGCCACAGTTCAGGCTCCTATTGCCGTTGACCAACCTGGTGCAGAAGAAAAGGAGACACTGGAAGATTTTACCCTGCTAAGTGGCGGTGAAGTTACAGAACTTGAATACGTCGAAATTGCCACAATGCTTCACCACATTCTGACTAAGTTATCTGGGTCGTTTAAAAGAAAGCGGAAAAACCGATTCATGGTTTTGACCCAGAACACCTTTTTTCTGACCCAGTCATGTGTTGAAAAATACGGGACGCAGTTAAATGCGCCTGAGCTTTTTAACCAGCTTCCTCAATACCAGGTCACCTCCGGCGCCATAGTCAATACAAAATGTTTCGCATTCAACATGCCAACTCTGGTAGCCGCATCCGACCGGGCAAAGGTCGATATTGAGTTAATCATTAACACACTTAAAGATGTAGGGAATCTATAATGGCAAAATCAAAAAGGACCAACCTGCACGCCCAGGAAAACTTTTACAGGCCGATATTGGAGTACAGAAGTGCCTCAGTACTTTTAATTTGCGCCATAATAATGCTGTTTATGGGGTTTCGATCAGATGGGTTGAATATTGCCCCCATCATTTTGTATACCGCTGCCTTCATGCTTTTGGTTTGTTTGTACCGCTGTAAAACGGCATACCCTTATTTGATGGCGCACTGGCGCGTGTTTCAGCGCCAGATTATGTTTATTAGCCTTAAATCGCTCAGGTCGATCAACAAAAGTAACTTTTTCTCTAACGAGCGAAAGTACCGCCAGCTGGTACAAGAGTATAAAAAATCCAACCGTCAGGTACCGGACAGAAAAACCTACTTCTGTAACGGCTTTGAATGGGGTCCCGAGCATGCAGATCGCGCGTATCAAATTGCCAATCTCTCAAGCGATAAAAGAGAGATAGCCCTGCCATTTGCCCTAAACCCCATAGCGCGGCATTTTGAGGCGATGGCCAGATCCATGGGTGGCAGTAACGCCATTTTTGCTGTTGATAAACGGGCGCCAATTTTTGTTACCGAAGATAACTGGTTCGGCCATACCCTCATTACCGGAAACGTCGGTACCGGTAAAACAGTCCTTCAGCGGTTATTGAGCATCAGTATGCTGCATTTAGGCCACGTCATTGTGGTTATTGATCCAAAGAACGACGCAGATTGGCGGCAGTCACTTATGGATGAAGCGGCGGAACTTGGGTTGCCATTTTATAAGTTTCACCCTGCCCAGCCTTCTTCTTCAGTGTGTATTGATGTCTGCAACGCTTATACCAATGTTTCGGACCTCACCTCACGCCTTCTTAGTCTGGTTTCGGTTCCCGGGGAAGTTAACCCATTCGTACAATATGCCGAGGCTCTCGTTTCAACTGTGATCACCGGTCTGTCTTACACGGATAAAAAACCGTCGATATATCTCATTCATAAAAACATGAAAAGCCACATGGCAATCCTGAACCTCACCGTAAAAGTTCTGGAATGCTGTTATGCACGGCACTACGGGCCCGATGTATGGATGGAAAAGGTGAAATATTCTTCGAATGATACTCTACAAGTCCGCTTTAAGCGCCTTGTTGAATGGTTTTCTGCCCACTTCTTGAATTATGAAGGTGCCGAGCCCATTGATTGGATTGATACCGTCGGCCGGTTAGTAGATTATTCTTTGTCTGATCCTGAGCACATGTCAAAAATGACAGCGGGTATTATGCCGCTGTTCAGTCGTCTGACCGAACAACCACTGAATGAATTGCTTTCGCCGTCACCTAATTCACTCACTTCGCGTGAAATAGTCACTTCAGATGGAATATTCAGTACCGGAGGTGTTCTCTATATCTCGCTCGATGGTCTTTCCAACCCGGAATCCGCCCGGGCTATTTCGCAGTTGATAATGTCAGACCTGACGTCCTGCGCGGGTAGTCGCTATAACTCTGATGATGGTGATATGTCCTCACATTCAAGGATCAGTATTTTCGTCGACGAAGCACACTCCGCAATCAACAATTCAATGATAAACTTACTCGCTCAGGGTCGTGCCGCACAAATTGCATTGTTTATTTGCACGCAAACCATTTCCGATTTTATTGCAGCAGCAAACGTTGAGACTGCAAATCGTATTACGGGTCTGTGTAACAATTACATTAGCCTGCGGGTAAACGACACCCCAACGCAAACGCTGGTTGTAGAAAACTTTGGTAAAAGTCCAATTAGTACAAATATGGTCACGTATACGACAGGATCAGAAACCACTTTGCCGCATAATAACTTCTCTGGTTCGATATCAGAAAGAAAGCAAACAACGCTGGAAGAAAGTATTCCGAAAGAGCTTTTAGGCCAGGTTCCAAAATTTCATATTGTGGCCAGACTTCAGGATGGTCGTAAAGTCGTCGGGCAGATCCCGATTGCCGTAAGTGAAAACTCGATGAGACCCAATACAACATTATTGGAGATGTTCCTGAAACCAGCCGGAAAAGTAACTTTGCGTCAGAATGTGGGTTTAGACTATTTAAATAAACATCTAAGGAAATTGCATTGATGGACGAGCAAATTACTCTGACACAAAATCAAATTTTCAGTTCATCTCTGAAAGTCAGTAAAAGCCGTTCGCTTGTTAAACGGCGTATGCAGTCATTAGGCCTGAAGTTTGCCGATTCGCAGGATGTTCGTGACCGTCTGGCAGGGATTGAAAAAGGTGCTTTGAAATCTGTGGGGCAATTTTGCCATGACAACGATGCTGAGTCTTTATCAGCGCTGGCTATTATCCTTTCCGAGCTTTTTCTGCTCCAAGGGGAACTGTCCACCAGCAATGAATACGGTGACCATGAAACAAGTTACTGGTCCGTAGCTCAGGGACCTTGTGATGAATGGGTTCAGTCTCTTCTTACGAGCGAAGACGGACAGCGAAAATTTATTGGTTTTCGCATTACATTCGACAATTCTGAAGAGCGCCGCCGCCTTGTTGATAAAAATTCAAAAATGCTGGGGAGTTATTTACTTCCCTATTTTGTCAATTTTACGAGTGCTGCATCGGCGTTTATTACGCTGCCTGACAGCGTCACGTTTAAACAAGTACAACGCAATAAGCCACTCATTCACCCTGAAACCACATTAAGTCACATTCTTACCATAGAAGACTCGGCGTTTCTCTCTCGTATCAAATTTAAACTAATCTCGGCGATTGACCGCCTGCCCGACCCGACCGGGCTGTATGCCAATATGTTCAACCACATTATGGACCGGGCACTATTAACACACCTCGACCGGGAGCAAATTGATAGCCCTTGTGTGTGCAAAAAGGTCATCTCAACCTACGCAGACACCATGCTAACGCTCCCGGTATTTAATACAGGGATCACCGGGAGATACCGACACTGGACGCCCTGGGGGATTAATTTTGTTGAGTTTAGCCGTCAGGCTGCAAAGGAAAAAGCCTGTGTCTATGTTCCTGAACCCGGTCAAATTCATTGGAAAAGTCCGGAGCATAAGGAACTGGCTGAGTTCAGCCTGATCAACCACATAATCCCGCAGCAATACCACTGGTTGCTGGGTGTGCCAACAATCTGGCGAAGCCACTACCGTGACCATGGCGACCGATTAGACTTATTCAGGGAGTGGAGGGACGCAAATGGCTGCGGATAATTCTGCACGGGCAGTATTCATCAGAGGACTGCTTTTTTTAGGGATGATGCTTTATCTTATTTATAGTCTGGGCTTCCAGAATACTGACGATCTAAAGCAACAAATCACTCAGGAGGTGAACGCCAGTCGTAGCCTCATTTCTAATGACCGGTGGTTGTCGGTTATTGCAAATAGTGAAGCTACTTTGTCGACTCTGATTAATGACTATAAGCTGATCGAATATCTGAATACGATACTGATCCCGGAAACGACGAAACCTGCGCGTGGGCTGAATTACGTTGCAGAGAAGATGTCATCGGTAAACTACACTGTGGCAAAGAATCTCCCCTTGCTCATTTATCAGTCCATTTTCCGCTGGAATCTGATACTCGGCTGGCTGATTGTGTTTTCACCTTACTTAATTGCTATGCTCGCTGACGGCATGTATCAATGGAAATTAAAACGTTACGTTTTCGGTAATGTAACCGTTCAGTTTTACAGGATCTGGTTCAGAGCCTTCTGGATAATTGGTGCATTAACCTTTGTTTACCTCTCAATGCCTAATATGTCTCTTTTTAACAATATCGCTCAACTGTTCCCCCCTGTCGCATTGCTGATATTGGGAATTGCACTCAACCGCTTGTGGTCTAACTTTCAAAAACTTATGTAATAAGGTGGTCAGATGTTTAACCGTAAAAATAAGAAGTCACCTGCCAATATCAAAGAATCGCTTGATGAGAACGCTGACCGTTTTTATAAGATGTTCCGAATCCATACCACCTCAAAAGTGGTTATTTCCCTTCTGGCATTAGCAGCAGCAGGGGTTTCGGCCTTTAATATTTACGATAAGTATCAGGAATCAGAAGGACGAATGGATCATATTGCCGTCGTGCGCATATCGGGAGAAATGGGCACCGGGTCAGAGGCCGGTGACGGTTCTGTGATAGCCGCAGCACTGGCAAAAGCGTACAACAACCCGCATGCCAAAGCTGTCATTATCGAGGCGGAGTCAGGTGGTGGCGGACCTTCAGACGCGATTATTATTTATCGCCAGATTAATGCACTTCGAAGCCACCAGCAGAAGATTGAACGTATTTCACATGCGGAATCCGCAAGCAAGACCCGTAATACGGGTGATACCAGTGCTTCACGCTCGCAGGACGATATCAATGCCGAACAATCGAAACGCAATACCCTGGAGGTCCTCTCCGCCGGGAGTGGCCGTTTCATTGCCGATATGGAAACCAGCTATAAGCCTATTATCGTTAGCGTCAAAGGCATTTGTGCTTCAGCGTGCTACTACGCCGTGTCCCCTGCTGACGCCATTTATGCAGATAGCAGCGCTCTGACCGGCTCGATCGGCATACGAATGGATCACTGGAACCTGTCCCGCGTCATGGATACGGTCGGTGTTAAAAATGAGCCGCTCACAGCAGGGGAATTTAAAGCTGCACTCGACCCTTATCATCCGCTTTCCGAGGCCACCCGGGATTTTATGCAGAAGCAAATCCTGGATTCCATGCATGAAAAATTTATTTCGGACGTTGAGCAAGGCCGGGGTAACAAACTAATTAGCCGCCCGGAGGCAAATGCTGTCGCTCTGTATTCCGGCCGGGTATGGACAACGCAGCAAGCAATCCAGTACGGTCTCATCGACGGTGACCTGACACCAGTCGAGGTCCGTTCGCGTCTGTCTCAAATGTATTCGACCACTACATTCAAAACGTACAACGAGCCGCAACGATCGCTTCGCTCCGCGCTCGGTATGTTAATGAGCCTGTCAACCAACATCGAAACGCTGGCGGGCACAACCTCCCGGTTACTTGATTCTGTTCAGGCCACCAGCTATCCGACGGTGAAATAAGATGGACGTGATCCTGATGGCGTGGCGGGTGATAGCAATAAGTATTATTGCCCTGGTACTCATTGTGCTTTATTGCTTGATGGGATTCGTATCGTCAGCCATTGCTGAACGCAGGACGGCCAAGCAAATTGAAGCGTACCTTCCTGATGATGCAGAAGGCCTTCTGAGCGATTTAACTCTGCCGGTTAGTGCCACTGGCACCACGCAGATTGATCACGTCCTTATCGCCTCTCATGGGCTCTACGTCATCGAGCAGAAGAACTATGCTGGAAAGCTCTATGGGAAGCTGGATGAAAGCCACTGGCGAAAATGGAAATCGTCAGGGACACTAAAGTTACAAAACCCGTTCAGGCAAAACTACGGTCACATCAAGGCCATTCAGTCTACATTACGCGCCAGCGAACTGGAGTGTATCAATGTTGTCATCATTAACGGGCCCTGCAAGTTTGAAGGTGAGAAGCCAGACTGGCTTTGCATGGGTATGGGTGATTTTGTTCGGAAAGTCACTGAGCGGCGCCAGTTAACTGTATTCAAGCCTGAGGCAGTAAGTTATATCCGTGGGGAGCTGAAGTTAAAGAGAAAGCCTCCTGGCCTTTATACTGATCTGGACCATATCCACAACGTTACCACCAGATACAAAACAACTATGCGATTGGAGCAGCGTATTACCTATAACCTTTTGCGCTTTCTTCGGAATCTACCGGGTAAAATATTCGGTTCGACAAAGTAAAAAAAAGCCCTGCTAATTTATGCGGGGCTTTTTTATGGATTCAACACCGGAATATTTTGCCATGCTTCCTGCATAATTTGCATGACCTCCCCAATGGGTAGCGACGGCCATAAGACTGTGTCAGTCATGATTACGCCAACCGGCTCACATTCAATGGGAACCAGAATTAAAATCACACGAGTCCCTTTAACCTGATACGCAAGATTAACTACCGCCTGTCTGTAGGTTGCCAGAACACCAGAACCGTACTCCGCTGGTTTGCTGGCCCAGTTCCGTACCAGAGCATAAGCCTGCGGCATATAACGATTATCCAGAACGCCCTGTGGCCGACGAAAAGGCACAATATCATCGGAGCGGTAGATAGTAGTGGTGGTTACGTTGGCCGTTGTCATTATTAAACTCCTCCCGTCCAACCCTATTAAATCTGAATGAATAGGGTTCAACTAACAGTTCCTAGTCGTGAAAACTGGCTAGTGTAGCTAGAATTTTTGTTCCATTTGTTGAGCTTCAAAATCTCTCGTTGCCTTCAATAATGAAGCGCCACTGTAGTACTCCGGTTCAGTAATATCATCCTCTTTATTCAACCATTGCGAGGCTGATTCATTGCCTGTCTTAACTGTACTCACATCGCTGCCTTGGTATTTGGGCAACATTACGGCATCCACTTCTTGATAAACGCCATTGCGTTTCACCAGGATTTTAACCGCTTTCGCTTTGCTGCGTTTTTCGCGCACTTTATTAACCAGATACAGCACGACAATCCAGCCTACCAGTACGTAAAGAAAAGTATTCATAATGCCCTCCTTTGTATGTGTCCATTATACCAGGTTCCGTCCCAGCCCAAATAGGTTCGGTGCATGAAAAATAGACTTTCCCGCTTGAATCTGCAAATCACCTCCGGCGTGCCTTTGCTGCCCCGAGAGATATTTTCTTTCCGGATGCGTCTGACAGATTCAGAAAAGGTACTTTTCTGCACGACGGATTTAATTTAGATTCTCTGACTTCACGCCCCACCAGCCAGAGCCCACGGCCGCAACCTTTACGAAAAAAACCGTCAAAATTACCAATGTCGATAGCTCCCCACCAGCGGACGCCTGCGAACAGCATCAATCACCACCACCCCCACATCCGCCACCAGCGTCACCACCACCCCCACATCCACCATCACCGCCTGAGGTATCGGGGGTAAAGAAGGAACCATTTCCGTCGGCAATCCCCCCTCTCTTACTATCCTGCGTATACCGACGCCCTTCGGTCTGGGAATGGCAAAGTGCCTTTTTATTACGGGCTCTCAAAAATAGACAGCAGAAAAGACATACAACCACATAGAGGGTTAAAACAATATGGAGAATCATAAGCACCAGTGAAATCCTGTGAGTCATCGTTAATTGTCTGAGTATTTATATCAAAGTCCCTCGCGCTTAATTTTTGCTAGCACGTCCCTTTTCTCTCGATCGCGAATTAAGATGGCTCAGTTCAGTTACAGACGACACACCGCAGGCATCCGCCAGGCATATCTACACGCAGGTCGGGAGGTCACGACGATTTCTTTCCGGATGCAAGATACCTTTTCAGTTCCCCGGCGCCATCTCGGCACCGGGCGAAACCATCTGCATGCGGGTCAGACTTATACCACCAGCTGTGGGCCCCGGGCAGACCCAGACTCCCTTCCCCGTTTGCCAGCACTGACAGCTGAGTCCATAAAAAGAAACCCGGAGTTACCGGGTTCTTGTGCTGATCAGCTGGCCTTCAGTCCGTGGCTTTGCAGGTGGCTATTGAGCGCATCATAGGCATCGGGTTCATAATTCCAGTTACGCCAGATCAGCTGGCGATCGTGGTCGCGATGATTACGGATGGCAATCTGGAAATGGCCTGCTGGCTGGAGGTTTTCGATAAAGACGTTCTGGTAACCGGCGGCAACGGCGCGGGCTTGAGCCAGTGATAACGGTGATTCGTTGCTGAAAAATCCGCTCATGGGCATTTCCTTCATAATGGCCAGGCCTGAGCCTGGCACTGGGTGTCAGGCCACAAGGCGTTTCGCGAGTTTAACGAAGTGATCTTGGTTGTTGTAGAGCGGCATCTGATAGGCCCGGTCTGAAATAAACATCCGGATCTGGTCAAATGTCATGCCGCAGTTAAAGCCGGTTTCGCTGACATTAGCCCGGGGAAAATCGGCGCAAAATTCGTTTAACACCTTCTCATGGACAATGCCGATATTAAGGAGTCCGGCAGGTCCGTTATCACGGAAAGACACCACCCGGAATGCACCGTACCAGCCCGACTGGCAGAAGAAGGTAAACGCCTGGTTCGCAAGTCCGTTAAACAGCTCGTAACGCAGGCTGGCACTTAGCGATTGACTGTCCAAGCAGTACACACGGTTGATGAAGACGCCTGGGTCGATATTTGCAGGGGTCTGCCCGTAAGCAATACACGGCATAGGCATTTCCGCAGTGTCTTTGTTATCACCAATTACTTTATATTGGGTGGCGATGATATCCGCCAGCATTGATCCACCAAGTGTGTTAATTGCTGCGATGTCGTTAATCTGAATATTAAGATTTTTCATATTTCACCTCGTCGTTTTTTATTATTATTCCACAACCGGTTTCGTGGCTAATAACCTGAAGTGAAATATTTAATAAATAATTCAGTACGACAGACACAAGCCGGTTGACCGTTCAAAAATGTCCTGTAAATGAATACCACAGACATCCAGATTAAAGCGGACAAGCTCTGCTTCATTATTTGAAGTAGAAAATAAATAAAAATCAAATCCACCTGTATTATCATCTTTGAAAATTCTGAAGGAATTATTATCAACAGCGTCGGCCAGTTCAACGTGAACGCCATAGCGCACTTCACCGTCGTCAAACTGTGCAATTCGGCGCACAGATTTAAGACGGACAAATTTCGCCAGCTCCAGTTCGGGCGCCTGGGAAAACGTCAGTGCCTCGAAGATGAGATCAGCCGTTTCATGTTGCTTCCTGCGGTCGAACTCAAACAAACCGCCACCGTTGTTGCGATAGACCGGCTGAAGCGCATTGACCAGGTTGAACGACTGCCGGTTCCTGTCATATCTGTACATTTAAAGGTACTCCAGACCTGCCAGCATCCACCAGCAGGACATAATGTGATTAGTGCCAGTCGGCGATCAGTTCTTCGCACTGCAAAAAGGATAAGCACTGCTGTGCCAACACGGGCAGTACGGCAATGTTGGGTAGGCGGTTGTAACACCAGGCGTTAAACAGCATCTGCCACGGACCGGCGTAGTAACCGGCCATTTTCTTTTTTTGCTTCGGAGTACGGCACGCTGAAATAGCCTGCTGATAGAGACTTTCATTTTCGGCACCTGAGCGTTGTTGCAGTGCCTTGTAAATAAAGGAATAGAGAGCGTCGGAACAATTAGATGCGTAAGCCAGACTGGTTTTCATAATACCTCCTGTTTTTTGGTATTATATAAAATTCGACCTGCTAGCTAATAACCTACACTGAATATATTTTTAAATTCCCATAAATATTAAATATGGACGAATGTGGATTTAAGCGTTGTAAATTATTAAAACCATATCTTATTCTACCATTATGTATTCCCTACAATACGCTTGCTAATTCGTAATTTTGCAGTTATTTGAATATCACCATCCTAAAAGCTGGTAGCCACCTATTTTCCCTCGGATGTAAGTTCACAATAACTCTGTTTATTGCCTGTTCAGTGGCGGTTAAGATTTATAAATGGGTGTGCCATTCGTCAAATCGGTATCCATGGGGTTTGCAGGTACTTATTAAAACGGATCATTCACCTTTTACGTTTACTGCAAACGAGCGTAAGAATTCAGTTGCAGCTCTGCGTCCGCCTGCTGTTGCAGCACGTCCATCACCCGGCTGAGCATGGTCAGCGCCTGGGAGGGGGAGCCGCCAAAAGTCACTTTAATTTCGTTGGTGGTGTGGTGCTGCTCCAGATCGAGAATATTCACTTCCACGTCTTCGCCCTTCTCATCCTTCGCCGTACACTGAATGCTGACCCGGGTCACAGGGTCCTTAACTGTCTGCAATGGTGCCTTCGTGCTGACGTTGATCGCGATATTCTTCATTACCCTGTTTCTCCTTGACCTGTGGTGGTAACCGACCCTACCGGGTGGAGGGTCGGTCAGAAAATCATGCCTGGCCCTGTTGCTGCTTTTCGGCATGCTTACGCAGGTACTGCGTGAGATTGCCGTGGGCTTCACAGATGGCATTCATCTCATCATTGGTCAGCACTAAGGTGTACGTATCGTCGCTGAGGTTCTTAGCGGCACGTTGTTCTGCTTCTTCCGCAATACGCGAAAAAAGCGGGATTGCCGTGTCCGCAATCGTCGTCACGGTCTTTTTGTTGAGTACGCTGGAGACCGATACAGTTTTAGGCTCTGGCGTTTTGATCGGATCTTTCGCCTTCGGCTCCGGGGTGTTTTCCGGAGTTGGCTCCGGGTTGGTCCCAACATTCCCGTCCACCAGCTGCGGCGGGGTGGTCTCATCCGTAGTACCTTCGACGGATGTTTGTTCCGTCACGGTGGTTTCAGGGGTGTTTGCGTTCGTTTCCTGCACGACCGGCGCTTTCGGCTGCATGGCTGCATCAATGTTGCCAGCTTTGACGAATTTAAGGGTTTTGGCCGTAGCCTTGCCATAGACGTCGATGGCTTTGGTGATATTATTCACGGCCTTATCGCCGCTGTAGAGATATTCATCCAGCGCGACATACATGCTCACTTCCCCTGTCACCAGCATAACCTGGAGGGCTTCAGGCAGGTCCAGGACGCGAACCATCTGACGCAGGTGCTGTTCTGTTTTACCGCGACGCTTGGCCAGTTCTGCGAACGTTTTAGGTTCTTCAGCATCTTCGACCATCCGTTTGATGGAGAGCGCCTCAGCCACGACAGACAGAGCCAGATTAGAGTTACCGTCCAGCGTAAACTGTTCGGCACTGGCGCGGCTACCGCGAAACTCCTCGCAGCGAATTAACGAAATCAGTTCACGCCCTTCCTCTGCCAGCTCGATGTTTGCCATAGCGGCGGCGCGGATACGACATGCCCCCTGACGCAGAACAGGACGACCATTCAGAACCTGCACGACGATAGCTGGTACGCTTAAAGGCTCAGACTTATAGGACTCTTTAAGACTGTTCAGGTGGGCTACCACGTGGGGTAAGGAGTAGTAGCTTTCTCCCATGCCAGCGGTACGGGTGTTAAAACCTTCTTCCTCTTCGACCACTGCCGGGTTGATGACCAGACCATTGCTTTTGCGTGCGCCGTTACCGGAACGCTCCAGGTAAGTGCGCAGGCTGATATCGTTGTTAGCGGTTTTTACATCATTTTCGATAGTGGACATTGTGGCCTTCCTTTTAAATTTTCGTTTAGGGTGGTTGTTCGCTACAACACAACAATACCAGGTTCGATTCATTTCCTAATAACCTGAGGCGAAAAAAAAGTAACTTTTTTTCCCGTGGTAATAGTACGTGATCCGTCCGTTTTAATTTTTCGCTAAGGAGGCCAAATTTAACTTTAGTGTGAAATCGGGTACCAAAAAGCCGGAATTTATCGAAAAAGTTACTTTTCCGTCTGCAAGAACCCACAATAATGCAGAACCGTCAGCATGAAAGGTGTTACATGCGCTGAAGGGAAGATGAGTAAGAGGGGAACTGCGGCGTCACAAGGCATCTAAAGTTACTTTTCCAAAATATGGAATGGCAATCTATCTATCGCTATAAAAGAATAACCGGGATCACTGTCGAACATCTCAACGCGGGGCAGGTAGAATGAGGGAATTAAAATCGGGCCAGGCTAAATCTGCCCGGCCATCGGGAAAGGATACGGCGGCATGGGTCTTACACGAGATAATGCGAATGTATGGTCTTTTCCGGTTGCGACTGTTGGGTTTCTTTCTCACCTGTGGCTAACCGTCGGTATTCGGCGTCACAAAACATCCGTAAGTTGGTAAAGACTTTCTCCATAAACTCAGCGTGAGCAAACGACTCACCCGGGGATTGTGTACGTTCTTTCATACATTCCTTTTTAATCATGTCGACACCTTCGGCACAGGTTGCAGCGGGTACGTCAGCGGGTCACCGGCTGGCGCTGATAATTCGTGAATCCGGAATAGTATTCTACCCTGTTCGCATGCCACATCTGGTCGATAAGCGGGGAATTTCAATCCTATATTGAACCCAGCGACCACCGCAGGGAGAAGGGGCACATTCTCCCCCGCTCTTCTTCCGTCTGCGGGAGGTCACACTCGGCGCGGTGTCCCCGGGCAGAATCATGCTGTGACGGCTGGCGTCCATATCAAGATGTCAGCTCCTGGATTAAACCGCCTCCATCTTCTGTAAATGCAGGGGCTAATGACTGTGTGCAACTGAATTTACCGCAGCATCCGTCCTGTATAAAAAATCCTCAAAACGTTGTTTTCTATTGTATTGACAATAGAAGTTCAGAAGATCATAGTAATCCCATGGCGCGGCATCCGCACCAACGCCCCGGCGTTTCCGGGCATAAGGTAAGCATCATGACCCACGATATCGACACCCTCATTCGTCTGTCCCAGCATAAGTCCCACATCGTCGCTGTACGCCGCCTGCAACTGGCCTTTGAGCTAGAGCTGCGCGACGCAAAAATCAACTCACGTGACGTCGCTGATGCGCTGGCTACCTTGAATGCGGCTATCAGTCTGGAAGAAGAGCTGAACGGCTCTGCGTATGACGATCTGCATTTTGACCTGACCGATGGCGCGAAAGTCGACGCAGCCGAACTGGCAGCGTACCGGGCACAGAAACCGGTGGCTTCCTGCATCGTGGCCGATGGCAGCATTGTGCCAGACGGTTTCGGTGATTACTGCGAGCCGCTGGCAGATGGGGCGCATGACTTGTTTGTCCGTCCGGTCTCGGCATAAGGAGCGATCCATGAGCAAAGAGACTCTGTCACTGGCAACCCGTTACGCAGGCAACTCCTCTGTGATTTCGGAAATGCAGACAGCGCTGGACGTAATGCCGCTGGTGACGGAAGCCGTTCAGAGCGTGTGCGAACGGGTTGAATGTGAGCCCACTGAATTTCTGGACGCGATGGCGCTTGTAAAACGTTTCCTGCTGGCAAAACAAGATGAACTCCGTGCGGAAAGCGTTTCAATCCGCAAGCAGCTGGGTGAGATGGGGGAATAATGATGATTAAGGCTACTATCAGCAACGATGCGCTTCGCACCCGTATTCAGGCGCTGCGTAAAACCAGTGCAAACACCCTTGTCAGCACGACGAAATTCGACGCTGATGCGCTGGAGGAGCTCCTGCGCCTGCGTACCGCAGTGAAGCTGAGACGAGTACGCGTGGTCCAGAGTGGCACCTGCGACTGCGAGGAGCCCTGTGAATGCATGCCCGGGCTGTATGTAACCGTCGACTCCGGCGTGGGTCACGGCCAGGCGGTCTGGACTTACCGGGACGACGGAAAATCCGGTCTGGCGTACTGGTGCGAATTTATGGGACTCGCTCCATTCTGGGCCGAAGACCAGATGAATGCCGCCGAACTGCTTCGCGAGAAGCTGGCCTGGCTGGGTGAACATGTCGAGGTGGTCCCGTGGTAATGAAGCTGTATTGCCCCGAGTGCCTGGCGTACCTTGAAGGGGGGGATGGAACGCTACAGGACTGTCACTGCGGCTGGAAACAGCCGGTCAGCTCTTCCACTGAAGAGGGCGATGATCATGACGCTGACTAACGCCCAAATTTATACTCTGCGTCGGCTGAATACCGGAACCCGCTACCTGATGCAGGGCAACGGAAAGAAAGGGATGGAGCAGCGTCCAGATTGCCTCAGTACGCTGGGATATTTTCCGGTTAATGCCCCCAGTCTGCCGCCCCTCTTCCGGCTGGGCCTGATTGAGTTCACTCTGAAAAGTGGGTTAGAACAGAGCTGTTTCTATCGCGTACGGCTGACCGGGCGTGGGCAGGAGTTAGCCACAACGGCGGTGATCTCGGTGGGCTGACTCAGCCCGCTGCTGCACTGCGCATTACAACTTTAACAGTCTGATTTAAAAAATAAATACAGCTATCAGGTGGAAAAAGCACCCGTTGTTTTGTATTGACAAAACAACTCTGATTCTGTATATTTAATCACACAGCGGCACTCTGGCCGCACGCCCCGGCGTTTCCGGGCATACAGGATAACCCCATGAAACCGATGCTTAAATCCGCTTTCTTCTCAGCTGTTAAATCACTCCTCACCAACGGCTTCAGACCAACCTTCTACACCGTTAACTGTGGCCGAATCGGCATTATCGCCTTTACCGATAAAAACGGTTCTAAGCAGGTTGAACAGGTCTATTCCTGTACCTCGCTTGCCGTGAAGACCATTGCTCCCCGTTTCGAAAAGTGGTTTGCTGCTGCCGTGGCGGAATTTCATGCGGCCGCAGCTGAGACTCTGGAGTCGGGCCAGCGGGTCCTGGACAAGGGTACTGTTCGTACCGTGACGGGATTTCGAAGTGCATTCATCCGCAGCGCTAACGGCACACCCCGTGCCCAGGCACGGACTGGCGTAGTCATGCTTGATCATCGGCACGAAGTTATGGCCGGTGATCTTGTTCGAATGGCTGACAATCCATCAGACACCGTCGTCCATAATACAGACCAACAGCCTGACCAGACAATTCATTCTAACGTGCAGAACGTTTCCGTAAACCTCGCCACAGGACTGGCCCCTGACCCGACGGTTTCAACAGCGACATGACACGGCTGCACTCTCCCCCTGGGAGCCGCACTACGCGGCTCTGTTTGACCGAGAACACTATGACCGATAACAATGAAAAGCACGTTAACGCGATCCATATGAAGGGCAACGATAACGCGAAAAAAGATGAGGCCGACAAAGCAACGGCACTGGTCCAGATGCGTATGACCCCGGAGAAAAAATCACGCTATGTCCGTGAGGCGAAGCGTAATGGCCTGACTATCTCGGCATGGATTCAGCGTCATATGGATCAGGTATGTGATGAGTCAGACGTAAACTATCTAAAGAAAAAGGCTGGCGAGCAATAGGCGACAGTCCACCAGCAGCAGCGAAAAGTTACTTTCCCGGTTGCCTGAAAAGGACCGCATACTGCAAACACAAGGTGTGAACATCACACCCCCGCCCCGGCGGCTCCGGGCAAAGGAGTATCCAATGAAACTTTCCCGCCAGACCACGAACGACACTGCTGTTATCGAAGGTACCCGCAGCCACTTCTGGGGTCGCTCGCTCTACTTCATCATTGAGAATGCGCCCAGGGCACACCTCGTCGCTATTGATGAATTGCTGGATGCAGCGGGTTGGGAAAGCGATCACTGTCCAAACTACGAAGATGACGATGCGTTTGGGCATGCCGGTTACAGCTGCGGGTACATGATTGAGATCGATGACGTGGCACGCTTCAGGGCTGACTATAAGCGCCTCAAAAAGCAGATTGCCGCCCATATCGCCGCCCAGCGTAAAGCCGCAGCCAAACAGACGGCATGAATTTTAATGCAAGCGTTGAGCCTGCATCTAAAAGGAACTGTGCAATGACCGAACAACTATCGGATGAAAAACTGCACCAGCTGGAAGGTGCTGCCGCAAATTACCGTACGACATACCAGGCGCACCTCGCTAATCCACTGGATGGCTCCGCAGTACAGGACTGGGATGAAGCGACCCGTCAACTAATGGCGGTCATCAATTACGATGAAGCCAATATTATCGCGCACCTACTGGCTCGCCGGGATGCAGATCTTGCCAGGCATGAAAGCGACATGACCCGGGCTATCGCAGCTTGGCAGACGGCATCCGTGAAGCTGTCCGAGCAGGCCAGCCAGCAACCAGAATTCCACCTCCGCCGTGTTGGTGGGGACGAGGAGCTCTATGCCCCTTGTGGAAAAGATTATCCACGGGGAAGAGCGTACTACGTTAAGCCGGTAGTGAGCCTGGTTACCGTAAATTGTCCGCCCTGCGACCAATGCTTTGATTCTGCCGACGCCGCAACGGCCTACCGGGATGAGCAGTGGAGACATGTGCTGAGTGAAGCTGGTGTGCTGGTTACGCCGGGGGAGACAGCCCCGGTTCAGCCCACTGAAGACAAGCCGCTTTCCAAATAGTGCGATTGAAAATGAAAACGAAGATGAAACAGCCCAAATCTGCACTTCAGAATGCGATGAAGGGCGAAGAGCCTGCGAGCGTACAAATTCAGATGCGTGCCACTGTAACAAGAAAAGAACGCTATAAGGCGCAGGCAATTCAGGAGGATCTGAATTTAACCGAATGGATGGCGAATCATCTGGACGCCGTCTGTGACGCCGCCGAAGGAAAGGCATCCGTCAGCATCTTTTCCCCGGTTGTACCGGAGAAGATCCCAGACAGCGTCTACCAGGTCATCTATCAGGAATGCGGCGGGTTCGTGGACTGCGATGCGAATGCCCAGACGATCTGGAATGCCTGCCGCCAGGCCATTCTGAAAAACGTGAAAGACTGAATACCCGGCGTCATTTTACCGGATGCAGCAAGGACAAACATGACCATAATTGAACGCCGTGCAGAGATGCGCCAGACGGCCATTAAAGCTCTGCTGGATGCTGAAGAAGCACTGACCGCACTGGCTATGTCCTATGAGCTACAGCCCAATGAGAAGACCAGTGCATGTCATCCACAAACCAGTACTCTCTCCACGACCAGCCAGGTTCGGAAATTGCGGCGGGTCCTCGAAAAATTGAGGCGTTGAGAATTAAACAGGACGCAGGAGGAGGTACCCAGTGCGAGCCGCAGCCGTTCTGGGGAGAATTTTAATCCGACGGTATTCCACTGAGACTGTTGAATGCCTTGGGTAATTGAGTGGCGGTCTGCCACCGAACGGAAGGAAAAAAGGGTTTCCCCGACCGGAGAAACCCTTTTCTAAAGGTGCTATTGGCTTGCTGGCCACATCTGAATCGAGGGGGGTTACCCCCCCTCTTTCAGCTACTTACCGGATTCGTAGTCCATCACAGCCGACACTTCCCGCGTACAGTCTTTCAGCCGCAGTTCGCAGAGCGAATTGCGCGTAAGCCAGGTGAATATCAACAGCGTAAGACATACTATCAATACGCACAAAACAACGGGTTGGTTCGGCAGTTTCATGGCTTCTTCTCCTGTCAACGCAAAGCAGAAGTGTCACCATCGGTGCGAAACAGAGATGTCATGCTTTGGTTCAGAGAATGCGTTTGACCGCCTCGCTATATACTTCCGAGCGTTCTCTTTTCCCAACAGAAATCACGAAAACGACAACTTTCTCGTCTATAACCTGGTATACAAGGCGATAGCCTGAAGACCGGAGCTTAATCTTGTAACAATCAGGCATACCACGGAGCTTGTTTGCTTCAATCCGGGGTGACTCAAGTACTTCAACCAGCTTCTTTTTCAACTGTTCACGTACCGTCGAGCCCAGCTTTCGCCATTCCTTTAGTGCCCGCTCGTCAAAATCCAGAAAATACGCCATCAGAGTTCATCCAGCGTCACACGTACTGGCTTAGGATTACGAAGTCGTTCTTTCACTATCTCCACAAGTTCAGCATCTTCATCACTCAGGAGTGTCTGTTTGAACGGCAAGCGTTCATTGTCAGCGATATACTCGAGCATGAGACGAAGCGCTTCAGAAGGAGTTACGCCCATTTTTTCAAGCGCGGCGTAAGAACGCGCTTTAAGTTCATCGTCAATACGTAGGTTAATGCTACCCATGTCTTACACCCCTTGTAATTACAAATGTCATTACAAGTATCGCACTACAACATGCTTAGGGCAAGTCACGAAGTAAGTCAGAAAGTAGTCGTAAGAACGGTGATCACTGTCCGCTTTGTGCCAGAAGCGGACGTTGCTAAATCAGTCTATGCTTATCAACCGGGAGCAGGACAGCTCAACGCACTGCTGTGTTGTTAACACGGTTAATTCTGTCATCTGGCAATGCATTTCCGACAGGATATGGAATGGTAAGGGGTTGGTTACGACCAGTTGAATTTTTGCACTACCTGCTACACATGTTGACAGAACAACTTAAAATCTGTCTGTAGTGGATAATCACCTGTGATTCAGCATTGAAAAAAGCCACCAGTTTATGAGTCTTAATACTTTTGTCCGGTGTAAAGGATCATTAGTTATGTTGTTCTCAGGCTTTCCGCAGTCTAAGTGTTTTTGTAGGTTTGAACGGCTTACTTGGTCCACAACATGGTTGCTATGTAGGCCTTTAACTTAAAGTGCATATATTGAAAATTTTAATTTATTATAACAATGATTTTGTTATAATGCATTAGTCTATAATAATATTTTCCGAGTGTAAAATGGATGAAAACAACACCCCCCTTGAATTAAAAAAATGTTCTATGTGCATGAAGTCGGTGCAATCTTTAGAGTTAAGTCACTTTATACCAAAACTCGTTTATCGCCGCATGCGAAAGATGCGAGCGCCTAAACATGATCTGAATATGGCCGACAATAATAAGAATACGTTCAAGATTTTCCGTGAAATAAAAACAGAGCTTTTTTGTCAGGGCTGTGAAGATAAATTAAATAAAAACGGCGAGCATTATTTTGCTAACACCTGCCTTCCTGTACCAGGAGGTGACGGAGTTGGTCATTTTACAAAAATTTCACACGCCAAAATTATACATCTTTTGAACAGCACTGGGGGATATAACATTACTCTTGGCTCTGGCTTCCTGCCAGGGATTGACATGAATAAGATTTATTATTTTGCGATAAGTATTTTTTGGCGTGGATCTTTTAATGTATGGAACAATTATGATTCTCTGAATATCGATGATGTCACTCGAGAAAGAATGCGCTTATTCTTGTTAAACCCTGAAGAAAATAAAATTCCTTACAGGGTGTATATCGCACCATCATTCTGGAAATTGAAATACGGGACATTACTTCCTGTATTTATCCCAAGAAGAAAACATTATCTATTCTCTATTTTATGGCTTGACTTTTATCTTGACCTTAACAATAAGACAGAACAATTATCTGGATTGCCGATATCATTAATGGCAAATCAAAAGTTATGCTTGGAGTCATTCGGATACCTTAAAAAAACCATTACTGAAGCCACTCCTCGCGGAAATGTAAACCCGAAGGTCTCTTGGTTGCAATAACATTTCATTTAAAATTAAGGATATATGATATAAAATGATAAGAATAACTTTCGACACAAACGTCATAGGAACCGCTTTCCAAAAGACTTCTAAGGTATACCAGAAATTTATTGATGGCACATACGTTCCTTTTGTAGCTGAACCCACGCTTACATTGGATGGGTTGAGCAAACAAGGGAAAATTGATCTTCTAGCGATGAAAAAAGTAAATTTTTCATTTAATCAAACTCGCTGGGATAATTTTATATCCATGGGTGTAAAATTTTTAATTTGCCCCCGCATTGGCTTACCTCGTCCATTAGGAACATTACCTGATGGTAATAAAGAAGCGTATTCTCTCATTCATAAGGCCCCAGAACATACTTTTACTACAGAAGTTCGCCAAGCTCGTTACTTTGAAATGTTGAATTTTATCGAGCAGGAACTGATGTCTGGTCAACAGTGGCTTAAGGATCTCGAAAATGAGATCGATACCCTAGGTGGCAGCTATGATGCTAAAAAAAACTGGTTTACTAATCTTGCAGATAATGAACCTGTTATAGGCGAGAAGGTTATCCGTAAAAGGTTTGGTGACTGGGCCGATGCTGATTCTATCGCCGGACATTACGCTTATAAAAATGATTGGTTCTGTACTAATGATGGTGCATCTGGAGCTGGTGCTCATTCGGTGATGTCGAAAACCAATAGAGAAAAAATAGCTTCCACTTTTAGCATTAAATTTGTCACCTACGATGATATTTGACCTTTCTACAATTTTTTGATCGGTAGCTGATATAGTGCCGGTCAGGTTGTCAACGATCATCGGATTAGTACTTTCATTGATGTTGGCTCCCACCTATCAGTTCAATCTTCGAGGTCAGCTCCTCGCTCAAACCTGCCGACTTAGAGGGGCTTCTTCGTGCCAAAAACCGACATTGCTTACATCACGACGTATTAATTAGGAAGTGGTCACGACGGCTTAGTTTACAGAACACCCCGTTGACCACGGTTTAAGGCGAGAAGATATTTAATATTACTATTTGCCCGATGATATAAGTTCTTTTAATTTATCTAAACCTAATTCATTGTTTTTAAAACGATGTACCATAGCATGGCAATTAGGACATAAAGGTATCAGATCATGTTCTGGATTGACTTTATAGCGCTTGCCTATCATGTTCAAGGGTATGATATGATGTACGTGGATGAAACCTTTTCCGTGCTCGCCATATTTCTTTTCAAAATCAAAATCACAAGCTTTACATTTATAACCATGAATCCTAATACATTCTTCTCTAGCATCTTTATTACGTTCATAAGCATTCACAGCCACTAATTTTCGAGTCCCTTCAAAATATTCCTCTTCGGCATCTCTTTCATCAGGTAAGTAGTCGAATGCGTTTTTGTATGCATACCAAGCTTCTCCATCATATTTCATGTAAGCTTTTAAAAGATTGTCACTAATTTTACCTATCTTTGGTTCACCTTCGTCATCACTAATATTTTCTTGATAAAAAATATATAGATTATATCCTTGGTCTAATAATTTTAAATGTTCGATTGCTTGAGAGTATCCCGGTTGTTGACGATTATTTTTCTTTTGCCAATCCTTATGCATTATCAGTGATTTTTCATTGTCAGTATTGAAATCCCACGCCCCAAAGATAACCATTTTTTCATCGTGATTGGTAAATGACCAACTCCAATTCCAGTTATTGCAAGTCGCACCTTTAGATAATACAAATTGCTTACGTGATTCGCTCATCCGAGTGACCTTTTTATAAAGTTTTTGTGTGTTATCCTTGCACTATGCCAGCATTAGGATGGGGGCACAATAAACTATACATCACACTTCAACTTGGCCTGCTCTCCATTAATTAACACATGATAATGATAGTAATGCCCCACTGGCGGATTATAACATCGCCAATGTCTGCTTCACGCCCTGAGACATTCGACAAGCTTTTTATGGCTTCAGTAAGGGCGAGTGTCTCGCTTCGAGAGCCAGCAAATATTTCGCTTCGTCATAACAGGTTCTGGCCTTCCAGCAGCGGTAAATGATCCTTATCCATTTGAACGCCAGTGCCCGGATCGCAGACTGATGAGATTTGCCCTTTTCTCTGAGGCCCTGATAATACAGTTTGGCCCAGTATGATGAATTAACCGTCTTGGCAGCCCATTCAACAAAGGTCTGCCTGACGAACTTGGCACATTGCCATCGCCAGTGAACCCAGGATTTTTGGCCGCTTCGTTCGGTCACCGGTGCTATACCTGCGTAGTTTTGAATTTCTTCAGCGCTGTTAAACCGGTCACGGTTATCACCAAGTGCAGCAAGCATCCGTGGGCCCATGCACGGTCCCATGCCCGGAAGTGATTTGAACAGCCCCGCATCTGGCAATGTGTCAAACAGCGTTTCGATTCGTTCGTCATAGGTTTTGATGATTTCACTCACGACTTTAATTTGTGTCGCCAGTGCTGCTGCCATCAAAGCATTAGCCTCTATAACACTCGGGTCTGTAGTCAATGGGATCGCATTATCAATACTCGCAACACGTTGCTCGGTAAGGGCCATAGCGCGACCACCTTTGGCATTCAGAAAGTTGCGGATCGTGTCGCGTCTGGCTCGTTTCAGTTGTTGCAGACTGGGCCACCGGATAATCAGCTCACACAACAGTAAGCTACCCCGATGTGAGAACCACTCCAGTGGCTGAGGATAATACTGTTTAAGCGTGTTGATTATCCGGTTCACAAAGCGTCGTTTATCTTCAACCAACTGACGACGTTGCTCAACCAGTTGCTGAAGTAAGCGAATATCCGCATTGTCGGGTTCAATAGCTTTTATCTTCTGGGGGTAACGCAGCATTAACTCTAATGCCAGCTCGGCATCCTGCGGATCATCTTTAGCGCCGCTGGGCGAGAAGGCTTGCCGATAACGAGCCAGGGACAATGCGTGGACGGGGAAAACGGTGATAAAGGGGTATTTTTGAAGAGCATATACCACGGGGCCCTTCTTCAGTTCGAGAGCTATTGCGATTCTACCTTTTACTTTCTGGTGTAACTCAGTAAGCCAGGCATCAAGCGCTTCTGCTGTATGTTCAATCACATCGAATACGCGTTCACCGTTTTTAAACTGAACACAGACATCGTGTTTTTTATCAGCCCAGTCCAGACCAACGTGCGCAGCAAATTGATTAGTCACAGTCATCACCAACTCCTTTTTATCGGGGATTGGTATGCATTCCACGCTCTTCGAAAGAAATATAGCCAGCAGTTTATCTGCATGCCCTGAGTATTCGTTAGCGAACGTGGAGCACCTACTGGCTCGAAAGAAAAGCGGCGATCATCACATGATTCTCGCTCAATATTCGTAACCAGTAAGCGCATACCCTGAATCACTTCAAAGTGTAATTCTCAGGGTACGAATGACTATACCTCGCTCACAGCGGACCTTCAGCAGCCCATAGCTGTCTGCTATGTGCCAATAACGGACGTTGTTAAGCTCATGCAGTATGGATTCACGAAGAACATACGTTATTTTTTGTCCTGATTGACTCGGAATGAAAGCTCCTGATGGCTCTCTTTTCGCTCGCTGTAACGATCTGCAAGATAACCGGTTTGTCCCTTAAGCAGCACTGTGATTTTAAACAGCGCCTCGGCTACATCGACGGAACTAAATGTTTCTCGACTATTCTCTAAGGCAACTTGCGGCCTATACAAAAAAGAGCCGGGTTATACCCGGCTCTTTTTAGCTGATTTCAAAATCTTTTAATTCCCCACCTTCAGCAATCAGATTTGAGATCCGCTTCGGCATTCGCCCCTGACCTGACCATGTTTTTGACTCTCCAGTTTCGTCAGTATATCGATACTTCGCGGGACGGGGGGAGCGCGTCCTTTTAGACTTACCCGGAGAGCCAATAGCAGCCATAAGTTCGGAGGGGTCGATACCCTCATCAAGCATCATCTGACGAAGTGTTTCCAGTTTATCGCGGCGCTGACTTTCATTTGCAAGACGTAATGTCTCTTCTTCTCGTCGTTCTATAAGAATAATTTTAAACTTTTCCAGAATATCTTCCAGTACATCTAATGACATTTCACGAGTCTGAGAGCGTAAGGTACGGATATTGTTTAACTGTGTAAGAGCATCTGACATAAAGAGACCTTTAAAAATTTTTTCGTTGTTCAGCAAATACCAATGTCGACGGTTGCTCATCAACCCGATTTCTCTTACTGAGCATTTTAATCCGATTGGTACATATTGTTATTAACGAGGTTTAGACTACTGATATAAATCTCTTATCGCAAGACAAAATTAAGAAGAATGTGCAAGAACTAAATTCTAACCCCTACGAAATGTCCATGCATTTTTAAAGGTACTTAAAACGATGATGCCAGGAGTCATCCGAAGAGCCTTTTTATACCCTCATAACTTATTGCTTCAGTCATACCTGATGAGTTTTAAATCAGGAGAGACATTTAGTGAATTAGCGCCGCCGCTTAGTAAGGTTTTTCACAAATGGCAAGATGGCACACAGGGGATAGACACCTGCATTTTTTCAAATGTAAAAAAAAAAGCCTGCTGTTAGCAGGCCATAAATTTTTTTAACTCATTTTTTGTTCGATTCTGATAAATAGGGTAAGCATGCAATTAAACGTGAATCAGAGAGCATAACAAAAATGCTATAAATATTTCCTGGCCGCATCAAATATCTCCTGTGACGTTAACTCCCTGTCAGTAGCCACGTAAACAATGCCATGATCGCCAGTTAAGGAAGGAAAACCTGCAGACATAATCCGAAGATGTGTTTCTTCACCGTTTGGATATTCCTGCCTGATAGAGGATATACCTTCCAGAACGGTCATGACTTTACAGGATTCAGCATTAAAGAAAACAAGGACTTTAATCATATTCTATTATCCTGTTCTCTCGTGGGTGTTAGCTGGCAGATGCCATTAAGGTCAAAGCCATTACGTGGTTCTTTCGGAGATAGCCTCGCTCATTACGCACTTCTTATTTAACAAGCAGTTAGTTTGTGCTTTTAAAATTTTTATGCAGTAGTCCTGCACTTCATTACATCGGTCAGCACACTCATAATTGTGAAGAATATGCTGATCAGATATTAAGAATAAACGATTTTTCACTGATTTAAGTTATGGGGCTGTCTACTCAGGGATAATCCTTCATCGTTATCGCAGACCCACATTGATTTATTTATCGCAAAGTATTACGTTTGCAGCAGCAGGACCTTTATCTCCGATCTGAATGGCGAATTCAACTTTCTGTCCTTCAAATAAAGTTTTAAAGTTGTCGCCATTAAGCGCAGAAAAATGGACAACGATATCTTTGCTGCCATCAAGAGGAGAGATGAAGCCAAAACCTTTGTCTTCGTTACACCATTTTACCAGGCCTGTAATTCTAGAGGTCATACTGACTCCTGTTATACATCATTGTATTGATAGTAAATGTATGGACTCAAAAAGAGGGGATATCAACGATAGCGCCTGGTAATGAGAACTGCCCGGAAAATTTCTAACTTTCATTAGTACATCGAACTGATGGGATTCATTAAGGCACAGGGAATAGATATAAGCAAATTATCTTTTAACCATCCAGAGGTCCTGTAGGAAAAATAAAAGTGGCTGAATGCCATTTTCAATGTATAGTCTTTAAGTGTTTTCAATAAGGAATTGACTTGTCCCATAAAATGACAGGAATTGTCAAAAGCTTTGATATTCTTAGTGGTAAAGGCCTCATCATCCCATCTGATGGACGAAAAGACGTTCTGCTTCACATTTCAGCCGTTAACTCTCGCGAATCAGAATTACTCATCCCTGGAAGCCGCATAGAGTTTTGCCGGATAAACGGTCTCAGGGGGCCTGTGGCTGCGAACATTTATCTTTCCTGATTTTCAGTGTGTCAAAATAGATAGATTAAAACTTAACCACATGTGGTACGGTGAAGCTCATTCATTGAAAGGTTAATGGTTATGTCTGTTATCAATTACGCAATGAAATTCTTCAGTAGTGCGTCTACTGCCACTGCTGCCTGTCCTGTTTGTGGCTTAAAATCAGTACAACCGTTGTCAAAAATCCGGCTCAACCAGACCATGCTTTGCCCCGGATGTAAGGCTCTGTTTATCTCCCGACGCTAGCTCGACCAAAACCGCAGAACAGAGCTCATGTCCTATACTTATGTTAGATTCCGGCAGCTGTTAAATCCCTGATGCCTGACGCCCATCCTGAGAGAACGTTTCTGAACTGATTTCGCAACTGCTCCTGCGCGCTAACGTCGCATCAGAGCAATGCTATGAAAATGATCCCCAGAGCGTGGTTTAACCGCTCCCGTATTCTGATGAATGCTGCCGAAAACATAACGTTTTCGGCGAACGATCCTGCCGGTGAAAGCTCGCCGCGGTCAGAACTCTTTTCAACCGTCCAGATGGAACGCTACGGCCAGAAGCTGGCGCGGACTCATAAAGTATCACCGGATAGGCATCCTTATTATCTTCTGAAACGGCTTGGCGACAATGAGGCCGTCATTACCCAAAACTGCTATGAGCTTAACGCGGGTAAAAAGACCAGTATCATGCCCGCCGGTGAATGGCTGCTGGACAATTATTATTTGATTGAGGAACAAATCCGCGCTGTCCGCCAGCATCTGCCGAAAAGCTTTGGCAAAGGTCTTCCGTCGCTGGTATCACCGTTGAATTGCCCACGAATTTATCATATTGCATCAGAGGCCATTGCTCATGGCGATGGCCGCTGGGATGCCGCCAGCCTGACCAGCTATCTCACTGCCTATCAACAGGTGACGCCGCTGACGCTGGGTGAAGTCTGGGCGTTACCGGGAATGCTGCGCCTTGCGCTGATTGAAAATCTTCGTCGTATCAGTATGGAAGTGATAAAAGCGCAGCAGGACAGAAACCTTGCTGATACGTGGATAACAAGGATTGTCGAATGCGCAGAGAGTGCGCCTGGTGATTTAATCATGGTGGTTGCCGATATGGCGCGCTCCCGACCTCCGTTAACCAGTGCGTTTGTCGCAGAGCTGGTGCGGCGCCTGCAGGGGCATGGCAACGCGCTGTCGTTACCTCTGACCTGGGTTGATCAGTGCCTTCGGGAACAGGGGATCACCACTGACGTTCTCATACATAGTTTCAATCAGCAGCTTGCCGCCAGCCAGCTGTCCGTCAGTAACAGCATCGCGGGCCTGCGTTTATTGAGTGAAACGGACTGGGCTGATTTCGCCGAAACGATAAGCGTTGTCGAACAGGCCTTACGCAATGATCCTGCCGGCATCTATCCCCGGATGCACTTCAATACCCGGGATCATTACCGGCACGTAGTTGAGGTTCTGGCCAGAGACAGCGGTCTCAGCGAGCCTGAGGTTGCTGAGAAGGCGCTGGCGTTTTCAGAGGAAAAAGCGCCTGATACACCGGAACATCATGTTGGTTATTATCTTGCGGGCGAAGGTCGACAGGCGCTGGATATTCATCTCCTGGCAGACGCCTCAAGGCTCATACGCTTGCGGCACAGTTTCAACAGAATAACCCTGCTGTCATGGCTTGGAAGCCTGGCGTTGCTGACAACCGCAGCGACCGCAGCAATATTGCACGAAACCGCCATGCAGGGCGCAGACTGGCTATTGATCGCGGTGATATTACCTCTGATTATCGCATTAACTCAGTTAATGAGCGATTTGCTCAGTGATGCAACCACCCGTTTTCGCGTTCCTCGACCCTTGCCGGGGATGGATTTTTCAGCCGGTATTCCCGCTGACAGTGCCACCATGTTAGTCATTCCCTGCATGTTGACCAGCCACGAAAGTTTCAGCCAGCTCCTCACCAGTCTTGAAGTCTGCTGGTTGGGGAATGAAAACGAAAATCTCAGGTTCGCGCTGCTCACTGATTTTGCTGATTCTGAAAATGAACCCTCGCCGGAAAGTCACGCGCTGCTCAGACAGGCTATCGCCGATACGCAGGCGCTTAATCGCCGCTACCCCTCCGGCCGACCACGTTTTTATCTGTTACATCGCCAGCCTGAATGGAACCCCTCGGAAGGAGCGTGGATGGGCTATGAACGCAAGCGGGGAAAACTGGCGTTACTGAACAGCTGGTTGCGCCATCCCGGAACGCAATTCGTCAGCGTTGCAGAGATGCCTGCCCACCTTTTACCGGGTCACATAAAATACGTCATTACCCTGGACAGCGATACGGTGCTCCCGCGCGATACGGCACACAAACTCGTCGCGACGATGGCGCATCCGCTGAATACGCCTGAGTATGATCCGGTACGCCAGAGGGTTGTCAAAGGATTCGGTATTTTACAGCCCGGTCTTGCGGAGGAGATACCACGCAACGGTCAGGGGCGTTACGCAGCCCTGCGCAGCAGCGTACCGGGCAATAACCCTTATTCAATGATGTCTTCGGATATTTATCAGGATCTCTTTGGGGAAGGCTCGTTTGTGGGCAAAGGGATTTACGATGTTGATATTTTTATGCAGGCCACTACCAACATCTGCCCGGAAAATCTGGTACTCAGCCACGATCTGCTTGAAGGATGCTATGCACGTTCGGGTCTGCTGAGCGAGGTGTTACTGTACGAACAGTACCCTAATAATTATCTGTCGGATGTTGCACGACGTTCACGCTGGATCCGGGGTGACTGGCAACTGCTTAACTGGCTAAAACCACGCGTCAGAAAAGCCGATGGAACCCGGGTCAGGAATCCGCTGACCGCGCTTTCTTACTGGAAATTACTCGATAATCTACGTCGCAGTCTGGTCGCCCCTTCCTTACTGGTATTGCTGTTCTTCACTCTGCTTTGGGTACCCAATCCGGTTTACTGGCTGGGCATACTGTTGCTGATATGGCTGTTGCCAGCCATCCTCTGCATTAGCCACGACCTTCTGCATAAACCTCTGCGTCGCCGCGTGAAGCCGCATCTGTTACTGGTGGGGGCGGGCGCGCTAAAGCGTCTGTCAGGTATCAGCCTTAATTTTGCGATACTGCCGCACGAAGCCGGATATTCGCTGAAAGCGATCGCCGTGACGCTATGGCGACTGGGGATAAGCAGGCGTCACCTCAGCCAGTGGGTCAGCCACAGCCAGGACAGCAGTCAGGCCAGACCCACTGTTGCACGTTTTTATCAGGCGATGTGGCTGAACGTTGCCGGTGGCGTGGCGCTGACAATACTGACCGGACAATTTGCCCCACAGCTGCTGGGGATTGCGTTACCGATCGGTTTGGTATGGTGTGTGGCACCGCTGCTGATGAGCTGGCTGAGTCGCCAGCCCGTGCGTAAGGTTTTTTCGCCTAATCAGGAACAAAAACAGCTGTTACGCCAGACAAGCCGTGAAATCTGGGCTTTTTTTGAAACATTTGCCACAGCAAAAGAGAACTGGCTTCCGCCTGATAATTATCAGGAAATACCACAACCGACGGTGGCACACCGAACTTCTCCTACCAATATTGGTCTTTCACTTATGGCTAACCTGACGGCATGGGACTTTGGCTACCTGCCTGGCGGAGAGGTACTCCGGCACGTGTCGCTCACGCTCGACACGATGGATAAAATGGAGCACTACCGGGGCCATCTCTACAACTGGTATGACACCCGTACGCTGGTCCCCCTCAGTCCACGCTATATCTCCAGCGTCGACAGCGGCAATATGGCCGGGCATTTATTGACCCTGCGTGCAGGCCTGTCCGCCATGCGTCATCAGCCTGTTTTAAGCAACCAACAGATACTGGCAGGACTGAACGATACGCTGGATATTCTGGAAAAACAGTGGGGTCAGAACCCACCTGACAGCCTGAGACTGCTGCGCAAGCATTGCCTGAACGCGGTGTCGCTCTCTCCGCAGGCGCTTTTCAGCGAACTGAAAAGCATGCGCACCCAGTGCAACCATCTGACCAGCGCATGTCATCAGGGATCTCCTCTTCAGATGCGCTGGGCTGGACATCTGGAGCATCAACTGGTCCAGCTTTGCCATGAGTGGTCTCTGTTGCTTGGCTGGTTGCCTGCATCCTGGAATGAACAGACGCTGCCGACGCTGAGCGAGCTTGCCCGTCCGACATTAACCGGTACAGGAACGCCTCCGGCGTCAGTGGCGGAGCAGGCCCGAATGCGACTCAATATTATCACCGAGCTGGAACAGCGGCTGGATGAGCATGCCCGGATGGATTTCGCCTTTCTGTACAACGAAGCAACCAGTCTGCTCTGCGTCGGTTATAACTGTGACACCAATATGCCTGACAAGAGCCACTACGATCTCCTGCCGTCTGAAATCCGCCTGACCAGTTTTCTTGCCATTGCGACTAATCAGCTGCCTCTTAAAAGCTGGTACGCGCTGGGTCGATTGTTTACCACGATTGATAATGAAACTGCCCTGATGTCATGGAGCGGATCCATGTTTGAATATCTGATGCCGAATCTGGTGATGCCCACCTGGCCCGGCAGCCTGCTCGATGAAATGAGTCAGTCGGCGGTTATGCGCCAGATTCACTGGGGGAAAGAACGCGGGGTACCATGGGGTGTTTCAGAGTCTGGCTATCATGCTTTTGATGTTCAGCATAATTATCAGTATCAGGCATTTGGCGTACCGGGGCTCGGTCTACGCAGGGGACTTGCCGATGACATGGTTGTTGCTCCTTACGCCACGCTGCTGGCGCTGATGGTTTCCCCACAGAGAGCCTGTGAGAACCTGTTCAGGCTGCAAAAAAATGGTGCACGCGGAGAATACGGTTTTTATGAAGCGCTGGACTATACCCCCTCACGTCTTGCAACCGGTCAGCTCTATGCGGTGGTACAGTCCTGGATGGCGCATCACCAGGGTATGGCATTTCAGGCGCTGGCTCATGTGCTGCTTGACGCCCCCATGACTGAACGCTTTATGTCCAGCACGGTATTCCGGTCAGCGAGTCTGCTGTTACAGGAGCGCGTGCCGGATGCGGTCGATCTGTACAGTCCGCGCCGTCATTTTGAATCTCATGAGGGCATGGTCAAACCCGTTCGCTATGAACCCCGTATTTTCTATAGCGTGGATACCCCCGCCCCGGATATTCAACTCCTGTCCAACGGCCATTATCATCTGATGTTGACCGCGGGCGGCGGTGGTTACAGTCGCTGGAATGATATTGCACTAACGCGCTGGCGCAGTGATACCACCCGTGATAACTGGGGAGCATTCTGCTACATCCGCGATACCCAGACGGGAGATGTGTGGAGCAATACCTGGCAACCAACAGCCCACACCAGCGGACAAGACGAGGAAGTGTTGTTCACCGATGCGGGGGCAGAATTCAGACGCAGCTTAGGGGGACTCAGCGTCAAAACTCAGGTGGTGATCTCTCCGGAGGATGATGTTGAATTGCGACGGCTCACACTGATTCATCGTGGTCGCAAGCCTCGCTCTCTGGAGCTGACAACCTATGCTGAAGTGGTACTGGCACCTGATGCCAGCGATCTGGCACACCCGGCATTCAGCAATTTGTTTATTCAGACTGAGCTGGCTCCTGAGCGTGACGCTATTCTTTGCCACCGGCGCCCGCACTCACCGGATGAACCGGGCCCTTGCCTGTTTCACATGATGGTGGTGCACGGCGATAACCGACATAACGTGTCGTTTGAAACGGACAGGGCAAGGTTTATTGGACGTGGCAGAACCCCTGCGAATGCACAGGCAATAGAGACGGGAGGGATGCTAGGCAACACGTCGGGCTCGGTGCTGGATCCGATACTGGCAATTCGCAACGCCATCATTCTGCAGCCGGGGCAGCCGGTTACGATTGATATCATTTATGGCATCAGCGAGACCCGTCAGCAGAGCCTGGCGTTGCTGGAGAAATATCGCGATTACCCTATCGCCGATCGCGTCTTTGAACTGGCCTGGTCTCACAGTCTGGTGGTATTGCGCCAGATGAACGCCAGTGAAGATGATGCCACGTTGTTCAATAGTCTCGCCAGCGCAGTGCTTTACCCTGTCCAGGAGCTGCGCGCCGAAGGCCAGGCGATCGGCCGCAACCGGCGTGGCCAGTCCGGACTGTGGGGCTGGGCAATTTCAGGGGATCTGCCGATAGTGCTGCTGAGTATAACCAGCGAGGAAAGTATCACCTCAGTGACCACACTGATTCAGGCACACCGTTACTGGAGACAGAAAGGGCTGGATGTTGATTTGGTTATCCTGAATAACAGCCCCGGCGGCTACCAGCAGGGATTACAAAATCAGATTATGGAGTTAATTTATGCCGGGTCTGAAGCCAGTCTGCTGGATAAAAAGGGCGGGCTTTTTGTCCGCAACGGTGAGCATCTCTCCGCTGAGGATAAGTTGCTTTTGATGAGCGTGGCCTGTCTTTATCTTGATGACCGCGCAGGGGGTATTAATGAGCAGCTTAACCAGCGTATTCATACCCTGAAATCGCCTGCAAGGGCATTCATTCCGCGTGCTGCGCGCGAGCGTAATCAACATACGGACTGGAGCCCTGATACCAGTCAGTTATGCCATTTCAATGGGTACGGTGGATTTTCTCAGGATGGGCGGGAGTATCAGATCGTCCTTCGGGAAAATGCGCTTACACCGGCTCCCTGGTCGAACATACTGGCAAATTCCCGTTTTGGCAGTGTGATCTCAGAGGCAGGGCAGGCCTATACCTGGTATGAGAATGCCCATGAATACCGGTTGACGCCGTGGGAGAACGATCCGGTGAGCGATCGCAGCGGCGAGGCATTTTACCTGCGCGATGAAGAGAGCGGGGAGTGCTGGTCGCCGACGGCTTTACCTGTTCGCGGACACGGTGATTACCTGACCCGCCATGGTTTTGGCTACAGCGTTTTTGCCCATCGTGAGAGTGGTATAGACAGCGAGTTGACGGTCCTGGTTGCTGAAGAAGATCCGGTTAAACTGGTGCTCCTGACGCTCAGTAACTCTTCGGGACGGACACGTCAACTTTCCGTCACAGGCTATGTAGAGTGGACGCTCGGAGAAACACGAACGCGCTCAGCCCCTCACATTGTGACACATGTGGCCAGAACGCCCGGCGGCTGCGGGGTGCTTGCGAATAACTTTTATGGTGATAATGGTGGCGGCCGAACTGCATTTTTTGCCGTCAGCGGTAATGACTGTTCTCTGACAGGGGACCGCCGGGAGTTTATTGGCCGTAATGGTTCCCTTCACGCCCCGTCGGCCATGAAACTGCAAAAGCTTTCCGGTAAGACGGGGGCCGGTCTGGATCCCTGCGGAGCGGTGCAATCGGCGGTTACATTAATTGACGGGGACCAGAGGACGTTTATTTTTATCCTCGGCGCAGAGGAGAATGATGTTTGTGCTCAGGAGACGCTGGCCCGCTACATGAACGAGGATACGGTCCGCCAGGAGCTGAACCGGATTCATAATCACTGGCACAATGTTCTCGATAAAATCGTAGTTAACACCCCCGACACGTCCGTAAATTTACTGGTTAATGGCTGGCTGTTGTATCAGACGGTCGCCTGCCGTCTTATGGCCCGGAGTGGCTACTATCAGTCTGGCGGTGCATTTGGTTTTCGCGATCAGCTGCAGGATACGCTGGCTCTGAGCCACGCTGCTCCGGACCGGATGCGTGAACAGATAATACTCTGTGCATCACGGCAGTTTATCGAGGGGGATGTGCAACACTGGTGGCACCCGCCACACGGCAACGGTGTCCGTACCCGCTGTTCCGATGACTATCTTTGGCTGCCGCTTGCTGTTTGCCACTATGTTGAAACGACGGGGGATATAGATGCACTGGAAATACGCATTCCTTATCTGGAGGGACGCTCGCTTCAGCCTGGTGAAGAGTCTGTCTATGACACGCCGGTCATCAGCGGCACCGAAGAGACACTCTGGTTACACTGCGTCAAAGCTATTCACTATGGACTTCGCTTCGGGGAGCATGGCCTGCCGCTGATGGGGGCTGGTGACTGGAATGACGGGATGAACCGGGTGGGTATCGAAGGCAAAGGTGAAAGCGTCTGGCTGGGCTTCTTCCTGTACGACATTTTGCAGCAGTTTGCAGCGCTGGCGGAGCGCAGGCTGGATGAAAGCGTCGCCGCGATGTGCCGTTCACAGGCTCTGCGCCTGCAAAGTAATCTCGAAGCCCACGCCTGGGATGGGGAATGGTACCGGCGCGGGTATTTTGACGATGGTACTCCCCTGGGATCGAAAACCTCACAGGACTGCCGGATTGATGCGATTGCGCAGAGCTGGTCTGTATTGTCCGGCGCCGCGAGCCCGGGACGGTGCGCAAAGGCCATGCAGGCGCTGGATAAGCACCTTGTGGATAACGAAGGAGGGCTGATCAAACTGTTAACGCCTCCTTTCGACGGACACGGTCCAAATCCGGGCTACATACAGGGGTACCTGCCCGGCGTGCGGGAAAACGGAGGGCAGTATACGCATGGCGCCATCTGGGCAGTGATGGCCTTTGCCCGAATGGGGAATGCCGAACGAGCCTGGCAACTCTGGTCAATGCTCAGCCCTATAAATCATACCCTGAATGCGGACTCTGTCGGGATTTATAAAGCTGAGCCTTATGTCATGAGTGCTGATGTCTACAGCGTCGCTCCCCATACCGGACGTGCAGGGTGGAGCTGGTATACCGGTTCCGCAGGCTGGGCCTGGCGTTTACTTACCGAGGAATTACTGGGGATAAAACGTTCCGGCACTGACTTTAGTGTTAATGCCAGGTTACCGGATGAGTGGTCGTCTTTTTCTATGGCATATCAATATGGTGAAAGCCATTATCAGATTAGTGTTTCACGCGGCGATGCAGAATATTGCGTGACGCTGGATGGTGTTCTCCTCCCTGATGACAGAATACCGCTGAAGGATGATGGACAAAACCATACGGTTGAGATCATTCAGAACTGACACTGATCCCGGAGGTGCATTAACGTCTGCCGTTAATGCGCTGATTATCCCTGAGAACATCAATCGCAGTCTGCATGGCGATTTTGTCATCCCGCCTTTTTTGTTTGTCCTGCATGACCTGAAGGTATTCCAGCAAGGTGCGGGTATTAATCGGTCGGCCCTGTTTACCCACAGCCAGCACGGCTTCGCCAAGAATAATTTTCACAGGCGGTAGTTGTGCCGGATACCAGTCAAGGGTGTCTTCTGATTTCATCTTAAATTTCTCACGGAAGGGTAGTGTATCATAAATAAGACGTTCAATTTTCAATATCTGATATCCTGATTCAGACACAACTTAACATAACTTATGCCAGTTATTTTTATATTAAAGCGTATAATAATTACTGTATTCCTCAGAGAATTATTTATGTCTTATGCAAATGGGCTCAGGTATTTTAAAGAAAGACCGGTTCATGTTGCCTGCCCGGTATGTGCACACAGAGCCGATCAGAAAGCAGGTAAACTAAGAAAAGATGCGGTTCTTGAGTGCCCTGCCTGCGGACTGTTGTTCAGACCTTCAGAATGCTGGTGTATCGGCGGCTGATCAGCTTCTGCCACTTAACGTCAGTGATGTCGGAAAATGACAACATTCCTCCTGTACTGCTGTTGTCGAGGGTATGATAATGAAATCTAAAAAATCTGTTTTTATTGAAGGGCATATCCTGTCAAACAGCTGTCACGGACAGGCTGGCCAACCTTTCTGTATTCACCGGGTCAGGTTTAGTAATGGTAAATATGCGATTATTCGGGTGGCATCCGGGATATGTTTCAAACCAGGCGAAATTATTCAACGAAACGATTGTGAGTGGTTTTATAAACTTACCAAAATTCGGCTTCTTTCTTTTGAGTACCTTGATGATGATGAATCAAGAAGACAATTCCTTGAGTATCAATGATAAAACCATGGATTTATAACAGAATAAATTTGCTGGCTTACAATTCACCCCTGGCTCTTTAAATTATTCACCAGTCATTGCAAAATATTTTTTCCTGAATTTAGATGAATTTAAATTATCTTAAACAAAATGTATCGCTAAAGACGAATTGCCTCATTGTTTTCCTTTTGCGTTATAACCTTCATTAGCATTAAGGAAATTTATGGCACAGACTTTTACTCATAATTTACTTCATCCTCGCCACTGGCTTACCTGGTCTGGTTTGGGTCTGCTGTGGCTTCTCGTTCAACTTCCTTACCCGGTTTTACATATTCTGGGTTCTGGCCTTGGAAAAATATCCAGACCCTTTCTGAAACGCCGGGAAGGAATTACGATTAGAAATATCGAACTGTGCTTTCCCGAGATGACACCGTTTGCCCGGAGTCAGATGGTCAATAAAAACTTTGTTTCTCTCGGGCTGGGACTGATGGAAACAGGAATGGCCTGGTTCTGGAGCGATGCGAGAGTCAAAAAATGGTTTGATGTCGAAGGGCTTGAAAACCTGACCGGTGCGACAAGAGGAGTAATGGTTGTCGGGATTCATTTTATGTCCCTTGAGTTGTGTGGAAGAGTAATGGGGTTATGCCATCCTATGATGGCAACGTATCGCCCACACAATGATCCATTAATGGAATGGGTACAGACAAAAGGGCGTATGCGTTCAAATAAGGCTATGATTAATCGACGTAATTTATCAGGTTTTGTTCATGCGCTAAAAGCAGGTGAAGCCGTTTGGTTTGCACCAGACCAGGATTATGGGTCTAAAGGAAGCGTTTTTGCACCTTTTTTCTCGGTAAAAAAAGCAGCCACGACGAACGGAACGTATGCTCTGTCAAAACTAGCTGGTGCACACTTGATCACACTTAGCATGATTCGACGTAGCGATAAAAAAGGTTATCACATGTATATCAGCAATCCGTTGTCAGGCTATCCAGGGGAAGACAAGGTCGCCGCAGCGGCTTATATGAACAAGATCATCGAGCGTGAAATTCTCCGTGCCCCTGAGCAATACCTGTGGATGCATCGCAGGTTCAAAACGCGTCCTGAAGGCGAAGTCTCTTTATACAAATGAACTACTCTGCTTGTCATGAGCCAGAATCTATCTTTCTTGCCACTGCGTATTTGTAAAAAATTCGATAAGGAATTTCCGATCGGATTCATGTTAACGATGGCTTAACTGACAACCAAGGTTAATCAATTGAATCGGTTCGGATTTGAAGGTCCGTTTTTCGCTCACAGCGGACCTTCAAACCAGCCATCTCGTCCTCTCTGTGCCGAAAGCTGAAGTAGCTAATAGCACTTATTGTTGATCAATGAAGAGCTGGTCAATTGAATAGGCTAATTTAATTGATAGCTAGCGTAACTATGAGGAGACACACTCATAGTGATGAGCGTGTTCCCATATAAATGATCAGATTATGATAACGCAGCTCGTTCATAAAGAGGCATAATCTCTTGATAAACCTGATTGTAAAGCTCTGATTTTAGCAGACTGTATTTTTCAGTCATAATAAGTGTTTTAAACTGATTCGTTTCTCTTTCAAATGAAACTGAGCCGATAATTAGCTGGCTATTAGTTGATAAACCATTAATACATAAATCGAATAACTTTTTTGTTGTGCGCGGATCTGGATCTTGTTGTTTAGGCGAGTCAATTACTACTGGAAGCATAGGACTTGTCGATTTATCTTCTATTGTTTTTAGAAGAGCATAGTGATAAGCCAATATTGACCTTGGAGCACGGCTGCCTGTTTCGCTCTTAGAAATCGGACCATATTGAAGAATAGTTCCAACTTTAGGATCTTTGATACCTAACTCAGTTTGCGCAAACTTCAGTGACTCTTTAAACTTATCATTGATTTCTTTTGCTCGCTTTTTATCTTCGAACTTTGCTATTTCTTTTGAAAGCTGAGTTCTAGCAACATCCAATTCGCCTATTTTTAGCAGTAATTCGTTAATTTGCTCATCGAAAGTTACCTCAACCTGCTTACTTGCTTGAGACTTAATAACGTCTTGAAGAGTCAGTTGCTCTTTGACTTCCAGAAGCATGTTTTTGAGTTCTGAGCTTAAGCTTATAGCCTGTTTCAAATCTTCTTTAATTTTAGAGAGTTGATCATCATATACAGATTTTTCCTCATACAACTTTGGTATGATTTGCAATAGCTTTTCTTTATTCTCAAGTACTACATATCTCGCTTCTAAGCCTGCCGATGGTAGCAAAGAATCTATATCATTTTCATCGAGCTGTCTTTTTGATTCCTCTATTTCTGTTACTAATTCATCTCGTAGAGATAATATTTTTATGAGCTTAATTCTGTATTCTGTTTCTTCTTGATGTAAGTCTTGGCACTTACGAAGGAAACGTTCCAGCAGCTCTTCATAATATTTTACATCCACATCGAAAAGTACTCTTCCAAATGACTCTTCGAATCGCTTTTTAGCTCTCTTTAGAGCTTTTAACGTCGTTCGGATTTCAACAAGATCGATATCAATTAAATTAATCTTTCCTTGTAAAGTATAGTACTCCTTTGGTTTTACACCAGTATGAAAATTCAAGATATTTTTTTGCCAGTCCTCATACATAGCCAAACTGCTAAATGAATCTAAAACCTTCCCCCAACCGTTATCTTGATCAATATAGTAAGGGAGATAAAGACTTGCTGGTTGTGCTTGTCCCTGAACCAAATTAGTTTTAGTCACAAGCTCCAAATTGAAATCAAAGACATCACGCACAGCTAATGCAATCTCTGCACGAGAGCTAGAGGTCACTAAGTGATGCTCTTGTCCTGCTGTTATATCGAAAATGGAAATACGTTTTTCGTGGCGAAGAAACGCATAGTCACGATTATTAACACAAATAACAACTTTTGAAACAAAGTTATCTTCTTTCCACTTTTTATCCAGTCGAACATCAGCACCTAATGTATGATATAAGCTCTTAATAAAGCTAGACTTACCTGTGTCGTTCTCACCTGTAATGATATTAATATCAGGTGAGAACTTGAAGGAGAATCCTTTCTTATCGCGAAGGGATAATATATGAGCACTTTTAAAGTATATGCTTTTCATTATTCACCTCCCTCTAAGAGCTTCTGGATTATTGAGTAAATAACTATGCATTCTTTCTTCCCTGACTTTAAAGTCAATGCATAATCTGGACAAAGTGCATCAATTTTGTACATGGTTTCAGTTAGATATAATTTCAAATCCGAGTGAGCACTCGCCTCATCGTAAAGGCTAATTGCATATTCTAGATATACAGTCGAAGGATTTTTTTTGTTTTGGTTAAGGTCGATGCAAACTTGTGAGAACATGGCTTGCAGGATAATGAGCTGAAGCGATGTTTTGCCAAGATCATTGAATAGGGGACTAGCTTTGTCCCAATCAGGCTTTAAACTATTACTTGCATTCAAGGAATCAAGCACACCATTCAATGCTTCTGATGAGAAACCCTTTCGTGAGATAAGTTCAGGAAAATTAATAATATCTGCGGATTTTACCTTGGATTTTTCTCGACACGCCTGTTCAAGCAAAGAAGCTAATGCATTAACACTCAGGCTAATGCTATCGCCAAACTTCTTGCTAAGGAAATCGCATAGTTTACCTTTTAGATGTGTAATGTGGTCATCTAGGCTTAATGAGGATTGAACGAAACGCATAACAGAAAGATCGATACTGGAGTCATCAAGCTTTACTTGATCTTTGATTGCTTTCTTAAAGCTCGTCTGATACTCCACTTTGACTTCATTTGCACCAAAACAAGACTTACCACCGTTTTCCTCACATAGATTGAAAGAAGCATTAGTAACAAAAAGGAGCTTGGGTGAATATTCGGCGAAATTCTTTTGATGAATAAATAACTTACCGATGATAGATATGGGGTTCTTCTTGGTGCTATTACTAAGAGTGGATGCAGTCCAGTGTTTCTCTCTTGTTTTTACTTGAGCAAATGTGAGTTGTGTTGGAGAAACTTCGTCATCAAGAATAAGAACATCATCATGATATTCGAAGATAAACACATAGTTCTTTTCATCTAGTTCATATTCCAGCATTTGAGATAAAGCCCAGCAAGTTTGATAGTCAAACCCACGTTGAGCAATCTCACCGCCTCTTTCAGACTGCGGAATACTAACTAATGTTTCAGCTAACCCCATATACTCCCTTATGTTTAGTTCAATGGACTCGCGTAACAACATCATTAATCCGATTGAATACAAATAGTAGCATTAGCACGAACTATTGGGTAACACATTCTGAAAGTTAAAAATATGTGAGTTGCAACATCGAAACAGGGAAGCTAAGTAAGCGACTTTGTCTCTAGCGAAGTCATAGCTCTATTCGTTCAGAGGAGGACCAAGAGTCTTTGAAGTACGTGCTGGCGGCGCTCGCCAAGCGTTTTGGAGGCGATGAACATGGTGAAGACTATGAGAAGGTGCGATCGGTTGCCTTCACACGTTTCTACGGCGAGGACGACGAAGATGGTCTTGTTAGTCTGCAGCGTTTCGCAGTTGGGTTAGTCCAGAGCTTGATGGCTGAGATTGTGACCTGCTCCTAGATGATTAATACGCCACTATGCTGGTAATGTCAGCAGATCGCTCATAAGGGACAACCATACTCAAATCTCCCACATTGCAGGAGATTTGAGTATGAACACGTCACCGTGGAACAAAGACCGTATCATAGGCCAAAAAAGGCCACTTCAGATATCTCATATCTGGGGTATCCGAATCCGACTTGAACTGGAAGGTAAAACGCGCGATTTAGCTCTGTTCAATATGGCACTGGACAGTAAGCTTCGAGGCTGTGATCTGGTCAAACTCAAAGTATCTGATGTTGCATATGGTAGCTCTGTTTCGAGCAGAGCAACGGTATTGCAACAGAAAACCGGTAGCCCTGTGCAATTTGAGATAACCAAAGGGACAAGAGAAGCTGTTGCTGCATTGATAAAGCTTGGCAATTTGCACAGTAAAGACTTCTTGTTTCGGTCTCGGATCGGAACTAACCAGCATATTTCAACCCGGCAATACAACCGAATCTTTCATGGGTGGGTAGAAAAGCTTGGTCTCGAAGAGACGCTTTACAGCACACATTCCATGAGAAGAACAAAACCTTACCTGATCTACAAGAAAACCAAGAATCTCCGGGTGATCCAACTTCTGTTGGGTCATAAGAAACTGGAAAGCACAGTCCGTTATCTGGGCATTGAAGTCGATGATGCGTTAGAGATTTCTGAATCGATTGAAGTCTAAGGTTATCAGGGCTGCAACAGCAGCCCTGTGCCAGAAGCGGACTTTTTAAAAATATTGCGTGCCCAACAATTGGGCGCAGGTCACATCAAGTACCCTCAGAATTATAGAGAATACCTGAAATTTTTGTAGAGCGAGGTTTGTTACCCTGCCCGACCAGCGACATGTGGTTAGTTTAGTGATCAGAAATGTCGAGCGTTTGGTCGTTCATTGACGCGGGATCTTCCAACGGTTCCACATGAGTGGTGATATGGATAAAAGGCAGTGCGGTGCGGATATCATTCTCTATACGCTCGGCCCAGTCGTGCCCATATTGAACAGTCCATCGCCCAGGAACTAGGATGTGCATTGTCATAAACGCCCGCCCGCCAGCCTGGCGTGTACGTAGTGCATGGAAATCAAGCCCCTGTTCACGATATCCTGCCAGCAGTGACTCGATTTTTTTGAGTTCTTCCGTGGGTAGCGATACGTCCATCAGACCTGCAGCTGAACGACTCATAAGCTGATAACCAGTCCAAACGATGTTGGCTGCGACCAGCAATGCAACGATCGGATCGACCCAAAACCAGCCGGTCAGATAAACCAGTCCGACACCAAAAATGACACCGACCGACGTCCAGACATCGGTCAGCAGGTGATGAGCATCTGCCTCAAGAGTGATAGAGTTGTGCTGCCTGCCAGCCCTTAACAAAATGCGAGCCGTCACAAAATTAAGGATTGATGCGACTGTTGAAACCAGTAATCCGAGACCAATCTCCTCAAGCGGCTGTGGAGTTAACATCCGCTCAACTGCGGTATAGGCGATACTGGCTGCCGCCAATAGGATCAGAAATCCTTCGAAAGCACTCGAGAAATATTCGGCTTTGCCGTGCCCATATGCATGGTTCTCATCGGCCGGAAGCGCAGCCAAGGTCAGCATCCAGAGCGCCATTAGGGCTCCTGCGAGGTTAACTACGGATTCGATGGCATCAGATAGCAGACCGACCGAACCGGTCATTTTCCACGCCACACCTTTGAGTCCGATAGTGGCAATAGCCGTGGCAATGGAAAGCCAAGCGTAGTGCGTCAGCGGACGAGGTAACCCTTTTGTTTTAGTCATTATTAACTTCCTAAAATAGGACGACTAACTCACATTTCTATCCATGATAGATAATTAAACAATCATTTCGCCATGAATATTTTTTCGTTTTTATTAAATTTAATTAAAAAGTCTCTGCAAGTGCTGTTTCATCTTCTAGTAAACTAAATTTTATTTTTAGGGTTTTCTTCAACTTGAAGTAATATTATCTCACAACAGATTAGTCACTTAGGTTAACTGAGCGGCTTTTATATTTTTCAATTAAAATATGCAAAACTCCCATTGCACCATGTGCATAAAAATAGACCTCAATGAAAGTAGTAAAGAACTTATGCCAGTGGATTACTGTTTCAGCCAGATTTGACTGCATGGTATTCAACAAGAACCATAGGCCACCTGAAAGTGCTACAATTAGCAATGCTAGAACTCCAAATCCTTGGATTGTACTGGCAATACCTCCCGAATGTGCATCGGGCAGTCGGAAACTAGTCAACGTTTTTATATCTTGCTTAATACCACTAAAGTCAAGCCCTACCCATGAAAAATAATAAGTAAAACCTCTTTGAGTAAGCATCCAACTTAACATAATAAAACCACAAATAATCAGTCCTAACCCTGAAATAATGTGCATCCAGGTTATAACTCCTTCAAGACTATGTTCACCAATTGCTTCGGTCTCTGTCAGATTAGAGTTAATAATTTGTGATAATATTAGAAATGCCACAATGATGTGAAGAATACGAAAAAAAGGAGCGTAATCATGGGGTAATAGATTCCAGAGTCGCAATTTCATTAATGAGTCCTTAGTAAATTTATCGATGATCTTAATCATACAAAAGAATTATTAGGATAACCTTAATTCTTAAAATTGCAGCAGGCATTAGTTCACCTCTGATATGGCCACTTGCGAAATGGGAATGGTAACTGTTATTACTATGTGTTTACTTGCTGTTCTTGTTACGCAGCCCCTTAAACACATTACTTTCAAATATGATTTCCTGCTGGGTTTAAATATGTGTCTTTCTATAGTGCGGCAACCTATTTTTACACCAACTCATGAATTAAATAAGAATCATAAATTAAATGAGAGGTTTAATTCTCTTGCTTAACGCGATGATATTAAATGGAAATTTTAATTTTTGTAATTTATTAAACAGTTAGAATGAGACATGGTAAATACGATCTTCCTTTAGATAATTCTGATAGCACTTTTTCTACTGGGCAGTCTGCAATGTCCGCTTCACGCCCTGAGACATTCGACAAGCTTTTTATGGCTTCAGTAAGGGCGAGTGTCTCGCTTCGAGAGCCAGCAAATATTTCGCTTCGTCATAACAGGTTCTGGCCTTCCAGCAGCGGTAAATGATCCTTATCCATTTGAACGCCAGTGCCCGGATCGCAGACTGATGAGATTTGCCCTTTTCTCTGAGGCCCTGATAATACAGTTTGGCCCAGTATGATGAATTAACCGTCTTGGCAGCCCATTCAACAAAGGTCTGCCTGACGAACTTGGCACATTGCCATCGCCAGTGAACCCAGGATTTTTGGCCGCTTCGTTCGGTCACCGGTGCTATACCTGCGTAGTTTTGAATTTCTTCAGCGCTGTTAAACCGGTCACGGTTATCACCAAGTGCAGCAAGCATCCGTGGGCCCATGCACGGTCCCATGCCCGGAAGTGATTTGAACAGCCCCGCATCTGGCAATGTGTCAAACAGCGTTTCGATTCGTTCGTCATAGGTTTTGATGATTTCACTCACGACTTTAATTTGTGTCGCCAGTGCTGCTGCCATCAAAGCATTAGCCTCTATAACACTCGGGTCTGTAGTCAATGGGATCGCATTATCAATACTCGCAACACGTTGCTCGGTAAGGGCCATAGCGCGACCACCTTTGGCATTCAGAAAGTTGCGGATCGTGTCGCGTCTGGCTCGTTTCAGTTGTTGCAGACTGGGCCACCGGATAATCAGCTCACACAACAGTAAGCTACCCCGATGTGAGAACCACTCCAGTGGCTGAGGATAATACTGTTTAAGCGTGTTGATTATCCGGTTCACAAAGCGTCGTTTATCTTCAACCAACTGACGACGTTGCTCAACCAGTTGCTGAAGTAAGCGAATATCCGCATTGTCGGGTTCAATAGCTTTTATCTTCTGGGGGTAACGCAGCATTAACTCTAATGCCAGCTCGGCATCCTGCGGATCATCTTTAGCGCCGCTGGGCGAGAAGGCTTGCCGATAACGAGCCAGGGACAATGCGTGGACGGGGAAAACGGTGATAAAGGGGTATTTTTGAAGAGCATATACCACGGGGCCCTTCTTCAGTTCGAGAGCTATTGCGATTCTACCTTTTACTTTCTGGTGTAACTCAGTAAGCCAGGCATCAAGCGCTTCTGCTGTATGTTCAATCACATCGAATACGCGTTCACCGTTTTTAAACTGAACACAGACATCGTGTTTTTTATCAGCCCAGTCCAGACCAACGTGCGCAGCAAATTGATTAGTCACAGTCATCACCAACTCCTTTTTATCGGGGATTGGTATGCATTCCACGCTCTTCGAAAGAAATATAGCCAGCAGTTTATCTGCATGCCCTGAGTATTCGTTAGCGAACGTGGAGCACCTACTGGCTCGAAAGAAAAGCGGCGATCATCACATGATTCTCGCTCAATATTCGTAACCAGTAAGCGCATACCCTGAATCACTTCAAAGTGTAATTCTCAGGGTACGAATGACTATATCTCGCTCTTAGCGGACATTAGCATAGGCTATTTACCATAACGCCGCATTACGCGTACCGCTCAGACGGCCTGAGCGCGTTTCTGACGTGTCCCCGTTAAAAACAGTAACAAACCACCCGAAAATGCACGCCAGAAACGCTACGTAAGAATCTATCCTATGACTGGATATGCACTCAACTGAATAACGCCTGGTTTCAGTCCATTTTATCGGGATCAGCCTTCTTTCTGGGTAATTTAGGGGGCTTCACTTGCTGATTACTTTGCGTGCGGCGCGTGAGCCAAGGATGGTCAGCTTTAGGTTTTACGTAGAATTTTGAGCGTAAATCAAAACGGGCATTATCCACACGTTCATGGACACTTTTTTCATCATCCAGTGGTATAGGCTCCGGGCCATCAACATATTTTTCCCATCCCAACGCTTTCCCATCATACAGAACCTTAATTTCACCGTTAAAGCTTTCGCATACCGTGACAACCGAATGCCGAAGTCGATATCCCCGGCCTTCACTGCGAATCTGAAACGCACTGCTTTTGTACTGGAAAGTGAGATTTTTGGAGAGAACGCGCTTCGCCTGGAGGCTGAAGATATAACCCAGTTCCTCTTCAGAATGGTGTACATCAAGATGGGCGTTATCAGCAATACGAGGCGGCGTAGCAAACCGGTTGTTATAGGCTTCAATAAAGGTCGGCAACCATGCGTTTGCTGTTTCAATATCACTGATACCCTGAAGCCGCATTTCTTTGACCAGCCTGTCCTGCAGTGTCTGATTGGCACGCTCTACCCGCCCTTTTGCCTGCGGGCTGTTGGCATGGATTGGCTCGATGCCCAGTGTCTTTATCGCACGTGTGAACTGAGTCAACTCTCCTTCCCGCTCCGGGTTATTTACTCTGAATATACTGTGTCTGTCAGAATAGAGAGCCAGTGGTACGCCATGATCATTAAGGTAACCCCGGAGGGTTTCCATGTAAGCCCGGGTTGTTTCTGCAGGAGCGAATCGTAGCGCCATCAGAGCGCTGGTAGCATCATCGATAAAGACTATCAGTGTGCATTTGGGGCCCCGACCTTCAAACCAGTCATGAGGCGAGCCATCAATCTGGATGAGTTCACCGTAGGATGGGCGCCGCATCCGGCGCTGATAAATTCGGGCAAACTTACGACGACGTTCGCGCCATATGCCCTCCTCTACCATCCACTTCCTGAGAGTTTCAATGGATAAACACAAGCCGTGTATCTCGCGCAATTTTTCGCACGCAAGCGTAGGTCCAAAATCAGCGTAGCGGCCTTTGAGGAGTGAAATTACTGTTGCTCTGAATTCGGTAGAAAAGGAATTATTGGGACGCTTTCCACGTCGGCGGGAAACTAGACCAGAAGGCCCTTCATTTCTATACCGTTGCACCAGACGTTTAACCTGCCGAATAGAAATGCCAATGCGTGCCGCAGCTTGTTCCTGAGTAATATGGCGATTAAGTGACTCCTGAATAATGTGAAGTCGGTCGAGTTCCTTATGACTCATCGTAACAGTCTCTTTGATCATGAAAAATCCCCCAGAGAATTGTCTGGGGACATTTTAGAATGGTTCAAAGGGGACATTACAGCTTGGTGTTAACACATGGCTTCTTCTCCTTGCATTTTTGCAGGTAAGAGGCTAACCTTTAATGTGACTAGCATCAGGGGCCTCGGGTTAATTTGAAAAAATTACTCGGGGCTTTCTGCTTTTTACCACAGTCAAACAGTGATTCTGCTGGCTGGGGCAAAAGCCTCCAGCACCGAAGCCATTATACCACCCAGCCCCCTTCAAACGAACAGGTCGACCGCCTAAATATTTAATAAGTAAGTATTTCAGGTTTTGCTGCCTCGCAGGCCGTAACAGCGGACGGCTGACGTAATCGCTGACGAAACAGACGGATGCAAATCTCTACACTCAACGCCGCCAGCCCGTCCGGTCCCCCGCTTCTTTCCGGCTGTAATCAGTCAGTCTTCGAACCCGCGATCAGTGACAAACGGTGAGCACGAACACAACTGTGCATTAGGCTATCCGGGTAATGGGCGATTTTCTCCAGTTTCTCATCGAGGCGGGTATACGTCAGTCGCCTGATTTTCGTTAGTTCCTCGTGAAGCCAGCGTTTGATAAAGGGATTGCTGGAAAGCAGCACCAAATCGGAGTCCTCCACTTCATCAAAAAGCCAGACGGGTTTTGCCGGAGTAAGACGATAGAGCCAGGGACGCGAATAGTCCCCCGTCGCAATCAGGAACCAGACAACAATGCCAAGTGCGAGCTCCATGACCAGCATCAGGGTAAACTGAATATCCCGGACGTCAGGCTCTCCGGTAAAGCTCATCAGTCGGTCGCCAGTTGCCACACGCTGGATAATACATACCAGCATCAGCAGAGCAAGCAAAAGCCCCATGAGCAGCCCGCCATTCACCTCAAAAGTAGCTTTCTGGACGCGATCAGGCGGTACCTGTCTACGGTAGCGGCCGACCACTTCGCCGATCAGTTCCCTGATGGCCATGCGTTCTTCATCGACCGTTGTTGCGGTATATCCGGACGGGTCCGATTCAGTTTGGTTCATGTACCCTCTCCTCACTCTGAAAATTAATGGTCACAGACACGCTGATCATACCCGGTGAACGGGAGCTAGTTTGCGGGTTAAGGGCTCGAAAAAAACGGGATTAAAGAGGGAAATGACAGCAGGAAGGTGGGATGCAATGAGCTGTTTTGTTTCCCTACAGTTAAGTGGGGGGGGGAAACTGCCATCACCGGAATACGCTGAGAACGGAACGGGCCAAACCGATAAGATGGACGGGCGCTATTTTGATTCCAATATTCGGGATTTTTCTTCCCGCGTCGCCAAACGGGCACTTCCGGAACGGTCGCGGATGAGTAGCGGCTTATCTTTTTTCCAGCTACTTATCGCCGTTTCCCCGAACCGACGCGGCGCATTGCGGTTCCAGCTGGCGATAACGTGGTTATCGTAAACCTCCTGAATAACGACAGAATGAAGAGTTACTGTCTTAATGGTGGTATTGCCCATTTTGGTTCGGAAGAGTGACCAAACGGTCATCCCCGCCTCCAACTGACTGAGTTTCATCTTTGCTCCGGTGATATCGGGGAAGTCGACGTGGTGACGTATTTAATCATAATCACTCACAGCGGATAATGCCGCCAGGTAACAGGGTACTGTCAGCCCAGGCATGAGCAGTCCTTACGGCTATCGTGATTCGGCCAGTGTGCGGGTAATAGTCGCACGCTGACGCTGACGCTCAGCCTTACGCTGGCTGCGGCGGTAAAGCGGTTTCGCAGCAGCATAACGGCAATCCTCCGGGTAGTACCAGCAGCAGCCACAGGGCTCAGGCTGCGGTTTTCCGGCAAGTCCAAATGGTTTCATAATGTCACCTTTAAATGGAAATATTGTTCAGTTCCCGGCCTTCAGACACGGGTTCATTAATGAAGCGGCGTTGCATAAACAGGTACAGATAACCCTCTGTCGAGAACATACAAAGATTCTCAGTAATACAGGCATCGAGATATTCTGTGTCGCTCTGGAGTCGTTTAATGACGCTCATCTGGTTAGCCGCCGACTGAATCAGCGGATAGCCATTAACAGCACGATGAATACCTGAGCGGAATAACGAACGAGCCTTTCCAATCTTTTCCCGGGCAGCGGTCATTTCCATCTCGATAACCGACTGTCGCGCAAGATTAATAGCATCGCCGGATAATTCCGCAAAGCTGACCAGAGACTTATTCATCTAAAACTCCTTTCAGAAATGTGAACTCATTATATCAATACGGCCTCTGGCCCAAATAACCCGTGGTGAAATATTTTGACGAATATCTGAAAAGTGAAAATGGCAACCGGGAAAAGGACGGGTTTTATTTTAAGTGTGCCGATGACGTCTGACAGGGGAATTAAATTTGACGGTCTTTGATTTAAAAAAAGGTAGAAGGAGGTCACCTGGACACCTCCTTCTCCGGCGCTCAGTTTGAGAATACGTTAACGCTGTAGCGTCTACCGAGCACCTCGGCAGTGGTATCCACAATTTTCTGAATATCATCGGTAATCGCGGGTTTACTGAATGCGACAGTATGCAGTTCGCCAGCTTGTTCCGCCGTCGCGCCATCATGAAAGCGGCTGGCATCGTACAGCTGGACCCGGAGCGTCCGGGTGTGATCAACATGGGGCAATGTTCTTCTCCTGTTCAGCCAGTCGCCATAAGCGTTAATAATCACTTTCTTCCGGTTGCGGCTGAGTGACAAACTGGTACTTTACTCCATTAGGGACACCAACGGCTTTTGCTACGGATTCACACAGCAGCGACAGGTCATTCAGCGTCATCGGATATTCGATGTCGACTGAATATAGGGCCCCGGCATTCTCGGCGTCTTCGATGTTTTTAAACTGGGCGCTGAAAATGGCGACGGTAGAAATTTCAATGTTGTGCATGAGTCAGTCCTTATGAAAAAAAAGCCACCGAAAGGTGGCTGAGTAAAAGTTACTGCGCCTGGCTGGCCTTGTCCGCATTTTTGGTGTAACCAACTCGGGCAATGACGACGGCAATTGCAAGGAGAGCAGCGAGACCGCCGTAGAATACAGATCGGGAAACATCGGCGAACATATCGCTCAAGTTATCAACGCCGAGGAGAAATACACAGATAATGACGATAAAGCGAACTGGTTTGCTATAAAACAATTTCATCAGTAGCTATCCTTCTGGGGTGAAATGACAACAGCATTACACCACATCAGATACCGTTTTTTTTTCGCTAACGGGCCTATTTTGACCAGAAAAAAATAGCGCCTCAGGGTTGGCAATGGCGAGGTTCTTTTCGAGGTACCTGTGGTCATCCCGTCCTGATATCAGAGAGAAAAACGGTTCCAATTGAAAAATTTAGTCGCGTTCGATGGACCTCAGGAGATCACTCCCAGTGGCGCTCAGCTTGACCTGATAATAACTTCCCGGTAAAGGCCGCTGGGACGGATTGGCCAGCTCAACCAACCCAAGCCGAAAGAGGACCGGGGTGCTACGGCATCGCACATCATCCGATGCCCCCCTATACATCCGGCATTCCCGGGCCCGACGAAATTCACCGCAGATCTCATACTGCGTTCCGCTTGCCAGACGATGCAACACATAGATTTGGGCCTGTGTAAGCGGGGAAATAGGTCGCTTTGTGTCAGCCATAATACTCCTTTTAAGGTGGGTCTGTTCGGCTGGCTGAAAGATCAGGGACAGACCATGTTAGACCGATACAGCCTGTGACTCGTTTATCCATTCACCAGCGTTATTTTTGTAGGGGATACTTTGAGACTAAAAGCCTTAAGTTTCTTTTCGATTGCGAGTTCAAACCACTCAAGCGGTACTGTAACTGTACTATCATCTCCTCCCATAATCTGATCAGACTCATAATTCCAATCTTCATCAAGCGACGGATTCATTCCACGGGCATAGATAGCTGTATCTCGGGAGACAGGACTTCCATCCAGAGAAGCATTGGTAATCAGACAGACGCCATGGCCTTTTACCAGAGTAATCTGAGGGGTCAGACGGGTCTGAACCATATGCTTTGGCGATGGCCAGAAAACTTCCCCTGCCAGGCAAGCTTCTTTTTCCGTCTTACCAGCTTCGTTAAGAGGCACCCCCCCCCGGATAATTTGTTGGCTCAAAAAGCTGATCAACGGTTGCAAGGAATTGATCCGCTGACTGGATTTCTTTAAGCAGTTTTTTTACCCCTGAAATCTCGAATGTTAATCTGCTCATCTGATTATTCTCCGCAATCCGGCGCTAGCATCAAATGCTTGGTTGCCAAGAGCAGCTCTTTGACGTCAGCAGGAGAAACCTCCCCATTGCCTTCGACAGCGTCCTGTAAACGCTGACGCGTCGCCTGAATCGTATCAGACGACAGAGATGCAAGTTTGCTCAATACCGCGTTAGCTTTTTCCACTGCGGGATACAGGGCTTCTGAGGTGGTATTGTCTACATCATTATCGAAGACCAGCTCAGACTCCATATTAATATTGTCTTCAAGCCAGCTAGAAAGAATATCAAGAAAAGACATGACTTTATTAATCTGCATTTTTTTGCCCTCGGTTGGTGTAAACCCAATATAACAAACCGACTCTCCCGGCTAATAACCCAAAGAGCAAAAAAAAAAAAAATAGATAAATTAGATAGGACAGAATTTAGTTTAAAAAGGTGTAAAGACAGACCCGCTATAAATAAACTCAGCACTGAAGGAAAAAACCTTCCATATCGGAAGGCTTATGGTGCATCAGGTAAAAAATACTGCTGCTTCTGGAACGCGACGAACGTCGCGAAAACAGCTATCAACACTGCCATGAAGTAAACCAGGTATGAGCCGGATTGCCAGATATTTACGCCGAAAAAAGAAAGTAACTTTCCGTCCGGGATAATAGAAAAAGCCAGGTTCCATAATCCGGTCAGTACAACCTGAGCGATAATCATTTTTCCCAGCGCACCCAGTTCCTGAGTTGCATACATTGCAGCCATTACAAATGTCAGAACTACCACAAGGAGAGCAGACAAAGCCACAACCGAAATGCTCAGTCCGACGGACGTAAATATAATGGCTTCTTTAAAAGCCAGACCTGTAAACCCCCAGATCAGAATGACTAAAATGAAAAACAACAGGATAAATTTCATTAAAATTGCGTCCCTCTTTCAGTGGTAGAATCTGGCTACGATGTCAAAGGCCAGCCTACCACTCGCAGAATGTATAACATGAGGTTAAATACAAATCCGTTCACAGGCCCGTTTCAGTGTTTCTTTGGTATGACATTGTGTGGCCTGATTTAACTGTGTCCGGATATGCTGCTCATCATGGCCGTCAGCAACAAAGAGTTTGATTTTACTTTCAAGACGGCTCATTGCTTCGTACAATTTTGCTTCTTTATTGTTCTTCATGAAGCGAAGAACGTAATCCGCAATAATATGCACAGGCGGTGTTTTTATTTCACGGGAGCGATTGCTGGTCATGATTCTTTCCAATTTTTTGTATTGAAAATACCGTTATACGGTGCCACCACATTTAAGCCAACCTTTTCCGGTTGTATAAGAAATGCGACCGTCCTTAATTAGCGATTGCAAACGGCGGTCAAGAATCCGCAATGGTTGCGGATTGCTTTCCCTAGCGGCAATCCTGTGACACTCTGCTTTGATTTCTCCGGCAAATAATGTCGCGAACGGCTTAGGAACCGGGGTTAGAACTTCGATGAGTGCCTTGTCCAGCGCCAGATATTCATCCATGTTTATGTCCTTACACATAATAAACTAACTATGATTTAACTAATTATACCGAATCGGGGTACGAACCGAATAACCTACAGGTTGGAAAATCAACTTCCCCGGTATATCCATTGAGAGTCTGTCAGCCTGTGCAACGACATCAGGCTGATCGCCACTCACCCGCTAATAACAATGGCCTGCTCCGGTTGTGGCTGGCGATCCCCCCGCAGTGCCTCAGACTCCCTGAGACGGGCTGATGGCATCGTCATTGCCTTAAACCCCTCTTCCCGCGTACGCACCAGCATCCCCCACGAATAGGTTTCACAGACATCGTTCTCTAAATTGGGTTCGGTCGACAGCAGGGACTCCATCTTCGGTTCGATGTGTACCGGCGCAATGTTTTTATAGACAGGGTGAACACGATACTCTTCAGACGCCTGTGCCCGGTAGCTCCCTTGCGCCAGCAGCACGTCATGGGAAACCAGGTCATATTCCGTATCTTCGACAAAGGTCTTCAGGGTGTGCGTTATTTTGCCGTATCCTTCAATATTCCAGACGGAGACCATCGTAAACTCTTCTAACGCTCGGGGAATTTTGACCAGAAATCCATTCAATGCCTTGCGACCCTTCAGCATACCCACCAGGTATTGCTTGTTCGGATAAGGGCGCATCGCAACCAGGTCATTTCCTGTCAGGTGAAGCGACAGTTCCGTGACGCTCACGGAATCCAGCGTGCAGAGATTTCCCATCGGATGCAGGATTTTAGGTACCAGGTGTAAAAACATCGTCATTATCCTCGTTTATTATGGTTTCAATTATTTCGGTGTCGCTTGATACATTTCGAACCAGAAGACAATCGGCTTCTCCGTGACTTCAATTAATCCAAATCGCTCTGCGGTCCTGAAGTTGACGCTGTATGCCCTGGCGCGTTCTACCTGGCGGCTTATTTCTTTCCGCATTCCTTCAACACTCAATGCACCTTTAAAGAGATTGCAGGGGGCGCAAGCCGGAAAAAGATTTTCGATTGCATGCAGTTCAGGATGCATGACCTTACCGGTACTTCGAGCCTGGTGTGTCACTCGACTTCCAGCGGGGGCTCTGACCATTTCAAAATCCCGCCTCACCGGTTCAACATGATCGGCATGCCAGCCTTTTTCCGGCAGAGTACAGCCGCAATAGGCACACCGACCACCAAATTTCAAACGCAGTTCGGCTCGTTGCTCTTTGGATATTTTATTTTTGGGCTTTGAAAATCGCCCATCATCAGATTTAACCTTCGGGAGGAGTTCTGAAAAATTGGGTAATTCGATTACTGAGCCTTTGTTATTTAGAACTTTCACCGGACCTCCCAACCATATTAAGACGGTTTTTTATTAAATTTCCTGAATTAGTTTTCGGATTTTAATCAGGTGTGGTCGGCTTAATTTACATAGCTGTTCGGTCGCGGCATCCAGAGTGGGGAATACATGGGCCTCATTAATATCCACTGTCCAGTATTTCGCCTTCCCTTCCCCCAGATCAGATTCAAAATAATTTCGCTTTACTCCGACCTGCTTTGGTCTTCCATTTATCCTGATAATCTCGTGCCGCTCATCGAAGATAAAACCATCACCGACTAACGTCAGAAGAACAAAAGGACCTTCGGGTTTTTCCGTACCCAGCGAACTCACCTCATTATTCATGCGACTTCCCCAGCAATGCGCTCAAAATTGATTACCCACACCCACGGGTTGGCCTGCCAACTGTCTTCTCCATAGGTGTCTTTCCAAAGGCTGCGGAAGCCAAGAAAATGCTTATCGCCAATAACACAACATTCGGTTGGGGCTCCTTCAGCTTTCGCATCCTCTTCGCTGATGCTGTTTAACCGCTCTACTCGCAAATCGGTGATTTCCAGTACTATACGGCTGGCCCAGCGAGGCATATGGATAGAAGGTGTCCACGCACCTTCGAACTTCATATTTTCTGTACGGGGCTTCCAGTCGGCCTCATCAGGGATCGACCACAGCCCATAATCCCCCGAACGCTGTTCACAGCTCGCACGGTAAATGCGGGCTGCTTCAGATCTGTCCATCACAATGTTGTCATTCCAGTCCACCGCGCACGCATCTTCATTCCCGAGCAAGGAAAACGCTTCACGTACAGTAATACGGTCGCCAACTACACCGTACGGACAGGCGCGAAGCGCCGAATTTGGCTGAGTTCCTGTTGGAAGCCACCAGTCATGCGTATGCCCACGATGTCGCGGTGTTTGCGCAGGCCTTACCGACCATTCAGGTGAACTGTACTGAGGCTCTATAATCCGCCGCGTCTGTGTTTTCTGGTTTGCCAGAATTGCCCTGACCATTTCATCTTTAAAAAGCATTCCACGTGTCTTCACTGTGGTTTCTCCTTTCACACATGGTTCACACATTGAGAAGCCTATCCATCTTTATTCGCCCATCCCTGGAAACGAGAGTCGTTACACGGTCGCGGGACTCTACATCCCTTCCTGAAAACGTGGTGTACACACCCCGAATTAATCTTCATCCGATTCCACTACCGGCTCGGTCGTAATTTCATATTTCACGCAACCAGGTGCATCCAACGCTTTCGCGACAGACTCACACAGCAATGACAAATCATTCAGGGTCATCGGATATTCAACTTCCAGGCTGTAAAGTGCATTGGCGCTGGAGGCAGTGGCCTTGTCAGCGTGGCAGGCATTAAAAATGAAAACGGTATTTTTTTCTTGAATAGTCATAGTGCAATCCTCTGGATAATTAGCCCTGTTTTCAGGACGGTTTTCGATTAAAATTATCTATTCTTTTTTATTACTTACTGAAATCTGTTGAACAGGTTCTGACTGATCATTTTCTCCGACCGGTGTTTTGTCGACAAATGACCATTCTTGTTTGGGTTCTTTATATAAAGCACTAGCCTCAGTATTCATCCATGATTCAAAAGCAACATAAGTCATGCCTTCCTCACTAACGCGGGCCTTAAAAACCTCCCAAGCTTGCAGATCAAGCGGCTGGTACTCTTTCAGCGACTGGTCAAGCCATCCCTTCCAGATTTCCTTACGATGTTTAAAATGAGGTATAGCCAGGTATGCATAACTACCCGCAACACAAATTAAATACAGGAAGCCGCTCCATAGAGAGGAATTGAAAAAAATCTGACTAGGGAAAATACATGCCACTATGGCAATAATTAATAGCAGGTGTTCCTTACCAGTGGGCTTATTAAATTCCCAGTTGATTGAAATGCCCCTTATCTTCCTTAAGTTCCTTTTTTTATCCTCTTTATCGGTCATATATCAGTCCCTAATAGTTTTAAAATGGATGTTGTTAGTCTGATGAAAAAAGTTACTTTTCAAACCCGCACCGTAACGGACTTCACCCCTGCGAGCATTACACCACACACATTTCATCTATTTTTCCGTTAACGGGGCTATTTTCACGCTTTTTTAGGTCTGTCTGATTGTGCTAATTGCCTCACGCCAGCAGGCGGACCAGACGATTCAGCAGAGGCCTTAACAGTGCCGCAGTACTCTCCCGGCAATCATCCACATGCCGGAATCCCGTCTTTTTCGAAGACTGGGGACCGGACAGCATCCTCAGCGCCCAAATAACCTCCCGTAAGGTTTCGTCGTACTCCTGGGAAATACACCTGGCTAACGTCGTCAGAAAGCGTTTTCTGACAGCCCGGTAATACAACCGTTCCTCCGGTTGCATTGATTGAGGCTTAATCCGCAGGTTACAGAGAGTCAGTACAGCGTCGAGCAGACCGGCTTTCAGTTCGTCACCCGTCCGGGCCAGATGTTGCTGGCGTTCGTTCTCCAGTTGCGTCGTGATCCATGCCCCAAGAGGCGTTCGGTTGTGGGTGTGCAGCGCCACACAGGCCGCAACACAGCACCAGAAGCGCAGTTTCTGCCGCTGCCCCCGCAGTTTACGGGCAACGAGCAGGCGGTAATCGCAGTCGGTCAGGATCTTGAAACGGTGGCTGACGAGCAGGGACGGCAGCGGCGTCTGGTCGTTAATGCCAAGACGTGAAAAGGCCTGCCCGCGTTGAGCGAGGCGGTGGTACACCGCACCTTTCCCCCGGGAAATTCGGACGGCGCCGTATCTAAGCAGGTACTGTGCCGCCGCCACGGGGGTAAACTCACCGTCAGACACACGCTGGCGTAATCCGTCATATTCATGCCAGATAATCCAGGACGCAGTGTCTTCATCGACCGTCAGCTCATCCTCTTCTTCGAATGCAACGATGTTCAGGCTTTCCCCGCTGCTCAGCAGGCTGCGGGAAGCACGGTCATCCTCCCGACCGTCAAAATAGGCCATTTCGGCAGACGGATCAGACAGCCCGTCAAATGACGTCCCGATACGGCCTTCCGGCAACTTCATCCAGCGTGGTGCTGGCATCGGCGTGCGGGGTACGGGTTGCATAGCTGGCTCATCGTCGAGCAGATCCAGTGCCCCCCCTTCCCACACCTGGCGGTAAAGTTCGATGGCGCGAAATGGTCGCGGGTTAAAGCAATGCAGTGACCAGAGAAAGTCGATATGCAGCACGTTGGCTTCCTGCACCAGTCGAAACTGCGGCTCCGCCATGCGGCGGTTATGCGCCGTATCTTCGACCTCGCCAGAAAGTAACTTTTCCCGCACCGCTGCGGCCCGCTGGGCCTCCACGTAATCGAGGCTGCAACAGATATGGAACAGTCGTTCGGTCAGGGACGACGAGAAAACATTGGGCTGAAGACGCACATACCCGCCCTCAAACACTTTGCGGCCGATATAATCCCGAAGGCTCCAGTCGTACTGGATTTTGGTCAGGAAACGCTGAAGGCGGTTTAGACCAGCCTGGTAGCCGTACTTCTCAGGATCAGTGCGGAGTAAGGTTTCCATCGAGTGGTCAATGCCGACGGCGCAGCATAGCGAGCATCCATAGCGAGCGCCGCAGGCAGAAGACCGGGCCGTGTATTTCTCCGGCGTCCAGATACATTCCCCGGTCGCGTCTTTGTAAAGCGTGGCGAGGCTGAAGTTGTCCGGCAAAAAGCTTGGCAGCGGAAATCGCGCCAGCGAACCACAGGCCATCAGAAATGACCAGATATCCTGTGTCCGCCACTCTTTCACCGGGTACAGTTCGCCGCCGAGCTCCGTGAGCGAGACGCTGTCCGACTGCCCGCCCATTCTGAGGATGTTGCCTGCCCGACGGGCGCTCTCATCATCGCGGGAACCCAGCATCAGGCACACTTTGTTGCGGACGGAAGCTGGTGCATTTTTTAAATAACGGGCTTTGGCCTGGCGCAGTGGAGAGCGTTTGAGATCTGTAGAGCATTGACGCGTATTGGAATTTGTCCAGGTCGGAAGTCCGCGCCCGGTCAGAATGCGTCCGACCCAGCTCTGGGTCATGGACGGGTGGGCCACCAGGACGGTCACGGGCAGTTGCTGTTCGGCAATAAAGGCTCGGAGCTGGCTGAGAACCTGCGTGGACTGATGATGCATCTCAGGGTTTTCAATCAGGGTGTTGGAGATCTGAATGAAGTGGTGCTGGCTGACGTTCGACCCGTTCCGTACGGCACGGATCAGGGCCATGAGGAACAGGTGCAGTAGCGAGTGGGAGTCTTTCCCGCCGCTGTAGCCGACGCACATGGTCCAGCCTTCGGTAATCGCATGATAAATGGCACTGGTTGCCGTCGTCACGCGCGATGCGAGACTGACCGGCTCACCGGCATCGGTATAATTCAGATCCGCATCGGTCTTCAGTGTTTGCCAGACATCGCCCCATTTATCCTGCGTCAGAATGGCAGCGTTAGCCGCCTCAGAAAATTGAATTTCTGAGGGTAATTCAAGGAATGTTTCTTTTATTTCGATATACATATTATTTCCTGAATTTTGGCTTTCGCTGCATTATCGCGTTATTTATTAAACCCATCTAATATCTTCAGTGCAATATGTGAAGATAAATTTAGTTAAATTGGAATTATGCCAATTTAACTAAATAGCACTGAATAAATAGAATTACGCGGCAATAAATATATTATCTTTACCACGCTCTCACGAATACTGCTGGGTAATTAAAACCGTCGTATTTGATTCCAGCTCTGCCAACGGAATTCTGGGGGTATTGAGCATCATGTCATCACCGCAATGGCGGGGTACAGCCGTCAGTTGAAATGATTCTTTCATGACCCGGATGGAAGTTGTTTCCGTGCGAGAGGACGGCATGACGTCCCGGAGCATGGTTTCCTGCCCGTTACTGTCACTTTCAATAAATGCAGCCTTCGCCATGAGTTCCTCAATGTCCTCTTCCGATGTTTCGGACCAGAGGCAGTCATAGAAGAAAAACTCTGCAACGTACAAATCATTCTCTTTCACGTATGCCGCCAGTTCACGGATACGCTGAGCCAGCGATGTATCAATGGAAAAGAAGACGCTTTGCGGGACTTCACTCGCAAATTCATTGATGCAGCTAGCGGACGCAATCAAAAGTTTATTGAACATTTCAGCTCTCCATGCCACCGGCTGTCCCGGTGGCAATCTAGGGTTATCAGGCAGTCACGGGGCACAATACGTCCAGCGAAGGCAGCAATTTGCTCAGGCTGTCGTACACGACGGGCGTCAGTTCGGTGACGCTGTGAAGCGCCATGCTGGTGTTGTCTTCTTCGCTGAGAATGATGACTCCATCCTCATCAGGATCGTCAGAAGTACTCTCGTCCGAGGCCAGGCGGTGGCGTGCAACGTCATAAGGCGATTCAGACGCTTTGCAGCTCATCAGATAGCATTCTGTGTATGTGTTTTCGTGGTTATACTGGTTCACTTTCACCAACGCATACTGAACACCGGCATCATGGGCTTCGTTCATCAGGCGGGAAAAATTAAAGCCTTCCTCATAGTGGTGTGTATCTTTAGTCACCACGATTGTCGCACCGCCGAACTCGTTTTCGCGTGGTCGGTCGCAGACGAAAGCGGCATTGATTGTGACCATTTCAGGCAGGTTAAACACCGACAACACGGCAGTTGTTACCGCGATTGCGTGGTCGAGGTTAATGCTTTCATCATGGCTGATTGCCAGACCGCTACCGGTGATTTCCGCTTTGAGTTCCAGCTCGTAATTGTCTTCTGGTGACTCCGGCTGACCAAAAGTCGGCTCAAACGGATCGCACTCCGGGTGGTTCTGAATAATACCCAGGACCAGCAGTTCAGTGAGGGAACACTCTGAAGCAGGTTTAGACAGCAGGTGATCACCTTCCGACACATCCGTGTCCGTAACATACGCAATCGCGTCCAGAGCCATCTGAGCCTGTTCCTGTGAACAGAGAATTGTGAAGGATGCCTGAGTGTAATTATTTGCCATTGCATAACTCCTTATTTAATTAAGTGTGATTGCTGTCTGTGAATAGATAATATCAAAACAGATACCCGCACCTAATAACCCGAAATGAAATATTTTCGAAGTTTTTATAGAGAAGACAGGCGCCATATTTATTAATCCAGCCATTATTTAGAGGGCGGCATTAAGTAATTATGCGGAAAAAATAAAAAACCGCCACAAGGGCGGCATTTATTAAATGGGAAAGATTCAGTTATAAGGTATGTGTCAGGGCGGAAACAATGATCCGGTCTGGTAACAGTGATTGAAGGGACGCCGACGAAATGACAAGTGCCTTTTCAATGTGTGCCTCTCCGTCGGCGATATGTCGCCGGAATGCCGCTTCTGCTTCACCGGAGGAGTCGGCTTCAACCAGCATCACTTCTTCCTCATCATCAAACATCATGCGGCCTGAGATAATATACAGTCGGCTTAAGTCCGGGAGATTTACAGCGTTGCCCTGTTTGTTAATCATCATTTTTCTCCGTCTGCAATTTTTAAATTTGTCAGTTCTGCTACGGGTAAAATACACCATCAGCCCTGTAAACCCGGACAGGTATCAACGTAGCTCATCGGTTTGCCAATCGCGGCGCTTAGGCGAAGGATTTCGCCGATGGAGACGTACCGCAGCATTTCAGAACGCCCGTGTTTCTGGTATTCATCCACCGACATGGTGCGCCAGTCCTTGTGCGGTGTGTTTTTGCACAACTGCCAGTTGTCGACAGTGGTCGGGCGACGCAGGACATACACACCCAGCGAAGGCGTGAGGCCTAAGCCAAATGACTGCTGCACCACAATACGCACTTCAGAGCCGTCGGGGCGTTTCAGTGTCTGAGTAATTTTAGTGATGAGCTGTTCGGATTCCATACTATTAACCTCGACCGTCAGTTGGGTTGCTGTAGGGATATTTTAGCAAAGTCGGTTCACTGGCTAATAAGTACAAAGCGAAATTTTTAAAAATAGAGGAATAAAACAGGAAGAGAACAAATCTGGAAACAGCAAAATCACATTATCCGATTGCAATTCATTTCACATTTGACATATTCGGAATTAAGTACGCAACGAACCTGCATCGTCTGGTATAAAAGTATATTTCAAATATTCAGGTTATTATCTGAAGTAAAATACTCTCTGCCCCGGTTGCAATACCAGACGGAACACAAGACGTTATGAAGAGCCTGTCCCGGTTCAAAAGCTGCGGCTAATTTTTTCTGACCCACTTAACGAGAATGCCAGCCAGAGTCACAGTCAGCATCAATGCCCATACTGAAGAAATAAAGTTAAGCAATGGAATACGCTCAGAATAATCACAGGTACTGGATGGGTCACTGGCAAATTTACAGATAAATTCGGGATCAAGCCCCCAGTAAACGAAAGAAAATAACACAACGAGCGATACACTGATTTTAAAGATTTTTTCGCTTGTCATCATTTATCATCTCAATCCAGGAGGTTATATAAACCTGAAACTATTTCAGCCGTGTGTCGTACTGGTAAGGAATTTTCTGGACGGTTTTCATCAGATCAAAAATCGCCGGATGAGCCGGATTTAAAAGGTAGTTAAACTCCACCGGAGATAATGCACTGGGAATACGCAGGGCAACAGAAGAGCCACTTTCAGCCCAGTTATCGCCATACAGGGCAAGTTCTGCGGGCGCATCTTCACTTGCCCAGCCCGGCGGCAGCAGGTTCAAGTCAAAGGCCTGGATCTGGTCATCCGGGACATCAATGCTCAGCAGCGTGTAAGCGTCCAGAAGCTGCGGGGCATTGATATGCACCAGCGTCTCCAGCATGGTCAGAGAGGCCGTCTCGGACAGATAGACAAGTGCTGTGCCGACACTGTTCCAGCGGCCTCCCGCTTCTTTCGCACCTAATCCCGACCATGCAGTCGTAATATAGCGGGTCTTGGTCATCCGATACAGGATCACGAATAGACTCCGTGTTCAATACGGGTGATCAGGCGCATCACTTCGAGTGCGCCGGTTTCCGAAGAGACAACATCTGCCGGAGTCTTCCAGCTCAAGCCACGGTTTGGCTCGTTCATCCATTTCTGTGCTGCCTCTTTGTCGCCTTCGAACAGCTCTACAGCCCGTTCAATGACGCGAATAATACGCACCAGACGTTCGCTCTGATCCGCAGTGAAACGGGCTTTTACGCTGCGATTGAAGGTGGTGTTCGGAATGCCGGACATTTTGCGCAGTTCCGACGGCGTGATGTTCGCCCATTCAGAAATGGAATGAGCGACTTTACCTTCCAGTCCGTGGCTAATTTTGTCCATCAGCGCAATGCCGTCATTATCCAGACCCACCACCTGCCATAAGCCGTGCGGGTTCATTTTGGATAAATCTGGAGAAAAAACTTTCATAGTCATAACCGACCCTCCCATTTGGTATGTCAATTATACCATATGGGTGACTACTGGCAATATTTTCACCTTTCTCATAACGTCAGTTCGTCACCCGGCTGACTCTGGCATGGGCATTGCCCTGAATGTTCCAGTACAGCCCAGCCGGAAGCTCTGCGGCCCAGGTTGCCCCCCGTTCCGACATTTGTTCGGGCGTTTCCAGCCATCCACGCGGAATAGTACCGGTGGTGTCACCGATAACCCGCGAGACGCAGGCGGCAACGCGGACGCCGCCGGGGACATCACAGCCGGATTCAACGATGTGCATCACTTCCATTAATGCGCCGTACGCTTCAACACGGTCGCCCTTTTGCAGTTCAATGGGGGAAACCTGTTCAGTCAAATTCTTCATGCTCACACTCCCTTCAGTGATTAAAATTGTCGCCGTCGTTTTTAAGGCATCCGGGAGAAGAATCCTGGTGGCCATTACGCCGGTATGTTGCTGAATCATTTTCTGTCAGCGCCGTCGCCGCAGGACATCCCCGCTGGCGTCACTTCCGGCTGCTGGCCAGGCTAAACCGCCCAGCTCATCCCCCTTCCCGCAGTTCATCACGGTAAAGGGCAACCAGGTCATCGAGTATCGGGCTGCTCTGGTATCCCGGCATTTCTGTAAACAGGCTGCGCGAGATCCCGAGCCATTCCATTATTTTGTCCGTTGCATACCAACGTCTGCCGAGCCGCTCAGCGGCAACCGGTACTTTGTGCAGACCGGCAAATGGCTCAACTACCAGATCACCAGGCCTGGTGAGGAACTCGATCAGGAATGCGGCGAGTCGAGTGGGTGACGTTGCACCGTGCAGCGGAAACCCCAGTTCGCGGGCGATGCGATGGCAGAGCCGCGTATCCGGGCAGGCATTGCCAAACATAAGCGTATTTTTGGAGATAGTCCCTTCTGTCTTATTGCCGAAGGCGCCATTTTTAAGCTGGTAAGCGCCATCCCCGTAAAATGTAGTGCGGTTTTCGCCGCCGGACGCCTGCAATTTCTGATGCTGCTCTGAATGAGGCTGGAGAACGCGCATGTTGTTCGAACGAACCTTTTGCGCGTCATTAGTAAACCACAGCACCGGCTCGTAAGACGAACAGAGCTGAACACGCTGTTTACACGCCCAGTGAGTCGGCGACGGGGGTTTCGCTCGGTTCACCCAGTTCAGTCTGTCCATCAGCTCAAGACCCAGCTTATCGCACAGCGCCAGTGTCAGTCTTTCCAGATACAGAGAGCGCGATGGCCTGCCTGGATTAAAGCTGTCCTGCGTCACATTGAGCGCCACGCTGCCCCCCGGCACGAGCTGCTTCACGATAGGCTCAAGAATCCGCAGCAGCCAGTCAATATACGCCTGCTCACCGCGTCCGCCGCCGTGCCCGTAATTTCGGGCATTACGCAGCAGGAACGGGGGCGACGTAAGGCAGAGATGGATTTGCTCATTGATGTTGCTGAAGAACGCGTACGCATTCCCGAAGACCGATGCCCCGAGCGAAGTTGAGAAGCCAACGACGCACAGTTTGTCCCAGGACTCATGCAGCTTCTTGTCATTTTTGAAGGCATAGCGCCAGACGCCCCGCTTTTCCGGGACACGCTCGATCACCCCGGCCTGCCGCAGCGTCTGCTGATACCAGCGAACCTGATGCTTGACGCCGCTGGTTCGCATTTTGTCCGAGCCGAACGCCTTCATTTTCTGTAGTTCTGCATCCGACATCCCCGTTTCGCGTTGTACCTCGCGATACAGCTCTTCGTTCGTTAACGGGGTGTCTGACGCGGCATAGATCCGCGCAATCAAATCGCTGTTAAGGTTGCTCATCAGCCATCCTTGAAAAACGGACCAGGGCGGCTTCACACTGCTCTTTACCCCACGAGTCCTGCCAGTCGCACAGGTGGAGATATTTGCGTTCGAGTGCTTCCATTTCATCGAGATTTGAACTCGATAATCCCGCCCAGACGTCGTGCCAGCACACATCGTAAGTAACGCCTGCCGGTGGGCAGTATTCCAGAGCATCCGCATGGATGATTTCAACACGGGGATCGTGGGCAAAGGCCTCGGCAACTAGGTTAATCACATCCTGCGACTTCTCAATGACAGTCACGTTGTTAACTTCCGGCTTCTGAAGAATGGCGTGCAGCACCATCCCCAGCCCCAGTCCGTTGATCAGGACGTGCCCTGTCGCTCGCTTTATGAACTCCTGACAGAGTTGGATTTCGTATGGCAAATTGGTCATCACCACATTTCTGCCATTTGAAAGGCGGCGATAGTTACCGGGCTGTAAAACCGCGTCGATATCCTCCGTAGCGGCACGGAGGAAAAGGCTAACCGCCTTATCTTTGGAGATTTCGAAGCTGTCCAGTGTCCAGGCACCGGATGTTCCATCTTTAACAGGTAAATTAGAAAAGCAACTCTTCATCAGTCATCCTTAAAATGGATTCAGTTCAACGTAAGTGGGCGCAGGAAGACGGTGAAGCAGGTCACTTCCCTTTCTGCATCAGGGACTCCAGTGACGATTCCAGCGCCGCGAAACGAATCAGGGCAGCTTCACACTGCTCTTTACCCCACGAGTCCTGCCAGTCGCACAGGTGGAGATATTTGCGTTCGAGCGCTTCCATTTCATCAAGATTTGATCTCGAAAAATCTGGCCAGATATCATGCCAGCACACATTGAAGGTAACGCCTGCCGGTGGGCAGTATTTCAGAGCATCCGCAAGGATAATTTCAACGCGGGGATCGTGAGCAAATGCTTTGGAAACCAGGTTCATCACATCCTGAGACTTCTCAATGACGGTCACGTGGGTCACGTCAGGCTTCTGAAGAATGGCGTGCAGCACCATTCCCAGCCCCAGTCCGTTAATCAGGATGCGTCCAGTTGCTCGCTCAATGAAAGCTTCACAGGTACGGATCTCCATCGGCGTATTGGACATCACCACTTCGTTATCACAGGACAAACGCCGGTAGACGCCTGCCGGGATATATTCATCCTGATCCTTTGTATATTCGGCGCGAAGCTTCAGGGTCTGCGCTTTTTCTGGCGTAATCACAAAGGAGTCCAGCGTCCAGTTACCGGATTTCCCGTTTTTCACCGGCAGCTCAGCAAATTTACTTTTCATACTGATAACCTTAATTTCGAATCATTCTGTTGCCGGGAAATTACCACATAACCCTCGGGCTGGGCAGGCAAGATCGCGTTACAACGGACGGCGGCTGACGCAACCGTCCACGGGTTCACAGGTAACGAAGTAGGATCTCCGCATCCTCCGGTGGCAGCTGTTGGCAGCTCTTCACTTGATAGAAGAATTCCCCGCCAAGATCATACACTCCGCCGTCTTCAAAACTCAGTGCTTCGACCTCGTCGCGACACTCATTCAGTAATGCCGTCTGGCTGGCGTTTGCCTCAGTATCGCTGGCGACAAGCTTCACGCTGGAATGCTCATACTCGCCATTCCGGCATACAATTTTGACAATGAAGTTTTTTTCAGGCATCTGCGCCTCCCGGCTGGTTAGGGGTTTATTCAGCGTTGCCCCGGCGTCCGGGGCAAGACTCAATCAACCCTTGATGAAACTCTGGCCGAAAGAAGGATTGGCTTTAAACTGGTGCTCCTTTATGATTTTTTTCATCATCTGAGAGCATTTCTTGATCGATTTGGTGCTGGCATCCGTGACTTCAGCCATCTTGCGGATAAAGCGATTCACCTGATACTGCGCCTCAGCATCTTGGCTGAGGGCTTCACTGTGGATGCGGTCTTCATGCTGCGCAATCAACAGCACATAGCAGCGGAGACCTGTGGCGGTGCTCACGCGCTGGCTGATCGTGATTTCCGCCGAGCGGGTAGACTGGACGACAGAGAGAGAGACTCTCGATAATTCGCCGTCCCGGAAAATAGCCGGAGTAAGACCATTAATATCCTCGCGGGAATAATTCAGAGAGTCCAGAATGGAAAATAAATCACAGGTGGTAAAATCGAATTCCTGAATGCTCATATCGCCTCCGACGCTTCATTATTTGTTGGCATTGCCTGTAGATATATAATACCAGGTTGGGTTCAAAACCTAATAACCCGGAAGAGAATATTTTGAAGAAAATCTCAGGCATCCATGCCGTGAATTAAGCTGGCACTATTCTGAAATAATATCACCAAGGCTGGTGGTAAATTCTCTTTTGACGGATTCAGTAAACGGCACTCGCTCAATATATTTATAATTCGTGGCATAGGTGTTGGTGTCTAAAGTCCGGGAGATCTCATCATCAATCGGGTCTTCAAACATATCAATGCGCACATCGATATGCTGCGTGCCTTCTGCGGTAGGATGTGACAGGCTGCACGACACTTCGATATAGCGATCTTTCTGCTCCGCGACAAACGTCCAGAAACCTGCATTAAAGTCGGTTGATGCACCGTGACGTTTAAATACAACATCAGATACGGAATAACCGACAGCATTAAGAAGGGAAATGAAATTAAGCTGACTGGAAATGATATCTAATTTATTCATGATGTCTCCTGTTGGTATGTGGCAATTATACCAGGACGCGCTCGACGGCTAATAACCTGCGGCAAAATTTTTCCGAATAGTTGATGATGTGATTGATAGCTTTAAAAATTAGGAGGATTGTTTATAAGAAGGAATATAACCAGAGGATTTGAAATTTAATACACCATGCCGACTGACCACGTCTAATTTTTCAAAAGTTACTTTTCCCGGCTGCCCTGATCCCACGTCGCTAAGACCCGGTATACTCAGGCATTCTGCCCGGAAGGCAATTGGCTTCGGTGATCGGGTATTAAAATAGGGCCAGTCTGTTTTTCTGCGAGTTTCGCGCTCTGTTGATGGCGTGAAATCACCTTTTCCGGATGCCCTCCCTGGCTGTCCGGTGCGCTGGCGCTACGCCCAGCGGTATGGGGTAAAATAGGTCTCGTTAACTTCAAGAAATTCGGTCAGGGAATTCATCGCTCTCGTGTCGTATGCAGTCACAATAAAACGGTAACCGTCCACCGTTTCGATGTAACTGATCCCCCGTGGCGTGCTGCTGGCATTCACCACTTCCGCCGTCATCATAAACTGGCCTTGCGGGAATTCCTGTGACAGGTAGATAAATCCGGTGGTTGCTGATGACGGGGTGGCATTCATCAGCACACCGTTAAATTGCTGGCCGTGTCGCGCCGGGATCAATGTGCTGTCCGCCGTCGCCTGATTCAGCAGCTGCCGGATCAGGGTTTCCTCTTTATATGAGCTGTAAGCGCGGACATCGTCTTCAGCCCCGGAGCGTGAGCAAACACCTACATGTGCAAGCCGCCGGTATTCGTTACGCATGTAGGCATGACAGGATGCACCCGCTCGCCCCTGAAGGGTGACACCAAAATCTTCACACAGCATCAGAACCTGGCGCAGATTGTTGTCATATACCGTCGCAGTAAGGGCCAGGTTATAACTGACGAATGTCAGCTCAAAAACCCGTGTATGCATGTCACTAACGTGTGCCTCCATCCGGATCAGCGGCTTTTCAGTCAGCGGATATGGAGTGCCGTTCACGCAGTACGGGGTAACGCCGCTAAAACACTCGCCGATCACGCTTGCAATGACTACGTCGGCGTCAATGACAGCCGGTGCCGGGACATAGATCTGAAACTGTCCTTCCGTGCCAGATTGGGTAAGGACGGGGAACAAACGCGGGGAATTAAGCTGCTCAAGGTCAGCATTGATCAGTTCTGTCCAGCTGGGTTTCCCGGTGGGTGCATCGAGGCGCAGGCCCAGGTTATCGCAGAAGTCGACGATCTGCCGGGAGTGTTCCACCATCACTGCCCCGGAGAGAGTCAGACCGTGCGTCGTCATCTTCAGCTCACTCGTCCGTGTCTGGGTATTCTGGGACCAGGGCTGTAAAGAAAGTGTCGTCCGGCTTAGTGAAGGTATAATTGTTTCATTCAGTGGGTCGATCAGTTGGCAATGCGCATTCAGCCGGGGGACAAGGGCATCAAATATGAAGCTTGCCTGTTGTTTAGTGCTGGTCTGAATATAAAACATCGCATCCGTGCCTGCATCCCTGGATAAAATACCGAAAAGTTTCATTTTTTACCTTAATGGATTAGCGATTTATAATCATGCGCCGACAGGTGAACGTTATGTACGCCATCATTCCACACAAAGAATAACCGATATTTTGAATTAACTCGAATGGAAGAGTACCGGTTTGCGGTCATCCTTAAGCGTTCGTAACGCAAACTACTTGATAACAATTCGCGTTCGTTTTTTACATTATTTAACGTTTTCAGTCTGCATGAAATCGCATTTAACAGATCAGCAGGAATACCTGCTGTGGACTTTCCATTACGGAAAAAGCTTTCCAGCCGTCTGTCTTTAAATGAATGGATCATATCTTCCTCCGTAATGGAATGAGTAAAATTAAATAAGAATTATAAAAGCCTGAAGCTGATTTATTAAATCCCGAGAATTCTGGCTGCGACCGTTAGTTGTTTATCACTTAATGGATATTTCCGTGATAACGTCGATTTCAGACTGTTCAGAAAGCTGTTCTCCCCGTCTTGCTGTGTGATGGCGTCAACCAGTTCCTGATTGCTCTTACACCACAGATTGAACGCGGAAGTCTTTGATTGTACAGCACGCTGACGCACTACTGCCTGAGCTGCTGAAATCTTGCGTGCCGCTTCCGGGTATGTGCGATATAACGCGGAAAGGGTGTAACATGTACGGGTTGTGACCAGGCTATAGCCCGTACCATTACATGCCATGCAGCGGCTCCTATAAAAGTGTTTACGCTCACCACGGCCTTTGCATTTATTGCAAGTGACCCGATAAATATATTCCCCGGTGCCTTTTACTGAATCAATACACTGAATCTTAGCGTTGTCGATTTCAATTCCGCTCTGGTCAAAGTATTTATCCATTTTTGATTCCTCAGGTTTGGTCTGAAGTAATCATGACAGATTGGTCTCGCTGGCTAATAACCTGAATGAAAGATTTTTAAAAATAATTTTGCAGCACTGCTAAAGGCAGTTTATATATGCAGGATTCAATTTTACTGAGAAATATTTTCGGAATTGTCTGTTTACAAATACCAAAAAAAAACCAATGAGGTCTTAATTACATCCTTAATGGGCATGGTTATTTTACATCCTTATGAGTAGCAATGCTTATGTGTTAATTTAAAAACACCATATGCGTCTAAGGAACTTCCTATCCGCCTTCATGAAGCTTTTTTCCGGTTACCAGTAAGGGCCATATGACTGGCAAATATTCCGCTCGCGGTATACCGAAGTTCCGAGAGGATGGCGAAACGGCAGAATGCTACAGTAAAGGAGAAATGTTAGCTATAAAACGGTGGCACAGGGTCGGGATACTCGCGGGCTGAAATGGCAGATTCAGTTTGTCTTCCGGCTGTAGCGTCCCTTCCCCACTCACAAGACCCATCTTAACCGAAGGTGTCGCAGCCTTTCTCCCAGACGCTCGACGATTCCTGGGTTTAAGGTCACGAAACAATGGTCATGCACACCGGCTTTCAACTGGCACAAATGTGATTACGAAACACTCGTTAATGCCCTCCCGGTAAGCCTTTAGAAAAGTTACTTTTCTGAGATTAAAATGGACTATTTTAATTATAGTTTGGATATGAATTTTTAAAAAAATAAATGCCTTCAACTTATTTGGAAAATAAGCCGGAATGTTAGAGTGTTCTCATTCAAAAAAGAGGAGAACCAACCATGCCAAAATGTCTATTACCTGCCGAGCTTGCGGAAATTGTCTGTGGATTACTGGTGCAACCCACATTAATGAATGAATTAAAAACACCGGAGTCGCATAAAGCATTTATGCAGGATATCGCTGAGCTGGTGGCGAAACATTGCGGAGGAGAGATTGACGGTGTGATCATGCCGGTGGATCGCGATGAATCAAGCCAGGCCGATTATCTGACCTCTCCGGATGTAACCCCTTATCTCGTCGTATCTCCCGGCGCGGACATGCACTCCCTCACCGATAATGTCTGGCGTCACCATGCCCGAGATGGCTGGCTTGACCATATCAAAGGCAGCGACGAAGAAAGCCCTGATGAATTGCCGACGCATAAAGAGTGCTCAGTTCGCCGCTACGCCCTCCAGCGGATGCTCCTTCAGACACAAACCAACCATGCTAATCTTCCCTCGCAGGTGGTACGAATGCGTGATTACTGCAACCTCGACGACGAACAGCCCGGGTCTTCAGCAGAGTTTATCGTTACTATGGCGCTCGGCGGTCATGCCCAGCTGGCAGTACAGGATGTGGAATCACGCCTGGTAATGGCCCTGACGTTGTTAATTGAAAATGGTGTTCCCTCGGTCCATGTAAACGCGGGTGACACTGATCCTTCAGTTCTGCACGTCCAGGCTGCTCACGGCGGCATGGTCCTTTCAACTGACTCCCTGAATCATGAATTCGGTATTTCGCCGCCTGACAGGTATACCAACGGTCGCCCTGGCTTATTAGTTAAAGCAGCCTCCTGATTCATTAATTACAAATTTGTCCTTTTTTAATTCCATTGTTCGCTCTTTGTTTAAAGGGCGAATATATTTTTAAAAAACTTCACGCCGGGTTATTAGCCAGCAAACCGAAACTGTTAGAATTAACACATCAGATGAAAGGATGACTATCATGGCTAAATTAATTTCAACTCGTGAACTGGCAACAATTATTACTGCATTACTGGTAAAACCGGAATTATTGGGCGAGCTGGATTCTCCAGAAAAACATCGCGCACTGATGGAGGATCTGGGGCGTGTTGTGGCAGAGCATTGCGGCGGCAATGTCACGGAAATCGCATTGCCGGAAACCGATGGTACGGCAGTTGATGAAGCTTTGCTGGATGGCCAGCCTGTCCGCTATCTGGAAACAAAAGAAAGCTCCCCATATCTCATCGTACACCCTGACGACTCACTACCGTCTCTGACGCATAACGTTTGGATGCACGCTGATCCTGATGGCTGGGAAGAACATTTCGATGGCGAGGACAATCCCCTGATGGAGGAGTTGAGCCAGCAGTTCCGCCAGCGGGTGTATGCGCTTCTGACGCCGGAATCGCAGGCAACGCCTTCAGAGATTATCCGGACGTTACAGGACTGGCAACTGGGTGAAACCCAGCTGCCAGAAGAAGACTGTCAGTCCTATCAGGTGAAGGTGTTGTTAGAAGAGAAAAACATTCAGTGTGAAGTGGTGAATGAATCCGGCACGACTTGTTTCGGCCTCATTTTTGAGATCGATCGGGGTGTACCGACGCTGCACATCGACACGGGCAGTGATTCACTGCTGCATATTCACGCGGCACATGACGGCCTTGTTCTGACACCAGATGCGCCGAACCACGGATTTGAAGATGCTCCAGTAGACCGCTTTTCTTATAACAGCCCGTCCCTGTTGGTGCCAGGGGTGTAACCTGGCAAACAACACAGCGGTATTTTGGCCCCGAGTGAAATAATTCAGGACAGGAGTCAGGCAGATGGGCGATGTTGCCACACTACCACCGAAAATTAACGATGGCGTACTTCGACGCTGGAATGCTCAGCGCGGGCAACGAAATGGCCGAGGCGGAAGGTATAAGCGCCTTCCGTCACAAAGCAACCTAAGTAACTGGGTTGTAAGACGTCTGATTGAAGAAATCATAATGGAGGACCGACGAAGAGCAGCATCAGGTTGAGCAGTATGTTGATCAAGTTACCACTACTGGCGCAGGAGAAGTGGAAGGTATGACCCGCGTCCCGGTAGTTCCCACGATGGAACAGCTAATTGCAGGCCGGAAGCAGATAACTTCGGCCACTGGAAAAATGTCTCGATTAATGAGCCAGCGTCTTGCAGATGTTTACCGTGCAATGGTCGCAACTGCAAAGGGGGAGTGAGATGCGTGAATTACTTGGAAAGACAGGGGCAGAACATCAAGCCTCCGTAATGTATCAAACGTTTGGACACCTCGATGCGAAGCCAGGCGAAAAGCATAAAGGTCACTTCGTTTTTATCAACGGTCAGCACGGCGATCTGTGTGTTGTGCATAGTGAATTTTCATCCTTTGACGAAGGTCCTGGCTATTTCAGTGACCGTGCCGATTTCATCTGGGAATTGGTTAAAGACGGAGGACCCTGCTCTAAGGTCGGCATCTACCGGTTTGACGGCGAATACTCGCTTCCTAAACGCCGGAACGGGAAAAGGTTTTCGGGAAGCGTGACGTGCCTTCAATCATTCTAATTTCGTAGTGCATGAGCACCGACAGGTTATCAGTAAAACGGGGAGCGCCACAGTTCGCGTGCAACCTTCCCTATCCATCAACTCGAATGAGTACATAATAATGACGAACGCTGACGCATCTAACGTTAAGACCAGTCCAGAATTACCAACTCTCGAACGTGTCTATGCTCTGCTCAAGGACAACTATAAACCCGCAAGATTTGCTGATCGGGATGGGGAAATCTGGGGGCATGAGTATTCATGGAATCTGGCAAAATCAAGCCTGCAAGACCTGGAGAAGTACGGGAAATCGTATGTATCGAAGCATTCCGACCGGATGGGCGATGGATTCAGTTTTGGTCCTGACCTGGTCATTATTCGCTGACATGCGCACGGAAGTGAGTAAGATGGCTGGCTGCACCGGAGGACAAGAGTGATGAAGGGTAAAAATATCGTGGCTCGTGTCGTGCGGGAAGCGACCTATAAGTGGGAAACCCGCCACAAGTTAACGCCAGAACAATGCTCTGAAATTAATCAACTGATGCGTCGGCTTTCAGAACACCTTGCCTGCCCCGTTTGCAAAGCAATGTCCTTAAAGCAACTCAGGCACGCAGAATACATTTTGAAATGCGGAACGTGCGGTGAAGAGTTTCTTATCAATAAACGTAAAGAATCGGCTCACGCGAGTTAAGCGCGGTGAATGAGCACAACAGTAAGGTGACAACCATGAAAGAACTGATTTCGGTAGCTCAGGCGGCTCTGGACTATATCGATGCCTTACCCAGCGACATGGTGGCATCACTCCATACGATGCCTGGCTTTGATCGCGATTGGGCAACAGAAGTCATTGCCGATGCTATCGTCGAAAGTAACGAGTCCCGGGAACAGATACAGCAGCAGTCGCAGGCAATTCAGTTGCCCGAGACCTGTTTCTTTGATGGCCCGGGCAACACAACAGAAACGTATTTCCTGGCAGACGATGTCAGAGAGTTACTCCGGTCAGCGGGCGTCCAATTTAGCGAGTGATACGGGTAAAGTTCCCAGGCAGTCCGGTCTCACATCGGTATTACGCCAGACGCTGTCAACATTAATTCGATTCAGGGCATGACAATGGAAAACACAGTAATACCGACGGTAACAGAAAACGAGATGGAAGAGGTGATCACCCGTCACACGGCATACGGGCAGGTATCGGTAAGCCGCACGACAACGACGGGGCAGCGCTTGTATGCCTCCGACCTCATTCATAAAGAGGTGATTACGCTGACCTTCAGTGAATCAGAGCAGGTTGAGCGCGATGGAGTGATCCGTCATCGGCTGGCGGAAGGCAGACGCCGTTCCCCACTTCTGAAAGTCAGTCTGTCTCCGGCTCAGTGGGCCTCAATGATCACATCGTTCGGAATGAGTGACGGCGTGCCGTGTACCATTAACAGTTTGATTCGCGGCGACTATGAGCGCCAGCCGGAGATTGGCTATATTGAGTCGACACGCGAACGTTATGAGCGTCAGATCCGGGAAGCCTCTGAGCGCGAGATGGCGAAAGTGAATGAAAAGCTGAAAGCACTGGCTTTGCTGGTGGCAAAAGGCAAGGCAGGAAAGCGCGAGCTTGAAGAAGTATATCAGTCTCTGTCCGGCGCAATCGCCAACCTGCCGGTTAATCTGGCCTTCAGCACCCAGTTGATGCAGGAATCCATGGACAAAATCGTCTCACACGGCAAGGCCGAACTCGAAGCCTCCGCCATGGGCGTGGCCGCTCGTCTCGGTATGAAAGAAATTAGCCGCTTGGCCTCGTTGGAAGACAAGAAGTAACCGGTACGATCACCCATAAGCATACCTGCTGCACACATAAGCGGCACAAAGCTCAGTGGCCAATTCATAGCGTGTTGACATAAACCGTACACACAAATGTGCTTCGTCGTGGCGGGTGCCTGATATGCGGTTCCCGACGCGGCCCCCTTCTCTCTTTAGCGGTCCACAGGACTCCAGGTAATGCCGGTGGGCTGTATCCAGGACGTTTTCCAGTAGCCGACAGTGGTCGGCGTCATACCCCTTAAGAAGGTGTTCCAGTTCTGCCATGGCGAGTGCGGGTGGTAACCAGGTGACGCCAAGACGCAAAAATTGGAGCTGCATTTGAATTTGATGGCGATCGGGCGTGAGACCCTGCACCCGGGGAGCGCGATAGCAAATTCTCTCCAGTGGAGCGAAATGCGTGATAAACGTTTTCTCAGCAATCTCTGACATTCGACTAAATCAGCCTGTTCCGTTTCTTTCTGGCTACGTTAAGACACCATGAAAAGGCCCCGTATGACGGGGCCGGTTCTGTGGTGTTTATTGGATTTGCGGCAGCTCGATCATGAAGCGGGATTCGCCAACTTTGCCGCTGGTGGCCGGGAAGATCGGGATCAGGATGCCATCCCCTTGACCGAAGTCTATTGTGATGTCTTTCGAATCTCCGGGAATGACAGTCGCCCCATTCATACTGACCGCAAAGGCCGCATCTTTACGGACCGTCAGCGTGCCGGTCTGCACTCCTGTGATCAGCGAACCATCTTTCTTCCGGATGCTGTTGGTCCGCAGATACGCCAGTGGCTGGTTATCTGATGTCTTCAGCCCCATGCCCACAGCCAGCGTCTTGATGGTATTAAATTCAATCAGGTTGTTCGGTACGTAGCGGAACCGGCTGCTCTTTGTGGTGCTGTTTCCGGCTTCATCCATTGCTATGGCAGTCAGCACGTAGGAATCTGCATCATCTGTTGCGGGGAAGATACGCGGGTATCAATGCTGAAGGAGTAGCTGGTTGTGGCCACGACATTCGACTTATTGTCGAGGGTTTCGGATTTAAGGGCAAAAGTCCCCTCGCCCAGTACCGGCAGTGCCATGGATTTGCCGTAGTACTCACTACCATCAGCGGCAGTGATCCTGTCGGCCACTGTCACCAGGCCGGTGACACTCTGGAACATCTGCACATTATCTGATGATCGTGTCACGGTAACGCGCTCGTAGCGGTCGAGACCAGATATCAAGTTCAGCGTAATTGCGCTACCTGGGTTGAGATACGCTCTGGAGGGTTCAGCATTCACTTTCGTACCACGTGTGTCGGTGTACGAATAGTTGTACAGCTGAGCCTGGCCGCAAAGTGGGAACAGCAGTGCCGCATAGACGGCGGCGATCAACGGACCTCTGTAAAATTTCATTTATGTTCTCCTGGTTGGCCAGGAAATTTTACCCGAAACGTTTTCATCACCCGGGTGATAAGAGGTGTAATTATTCAGTAAAACAACGCCCGTTTGTGCGCCTTTTGCCAGGCCAGCGAAAGTGACAATATCCGCTGATTAACGGCCCAGAAATACTCTGCTTAACGAAAAAGTGCCGGAGGTGAATCGTTTAAAATAACGACAAAACAATAGGGGAATACTGAATGAAATATCAGACTATAACTTTGGCTATGGTTTTGCTCGGCGTCTCAGTTCCGGTAACAGCTCAGATTTATGAATCCAGCTTTACAGATACCAATGGCATTGAAGTACACGCGCCTTCAACCCGGATGCTACTCAATCCGGCTTCTACCGTAACGCTGACGCTTATTTCTGGATTGGATCGCTTTGTAAACGTTAAAGTGACCCGGGAAACCGGGGCGCAGTTGTACAATACCACCACTACCCGTACCGGTGTGGCTGATCGGCTAAAAGCAGCCGACGGCAGTGAATTTTACGGGAAGAAAGTAACTTTACCCGCTCTCGGGGAAGGAAAACTGATCGTCCAGGTCAACATTTTGGATCTGAATCAGTCAGTGGTAGCTACGTATAACTACAACTGGACAATAGACACCACACCTCCGGCTGCAAATGCCCTTACAGCAACCACATCACTGGGCACTGGAACTGGAGCGGTATTTAAATTAGGTCTTGAAGCTGTGGCGCAATACAGCTTTTTATCAACGGGCATCGCTGATGCGGTTGGAATAGATAAAGGCATATTTGAAATCTATCGCGCTAATGGAACCCTTTTCAGCTCAACGCCAATGAAATACAACGTCGGTGACAAGACGATGTACCTGCCCTACACCTTCGCAAGTGTGAAGCAACCGGGCATCCCTGATAGCAACCTTGACGAAGAATTTCAGGCAAAAGCCAAAATTTACGACACCGCCGGGAATATCCGCACGTTACCGACCCAAAAATTTCGGTTTGATAATACAATTGGTGAGATATCCCTTTTCGCTGTTCATGATCCAAATGATGCAACCAGCGTCGTTCCCGGCGTGAAAAACTACCCGGCCTATAAAGCCGGTATGGTGGTTAACGAAAACCCTATCAGGCTGGTGTATAAAATCCCGAGATCTAACTACCGGGCATATGCAGAGGGTGGACTGGAATTTATTAACCTTTATTCGGCTGCAAAAGAAATCGCTTCTGATGCCACCTACAGCTATGTCGAAATGACGCTGCCATTTGGTGCCTTCAATGGGGATATGGCTCGTATGGCCAACTTTGGACAGTGGGCAGGATACTTCCCGACCTACACGATGACGCTCAACCCGAACGCAAACAAGACGCCTGCTTTTACTGGCACCTGGGAGGATTTTCAGGATAGCAATGGCACCTGGTATAAGTCGAAGGACTTCGAGACAGTTCTGTCTTCCAGATTGCCGATTAAAATCGTCCGGGCAAGATTTAATGTAGAAGCCAGACCGTTTGAGCAGGAAGTTGGGGGACGCCTAACCTGCCGCATTCCGGTTGGCCAGACAAGTTGCGAAGCTCCTGAGAATTTTGATATGGCGGTAGGGACTCAGGGTTATAACCGTACACTTTATTATGTACGCAGTGTCGCGAACCCTATTCTTCGTTCCGAGCAGTGGGTTATGACACGCTGGAACAATCAAATCGTCCCAGAAATTGGTGAGATCACCTACAGCCCGACATCTAAGATACTGACTGTTGAAGCTCATCTCAACAGAGATAATGATTGGTTCGACGGATTCAGACTCCTCGGATTCTATCTTACCGATAAGAACTCCAAACAGCGCATGACGCCTGTGGGAGTCGAAAAGTCCAGAAACGCGGGTAACTACACGATTGAGTATGACCTTTCCCGGCAGTCTGAAGGGCAATACAACGTTGAAGTGAATATTCAGGATCGTTTCGGTAACCAGACAAACAAAACCTATGGCGTGATAGCTCTCGATGCCACACCCCCAACGGTTGCTATTACCTTCGAAGGGAAGCCGGTAAAGGATGACACCGTCGTCTATGGTCTGGAAAATCTGCGCATTGCACTGAGCGATAACCTGACCACACCTCGCATTACTCGTCTCCAGCTAACTGGCGGACCGACATCAGACAATGTTGAACTCAGTTGGTCACCTGCTGGTAAAGACATATACTCGCCGGAATATCCGCGCATATTCCCGAATTTCGAGCCCTCTGAAAACTATGCTCTCAGTGTGACAGTGTCGGACAGCCAGTCCAACACAAAAACTTACACACAGAAGTTCAGTTATCTCCCGAATAACTTGGTACAGCTGCATAACCTTCGAACCCTTGCAGTAAAGTCGGCGCTCAAAACCTCTGATAACGTGCCACTTGCCTATCTGTCTACAAACATGCTCCGCAAGACTAACGGTGAAATAGCCAAAGGCTTACAGAACGCGACCCTCTCAGTACGTAAGGATGCCAACTTCGGGATAGTGTTTAATGGAGCGGAGGCAGCTCCTGGGGAGTCTGTAAATGTTAATATCGACATGGGTATGGGTGATAATCTTCTCATGCCGGTTTATCCATCAGAGAACGGCAAGACCGGAGCCGCTGAGTTTATGATCCAAATTGATGAGCTGAAGTAACCATAAAAAGCCGTCAGTCACTCTGGCGGCTTTTTTTCGTGACGCCATTTCCTGCATTTTCTCCGCTCTCTCTCCTCATAACTCTGTAGCCGCTTGCGTCAAAAAAGTAACTTTTTCTACAAGGGAAGAAGTGTGCTAGTGCGGTTCTTAGAACGGATCGGAATTTACTCACATTTCGATCGTAATGCTTCATGACGTCTCTGTGCATAGTTATCAACAGGATAGAATAATAATAAAGATCAATATAGGATCAATAGCAGATCAAAAAGGAATAACGATCCTCGCAGGCCAGTAATATCGGGGCTCTCAGCGGATCGCCATCCACTGTACAGGGGGCGAAATACACTATGTCGGGTAATCCATCCACTATACAGGGTGCATAATCCACTATACCGGGTGGATTCGATACACTATACCGGGTAGGATGTAGATCTTATGCACAAAACGGATCTTTCTATATGTCTAGTAATAACAACAAGTTATCTCTTGTCATTGAAGAGTCCCTAAAAGATTCCGGGGAAGTTATCCAACTGCTTCCCACGCTAAGACAGACCATTCAGCCGAAAGTTTTACTCCGTCTGGGTGTGTTTGTGCCAACACTGAAATCCACGGATAAGGGTGGCCGGAAGAGTCACCGCATCGATGCCACCGAACCCCTTTCGAGACTATCCATTGTCGAGGGTGAAGGCTACAGCCAGATCCAAATTTATGGCCCGCGCCTCGACATGGACTCTGACTTCAAATCATGGTGTGGGATCGTTTATGCATTGTCTAACCGTCCGCTCGACTCGGAAGGTCAGCTGGAGCTGAATTTCCCGGAGTTTGCTAAGTTCTGCGGTTTTGACACTAAGCGCATTGATAGGCAATTGAAAGAGCGTTTTGATGCTTCATTGACGCGTATTGCCCGAACCAGTATCTCGTTCATTAAGAAAATACCCGGTACAGACGATCAGATAACGATAAACATGCACCTCGTGGAATCCACGTACTACGACAGTTCCACCGGGAAAATCGTCATCAAGCCAAATTCGAAGCTCAATACGCTGTATCGCGTCGACGGTAAAACCCGACTCTACCTGAAGACGTTGCAGAAACTGGCCCGTAAGGAGTCCGCACAGGCCCTGTATCTGTATCTGGCTGAGTTACCGAGCACCTTTTACCGTATCGGATTTGACCGGCTGCGTGAACGCCTGCAACTGTCCTCACATCTTGGCAACCAGAATGCCACAGTTAAAAAGGCGCTGGGCCAGCTTAAAGAGATCGGTTTTCTGGAATACTCCATAGACAAAGAAAACGGCGATTATGTACTGAATATTCTGAAAAGAAACATGAAGCCATGATAGATGCCGGATAATGCAGCTGCCTGCCGCGTGGGTGGCTGCATTACCCGGAATAGTGGATATTCTTCTCCTTTCCGCTCTGTTTTTACCCGGTACAGTGGATCTCCACTACACCGGGTAATGTCAGCCCTAAAACTCCGATGCAGCCCTTTCTCTTCAGCCTTACCCTGACGATTCTGTGTGTTTTTCAACCAAAATGTGAACTATACCCGGTACAGTGGAGCCACGAAAATGTGATCCATACCCGGTATAGTGGATAAGGCCCCTTGCGAACCAGGCACCGGAAATGTGGCGGCACTGGTTGGCAAGTTTTACCCGGTATAGTGGAGCCCGTTACTGCCTCCGCCCCGGATGGCGTGATGTCACGGGAAGGAAGATATACCCGATAAAGTGGTTCGTGAAGGGTGAACGGCCCTGATAGCACGATGAGGCTGAAGTGGAAACTGTACCCGGTATAGTGGAGCCACTAAGATTGCGTACCCGGTGGCTGAGAGGGGAATCTTTTCCCGCCACAGTGGAGTAGCTGATATCGTCGAAAATGTCTTAACCACAATACGGCCATTCTGTTGCTGCACTAAAGAAATGCATCATCGAGTCTCAGGTGTTTTAAGTTGGTAAACCCCCTTCCACCAGGTGTCGAAAGAGACGCTATCATCGCAGCGCATAAACATGCCGTTATGCCTTGCGACAACGCTGAGAGAACCTTTATTTTTACCGCAGGTCTTCTCAAAAGACTCTGTAGCTTTAATAAAAGTTTCACCATCCGTGATGGTCGGGGAATCCAGTTCCTTCGCCAGCCATGACGGATAGCTGTCAGCATTAACCCATACAAGGCGTTCCACAACTGAAAAGAGTACGCCGACAAGGCCAACCGCCCAGAGCGTAATAACCAGTAAACGTAAAATTCGCAGGACTATGAATTTTGAATGCTGTAAAGGCGAGACAAGAAATGGCAACGATATCATGACTGTGAGCATGACTGATGACGCCAGCAACGTGTATAACAATGCCCATGATTTCACATAGGCCGAAAACGCGATCATCAAGCCAATAAGAACAAAGAGCGGTGCAGCGCTTTTCAGACTACCCATGTTTATTTTCATTATTTTGATGCTCCATTTTGTACGAGTTTAGAGATACTACGTTTAAAATCATCTACGGCCTCAAAAAAGGTTCGTGGATGACGTTATTGGTTTTTTATATTGTACCATTGGTGAGCGTTTACCTTTTTACCCTTTAATTAAGGCACCAGGATTCGCCCCTGAAAAAGCGAATTCCATGAGGTTAATGTATGTCACACAATATTTTTATAGCTGAGTTTGATGATGGACTTCGGATGTACGGTATCAATGACGGTACAGCCTGCCATATGCATGCTTTTTTGTTTCAGACCCAGGCGCAAGTAGAACACTGGCTGGGAAGCGGTGATCGTGATACCCGCAAGTTACCTGTAATGCCAGAAAACGCCTCATTGACGGAGGAAAACGTCACTATCGGCCCTGACGAAACATGGGCTTTTCGCTCCCGAGCTTCACGCACCGCACAATGGATCACCGGCCCCCTTGAACATGACAGTGAGTCATGGGAAGACCAGTCTGTATATGGCCACAGCACGTGAACTTCACGCCTCCAGTCCTGCTGACCGACATAGGCAGGACAGGGGTTTACAGTACCCGGTACAGTGTATCGCCTTGCTGAACCCGTGTTTGCTGCTGCTGGCCCAGCGGACGGATGCTGGGAAAGTCAAAGATGATCAGTTTTAGATCCGCGTTCGCGGGGATAATTATTCCTACTGGAATGTTAGCTACAGCGTTAGAATCCATTTTGTTGCCTCACCTTACAAGGGCGATTAACCGTCTTAATGGCAGCATTCGCCCGATCAGGCCGCAGGGGTAACAACTTGTGGTCTTTTTCGTACACAAGGAGTGTTTATGCCTTACATCCCCGAAACACTGGAAGGAACGTTTTTCCGCAAGACTATTGAAACATCACCGGAAGGTGAAAGCCTGTACTGGTTTCGCCGTGCAGATGGCATAGAATTCGCCGTCATTGAGTCGGCTCGCTACCCAGGCAATGATGCCGTGGTAATTTGCGGGGACGGGCGCCCAACAGGCAACACGATTTCAGAATCGCTTTTTGTCATTACTGATGACATGCGGGCGCTTCCCCGTGGCGTGTATGAACAGGAGGCGCATGATGCCTAACCAGATCCCGAACAACCCTACACTTCCGAAGAATTTCGACATTACGCCTAACGAGAAGCGCAGCAAGGCCCAGCTCGATGCCTGGTGGGATCATCCTTACTGCGTCACCCATAACGAGAAATTTCACGTGTACTGTCTGAACGGCGGGGCGTGGGATAGGCCGACATGGCTGGCTCAGGCTGACACGTATGATGAGGCCTGTGAACTGGCAGAACGGAAACAAGCTGAGTGGGTGGCACGCCGGGAACAGCCTATTTACTATATGACCTTTGAGCCGCCTTTTCAGATGGTGCGACAGCCGCAACGCCCTGATCATGATGCTGTAGTAGTTGTGTCGTTCGAAACGAAGGAAGAACTGGACGCCTGGAGCGCAGCGCAGCAATAAAAAAGCCTCCCGTTTAGGCGCCTCTTAAGGATGGGTTTTCGTGGCTAAAGATGAAAAGCAACACGCTTCCCGGTTAGGAGAGTTGCCCAAATCCACTATGCCGGGTGAATGATGTGTTGATCCATGCTGACGGGTAGGTGTATGGGCAGATCCGCAGAGAGCGGCAGGCCAGTTTCATTTGCGGTTTTAGTGATGGGACATCAGGTTATCCACAAAAACGGTGCATAAACCTGTGACCGGAATCTGGATAAGATGGGATAATCATCATCGCGGTGCCATTACCTTGAAAGGGTGACCCGGTACCGGGTCACCCTGCCTCGCTTTTACTTCAGTTCCTCGATATTCAGCATAAATTCTGACGTTCCGCTGACGCCGGAAATCGATGGGAAAATCGGGAAGCTGCGGCTGTCACCCAGACCCAGATCCAGCTGAACGTTTTTGCTCTCCCCTGGTGCTGCGGAAACCCCATTCACCGTAACGCCGAAGGCCGCATCCTTACGTACCGTCAGTATCGCGTCCTGTTTCCCTGTTGCGATAGAACCGTCCTTCTTGCGCAGCTGGCTGGCATACAGTACAGCCAGCGGCGTGTTGTCGGACGTTTTCAGGGCGGTACTGACGGAGATGGTCTTAAGGTTCTCCAGACGTACCAGGTTGTTCGGCAGGTAGTTAAATTCGACGGCGCTTTCTTTAACGTTGTTCATCTCGTCTTTGGCATACACGGTCAACGTGTAGGTTTCACCGTCATTAAGTGACGGGAAGATCTTCGGGTAATTCGGTGTATAGAGATCATTTCCGAGATTTACCCAGGACAACTCAACAGCATCAGATACCGGTCCACCTCGAAGCGTCATGCGAGTTAACGAGGGTTTGGTCAGAGTATCTGCGAGCTGAATTCGGACGTTTTCCAAGCCGAACACTGTCACGTTGCTGGTGATAGGTTTGTTTTCGTAGTTGATACTGATGGACGGCGGCGAGTTATCGACCGTCACGGTTTTGTAGGCTAAGCTTCCCGTGTTGCTGAAAGAATCCTGGGCGTTGAGCTGCACGTTATAGCTGCCCTCCGGGATCTGTTTCAGGTTGAAGTCGTAAGTATAATTCCCGGTTGCTGTGTTACGCCCCGTTTGTTTTCCTGTCACGTTGATATCCGCGTTATTGCGGGATTTGTCAGACAACCACACCCGGCTCAGTTTAACGGCATCGAAATACCATCCGTCTCCTGGCTCGTTGACGAATACCTGAAGAATGTTGGTCGCATCATTGTAGTTGTAGCCAGTAACTGTGGGCCCCTTTGTATGCCAGGCGATGTTTTCCCAGAGCGGCATGAAGAAGGTGGACTCGGTTGTCGAACGCACTTCATAGGCAGTATGTATATAGCCGGTGGTACCGTTTGTAATCGCCTGTGTCAGGTCGACAGTACACGACGTTGACCCGGCAGGGATCTTGCAGGTGGCACTGCCGGTAATTGCTTGTTCGTAGGGGCGTGCTTGCACAGTGAAACGGATCTTGGTTAGGTTCACCGGCATATCTGAAGCCAGAAAATTTTTCCAGTCGACGCTATTGAACCAAGTGCCGTCAGACTTCTGTCGCTCAATCGCAGGACTCCCCCACGCAGGACTTTTTACCGCCGCCGGGTCCCAGTTCAGCCAGGAGGCGTACTGAGTCAGACCGCCACCGGCCCATTGGTACCTGTTCACAGGGCGATAGTAGTTTCCATCCAGAGTACCCTGTGGGAGCTTCACTTCTACGTACACATAGGTCGTGTCTTCTGAAATAACCTTAGAGCCGCCATAATTGTTAAGAATGGTGATGCCGCCGTTACGGTATGGCTGCCAGTTAGTTCGGGGAATACGAATGACCATCCGGTACGGGTTTTCGAGTACAGAGAGCCCCCGCACAAACGGTACGTACCCTGAAGAGATCCCTGGAACCACACTCGTACTGACTCGTGAGTCATGGACCGCAAAGGGCGTATATTCACCTATCTGGTCATCAAATAAAAAGCGCTGCGGAGGAATATTCAGCGTGTTTCCGGCCTTATCAGTGATGATAAAATTGAAGGTGAATTCTTCATTGAGATCGCTGGTGGGCATGCCAGGTTGAGTGACCGCTTCCTTTATCCAGGGGTAAAAGGCACGTTTTGCCGCCGTGTCGTAGCTGAGTGTATTATCGGAAACGACTGTTCCATTGCTGCGCTTGATGACCAACCGGATCTTGTCTATGCCATACGCATCATCAACGCCGTCAGCAAAGATGGAAAACTGGCCAGAACCTCCGCGACCGAGCTCCCAAAGTGGTCCACTCAGGACCATGTCATAGCCTGCGTTCTGGCTTGGGTATATGCTGGTGTACTTCGGCGCTGTAGTATCGATGGTGAAACGATACGTTGTGGAACTTACGACGGCTTGCTGGAGATCTAGCGTGTCATTGATTACCGTGAAAGACCCTTCACCAAGTGCAGGTAACCCCATGTCCTTTCCGTAATACTCTGTGCCGTCGGCAGCAACAATGCGGTCTGCAACACTTATCTTGGCCGTTAGTCCCGAATACATAACCTTTTTATCACTGTCCCTGGTTACAGTCACACGTTCGTACCGGTCTAGACCGGAAATTAAGTTTAGGGTCAGGGCGCCAGCCGGATTGAGATAGCTCTGCGTTGCAGGCTTAAGCGTCATTGCCAGCTGATTGGTGTCGGTATAGGAATAACTGAAAATCTGAGCCGCCGCCGGATAAGTTGAAGAGATGGCCGTGGCAATGATACAGCCTGTCAGTATTTTACGCATGTGATGCTCCCGGGATGTATTTGTCCCTATTTTACAAAATCATTTCTTCTGACCTTGCTGGTTATCAGAGGTATTTCATAGCTTTAAACTTTTGAAAATGTCCGTTATAACAACTTTGGCGAGGTAAAAATTGGCAACGGATTGACTATTGAGATGGATCTTCACCAGGACGAGAAAAAGTGACTTTTCGTACACGAACAAGTAAGCAAGAATTCATGTTTTGATGTAAATGCCACAGTGCGGGAACTGAAAGATATGGGTGGAGGTTTGGCTATATTTCAGCAAGGTGCCGACTTAACGACACCCCAAAATTATTCAGAACTGCGGGAATTCCACGGCAAACTCAGATGTACCAGAAACGCCACTCTTTCCTGGTGTGACAGAATAAATACGTTCTTCACCCTGCCCCATATCAAAAATGATTGCCTTTGTCTCTCCTGGCGCAACGGTTACGCCAGCTACACTTACCGGGAAGTCAGCATCTTTCCGCACGGACAGCGTACCGTTTAACTGCCCAGTAATGACAGAACCATCCTTTCGGCGAAGTACGCTTGTCCGGATAAAAGCCAGTGGCTGGTTATCCGTGGTCTTTAGTGCAGCCGCAGTAGCAAGGGTACGTAGCCTGTCCAGAGTGATCATGTTTGCTGGTTGATAGAGGAAATTGAGCTTTTTCGAGGACCGGTTTCCAGAGGCATCGACTGCGTGAGCTTCAATTGTATAAATGCCATCCTCTTTTGCTATTACGGGAAAGATACGCGGGTACTCTGGCGTATAAACTCCTGAGCCCTGACTGGAATAAGCTAATGTCACCTGTTCACTGTTTGGTCCACCGCTCAACACCAGTGATTCAAGCGAGGCGTCACCTGAAGGGTCAGCTACACTAATTCTGAGGTTTTCTAGTCCCTTAACCAGTTTGCCTTCAGGATCATCATTCAGATACCGGTAGGAAATTAGAGGGGCAGTGGAGTCAATGGTAAGCAAATCATTTATCACGTAGTTTGCCGTGTTGCCCACAAGATCTCTTGCATAGGCGGACAGAACGGTATATTTGCCGTCCGGCAGATCAGCATAGGAAATGACCGCGTTTTTTGTTTTAAAATCACTCTCTGTCCATGTCCTGGCGGGTAGGTCAATCACATTCCCCGTTTCGGTTTTAAGCACCACGCCAAATTCTCGGGTATCCCATGCTCCTATTTGCCATCCATTTATCCGGTCATCATCAGTAACCGTCATGGTTACATTTTTATCCATACGGTTAATTTTTACGGCGTTAATAACCGGTGGGTTGTTATCCCAAATCACTACGAATGCCCCAGCCAGATTATCATAAATAGCAGTACCGTCTTTACCTGAGACCAGATGGATGTATTGCATCCCCTTATCGGAAGTAAAGGTATAATCCACGTTCATGGTACAACCAGTGCTTCCTACCGGGATAAGGCAGTACCAGTTACGGTTCGAATTAGCTGCAACCCGTTGTACATAGTTACGAGGTTCGGTAGTCACGCGTATTTGGGTAAATTTGGCAGTTCTTACATTCCCAGTAGCACTGCTCCATTTACCGGTATCACTACGAAAAATTTCTTTGCTTGTGACCTTTGGTGCAAGTTCCATGGTTGGGGAAGGAGTGAAAGATAACTCAGAGTGATGGTACCGACGAACGCCTCCCGCAAGTGTCTGGAATTCGTGATAAATATCACCGGTACTGGGGAAAACAAAATTGAACGAATAAATATTATATGTGCTGTCAGAACTTTGATAATTGGCATCTGCCCACCCAAAGCTTGTTTTATTAGCAGCAGTAAAGTTACTTTTATTCCTGAGTACCCGCAATGATATTGGATTACTGTAAACAGTTATCCCAGCTGAGTAGTTTTCCCAGGTATTTGTCCTGGTATTAAGCACCTGTAGAACAGAAGGAGGGTTGACCCGATCAATCACACTTTGTCTGCTTACTGATGCTTTATTTCCTGCCTTGTCATAAACATAAAGGCCCATACGGTATTCAGACTGAGAAGCTGGCGCCAGGGCTGGATCGCTCGCAGTAGTATTTTGGACGGTTACTGAATTATCGACCAGGTTAATTACAGCCCCTCTCTTTCGTTCAACGCCGTTCGAATCGACAAGAAAGTACTCAGCCCGGTCGAGACCAGAGCGACTGTCTGAAAGGCCTGAAAAGACGAGAGCCTGAACAGAGGCATACTGCATACCTGAAGGAACGCTGGTAAAGATGGCTTCGCTACCATATTGCCATCCATTTCGCGTATATCCAATTGTGCTAGTTTTAGGGGGAGTGCGGTCGATAGATATAACGTAGTCCCGGCGAGAAATTTCATTATTTTGGAGATCTGTGATCACTTCCCTCAGGGTGTAATTATCTTCACCAAACGCAGGGACACTTAACCTTTTTCCATAATAGTCATACCCGCTACTGGAGGTCATACGGTCATCAACCGTAACTTTGCTACTTTTCGTGCTCCACAAGCTTGCACCGTTGACATTAAGTAACGACAACTGGACGTACCGGTCTAAGCCGGAGATTACATCAGCCTCGAATGAGGTTGCTGGATTAATCCACTGCACAGATGGAACAACAATCTTTGGTTGATTCTGAGTGTCATTGAATCTTAACTCTGCAATCTCAGCTTGTGCCGTAAACGAAAAAGCTATGAGTGGTGCTAAAAGTATCGCCCTGCATTTCATGATTATCCTCCCCCAGTCAGGTATCAATAATACCAAGTGAGCAAGGCTAACTTTTCTGGGAAGGGGATATAAAAAACAAGAAAAAAAGAGTGAAATGTTCGCCAATAAAAGCAGGAATGCGAAGTGCTTAACATGCACTATTAATCACAGTTTATCTCATCCTGAGTAATAACCACTGCTCGGGCTCCCCGCTATCTTGTAGGGAGCCCATAAAGGGAGCAATCTGTACCAACTCCTTTAACAGGTTAGTTTTCAAACCAGGGCGAATCGGCAGCGTTGGCGGAGTCTTCACTTTGCGGTGACTCTCCCAGAAATTGCACTTCATGTACCGGTTTACTTTTCCCCAGGCTCTGCTGGAAATCATCCATCATAAATTCAACATCATTTTGGTCCTCTGGCAGGCCAGGTGAGATTTCAGACATGGTCTTTCCTTCAGTTAAAGGCATTCTACATACAGAACACGGACGGAGACGGCAGTGTTGTCAAACTCGTTATCGAAGGTGTCCATCCATTCAGCACGGTATCCCTCGCCCAGCAGGTTATCGATCCCCTGAAGGGATAGCGGCAGGACGGCCGCTAAACGCCCGCCGGAAACGAGATGAGACGCAGCGGCCAGTAGATGGAGTTTAGCCCGGTTGTCAGCAAAAGGTGGGTTCATCACCACGCAGTCGAATTTCTGATTTGGGTTCGCTGCTGACCATGCCAGAAAATCGGCCTCCGTTGTATCGTAACCTTTAGCTCGGGAGACCAGACAATTTAGTGTATCCAGTTCGATGCCGGTAACGTTGACGCTCTTAGGAAAACATTGCAGCAAATCCCCGTGCCCGATGCTTGGCTCTAGCAGTCGCTCCCCCTCCCCGGTCGCAATAATGGATGCGACGTATTCACTGAGTCGCAGCGATGAAGGGTAAAACTGGTGGGATACAATATCGGGCATGGCACCCATATGACCGATGAAGCGCATCACTTCGGTCGGGTCATAATCAAATGTCACATGGTAGCTAGTAATCCGGGCACCGAGGAACCGCAGAACCTCCGCGTTCACCTGCCGCGTTTTATCAGCGAACTCACCGGCATAACCGAGCGATGTCCAGCTGGACCATTCCTTTTCATTCCGAGTGAATTCCAGCTCTGCGAGCTGCATCCGTGAATGAAAATCGATGCAGCGTTTCAGTGCCGGGAACTCCTGCAACGTGGCTTTGTAATGGGCTAAGCGTTCAGTAGGCAGCGCCAGAGGGACAATGGCAGCAAGAATGTTGTTAAGCCGTTCTGCAATATCAGGATGTACATCAATGTGCATCGAACCATTCTTGTAAACCCGAAAACGAATACTGTTGCCATCCAGGCTGATCCAATTTCTGAACCCAGCATGACCAACCATATTCTCAACCATTTTTTTCGTGTCATAGACCGGTTTAACTGTTTCTCCCCGGAAATAAGAACAGATCACCCGCAGTTCCGACAGTGGCATGAGTCCTGATTCTTTGAATTCAACTTTAAGTTTTACCCACTTGTCTTTCACCCCTTCACAGACACCGACGGTGATCATGCGGGTTGAGAAACCAAAAGCTTTATTGGTTTTGTGGTGACGGCTTAATGATTGAAAAACGGCATAGACGCGCTCTTTAATGAACTGATGCCGGTCATTGAGCAATGTGACAACCGTGGCAACTACTGCGTCGAGTGTAAACTCAGGGATCTCTTGCGGAGGCCGGTGATACCGGTCAGCAGTAAATTGCTTGTCCCATTCGTTCTTTTTTTCGTCAGACATCACGGACAGCACATCGGTAAGGGCCATTACCCGCTTCCAGTACTCAGAACGAAGTGCATTTTCTGCGTACAGGGCATCTGTTTCTGAAATGAGATGGTTATAGCCCGAGAGGTAGGAATAGAGCTTCTGATTTCCGTATTTCATAAACTGAGTGGACATGGACCTCAGTAAACTAAGCTCTTCGTTATAGGATTCGACCTGGCTGGCAATGATGCCAAGCTCTTCCCGCATTTCGGGCAGAAAGTTATCCTCGTTAACACTGAGGCCAGTTAGGGGCATACAAGCGACCAGAGAGTTCCCTGGGGCGCCAATTTGGGGGAAATTAGATTCAACAGCAGACATAGTATCAGTCCTTTATGTAGGAATTATCTATTACCAGGATATCAACCTCGTTCAAAAAGCTAATAGGTTGGGCGACATAAAAATCTCGAAAGTTGCGCTGCGGGAGGTAGGACAGACAGATGTCGTTTTAATGAAGAGAAAGCGTGCCGGAGACAGGACAAAAAAAAGCCCCTACTTAGTAGGGGCAATGGGCGAGAGCCTGGGTGGCTCGTTCTTGAATATCGTACTTCTAATTATGTGCTACTCATAAGTTGAAATGCTTAATTCAAGCCTGTGCTGGTGGTGCTTCAGATTGTGGTTCTCCGCCAGTATTTGTGTTTTTCGCGGATTTGTAAGTCACTTTCTCCCCTTTCAATCGAGCTTGCCGATTTTCGACCCGGCGAAGCTGCTTGTTTTCTGCTTCAGTGATCTCACTTTGCAGGTTCTTGAGCATCTCCAGCATGCTTCGGTTCAACGTAAAGGAAATTTCTTCATCTTCGCTGGAGTCGGTCACTTCGGGAAGTTGGATATCACCGAGTTTCTGCAACAAACTCGTAGTGATGAGTTTGACCCCTTCTACGGCTTTTGTGGCGAGAACAGGTGGAACACGTGCCGGTTTAAAATCGGAAGGGACAACACGAATACTGCCACGTGGCGTCTTCTTAATCTTGATACCGCTTGAATCAGCTTTCTCAAGCTCGGCGATCATTTTTTCGATACGAGAGATGGCTTCCGTTTCACCGAACTCATCAATAAGGGATAGGACTGCAACATAGGAAATAGCATCGGCATGGATTAATTTTTTGATGTAGACAGAGCATCCGGTCAGACGAATGAGAGCAGCAATGGTTGTACTACTCTTGCCCTCACGTTCGGCAATACGATCAAGCGACCATCCGCCCAGCGCCTGAAGACGTCTGTAGGATTCACCCAGTGCCACTGGAGAAAGAGCCAGACCACGGTTCCCGTCAATTGTCGTCAGTTCGCAGCTGATCTCATCGGCTTTCATCTCGATGCAAAGAATGGTGAGGTCAGTATGTCCTTCTGCCTGAGCCATTAAAGCCGCTTTTAAACGGCAATGGCCCTGGCAAACGTACGGAATACCGTCTTTGATCAGAACGCGTATAGGGTCAACGTAATCACCCCGGATGAATGCACACTTGATGTTATTGAGATGATCTACGACTTCCGGCAGCTGGTAATATGCCTCCCCCATCCCCATCTCACGGGAGTTGAAGCCTGGCGAGATTTGAACCACTGAAGGGTTGATAGCCCAAGCTTTTTGTTCAGTGACTTCATTACAAAGGTCAGGGTTCGCGTCGCGGAACTGCTTCATGCCACTGACGAATCGGCCGGAACCTGTCACTGTTGAAAATGACACGAGGGGTGATTTAAAGACCCGTGAGTTAGTTTGCTGGGAATCAGTCATCAGATCACTCATAGATACTCCGTTGTATTCTTTTTTGCCATACCTTTCATCTGTGCGTGAATACTACCGGAAAAAAAAATCTCACTTTTTCGTTAAAAAGGTACTTTTGGGGTTTATTCCGAATTTCGCGAAGCAAAACGTTCTGATGCTCAGACCTAAAAGATTAAATAAACAATTAAAAACAAATGTTTATGCGAGCTAAGAAGGTAGTTAACTTTTTTGCCAAAAAGTGAAAAAAAATAAAAAAATGTGTCGGAATGAAAATTTCTTTCACAACACCCGCGATTTTCCCTGCTTAAACCTTGTTGGTTGTAATCCGGCTTTCGGTACCATAAGGGTGACATACCGATAATGCTTAAAGGAGAATACGCGTTGCGAAAACATACACCAATCATCAAATGGGCGGGGGGTAAAACCAAACTGATGCCATTCATCAGTCAGCATTTCCCACATGATCAGAGCCGTCGGTGGGTCGAACCATTTATCGGCGGGGGCGCTGTGTTCCTTAACATGTTTGCCACCGATGCACTCTTGGCAGACAGTAATCCGGATCTAATCAATCTGTACCGCAACATCCAGCGGAATAAATCGGCATTCATCAGAGAAGTGAATCTTCTGGCGGAAAGGGAATTTGATAAAGAGGATTACTTAAAGCTGAGGAACACGTTTAACAGCACCAGTTTGGATGATGCCCCGCTGCAACGAGCAGTCCTTTTCTACGCAATGAACCGACTCGGATATAACGGCCTGTGTCGTTACAATCTGAAACGTAAGTACTCAGTTCCGTGGGGGAATCGATCCAAGTTAACTCTGGACCCCCAGAAAGTCGATTATCTCTCATTCAGACTTTCTGGCGTTGAGCTGACAACCGCAGATTTTGGTCTGACGTTGGAGAGTGCTGGTGGTTGTGACCAAATTTATTGCGATCCGCCTTATGATAAAATCAGCAAAACCAGCTTTGTCAGTTATGACGGCATACCGTTCAATAAGAGCGCACATGTTAAACTGGCGGATATGCTGGTGGCAGCTCATCGTAAAGGGGCTTCAGTGGCCATATCCAACAGCTTGACTCCCTTTACGCTGGAGCTCTATGAAGAACGCGGTTTTGAAATTCATACTCTCAATGCTTACCGTTCTGTCGGCAGTCAATCAAAATCGCGAAAAAAGGAAAAAGAGATCCTGGCTGTCCTTCGTTAAGTGACAGTCAGTGGTTAGTCGATCGGGCTTATCCATTCCTCAAAGCTCAAAACTTCGGAATGGTCCCGACTGGCATAAGGAATAAACTGAAGCTCTTCGATGGACCGCTCCCCTCTCTTACCTTCACAAATAAACGATATAAGCCCCAGATCTGCAAGTTGGGTAAGAACATGCATGATTCGTACGTTCACCGTCTGCAACTGAAGAGCGTTAGCAATATCGGTAATTTTATGGGAATGGCGCCGAGACTTTCGCAAATATTCAAAAATGACAAGTTGGGTATTACGTCTCTTCAATAACTTCTCGGTCATAAATTCCTGAATTAACCCCCCAAGTAACACCAAGATCGGCCGCAGCACACCAGGGAACATCAAAGTATAAGACTGTGATGTTTTGATCAGTGTAAAGGACGTCAGAAAGCTAAAGTTCAGGCGCTTCTTTGAATACGGGATATATACGGCCAATGTAGTCGACAAGTGAGTAAGTAATTCTTCCAGATGATCCAATGTGATCATTGCTGTTTTATCGGTATTACGCAGACCGTGATAATCAATAAATGCCACTCTGGCACGACTCAGCCATTCATGTATGTTAATGGATACAGTGAACGGAGCATTTTCATCGACAACGTTGGCGGCATGATCAGCGAGCTGGTTGTGGATTAGCATAGACAGCTGGTAAAACGGAAACCGGCAGGATGGATGACACTGTAGTCCCGTTAGGGTAAGTTTTGTAGTATTCGAGCCATTTAGCGGAAAAGTAACTTTCCGGGATATAATTTTTGCTGACGCTCTTGCTGACTTGCAGATGAACCCAAGTCCAAGATCATTTTGCATACATCACTCCGTTTTAACAAAATCGCCTTAACCTGAATGTTAAGGAGAACAAAATTAAATATATAATTAATAAGATTATCATTTTTAATTTAAAAGATTAGTTAATAACGGGTGTTGAATTTAAAGAAATAGGCATATTTTTCGGAGTTTAAAACCGGGTAAAAACCCGATGCGTGAGCAACAAATTTGACGTGAGTGAGTCGGCACGACAGTGCAGAAAGCCTGTGGCTAATGAATAAACACCCTGTATTTGGGAGTTCTGTTCACTACGCACTAGGCTTTGTGGTTAATTTAAATACCGTCAGTAATGCGTAGGGCACAGAGTCAAAATAGTGGATCTTTCTCACCCTTCCAGAAAGATGATAGCTATGCCCCAATAAAACATGATCCTGCACATTACCTGTTAATGCGAATCCATCATTCTGCTTTTTGCCTGTAAAAGTAAAAAAGTAGCTGTGGGAGCCTTTTGAAAAAGCAGCTCGCACTTCTGTAAAAATGATATCAATACTCACTACATCACCAATGCTGAAAGAATGCTCAACAGGTACATCAGCGTTTTCTGGCAAATCTTTAGAAACGGGTTGGTAAGTTGAGTAGAAAGATTCTAACTGACGAACTGTTAAAAAGAGATTGTTGTTTAACTGCTGTGAAATGCTTACTGCAAACTTAGAATTATCGGCTTGTAACAATGCCAGGTGCCCGCTGTGCCTACGTTTCCAAGCGTCTAGATCGGGATTGCAGCGAAATTCCGGGATAGTTTCAAGAAATTCGATGCCCTCTTTCAGTACCAGTTTTTCCTCTGTGGCCGGTGACGTTTTGCTTCCATTACATGTCACGCAGACGGCGTTTGCGATTTCTCCTGTCCCTCCGCAGGCAAAGCATTCACGTGTGATCATGGCATAATAGTGCCCATCGTTACCGTGGAAAGGCTTTACGACCGCTGGCAATAAATAACCATCGTGAGTAAAAAAAATTGAATGTTTCATTTTTTAAGGTTCTCCAGACGTCCCTCCACGATAAGTAAAGCGTCAGTCACTTTCTGTACATACTGATCATGTCCTTCTTCAAAATGATCAAAGCGCTTACCAGCGTTGATCTCAACAATGTTACGGTCGAGCGAGGCTTTCGCAATAAGTAAATCGTTAAAAGTATTAATGACGGTAAAATGTACAATCTTGTCCATAAATTATCCTCAGCTATCTACTCATTTGTCAAAAGGTCACGAATTTCGTTCAGTTCTGTAACCTTAGATTTTGGAATGATGATTGCAGTATTTTCATCATTTAGAAGACTTAATACAAGTTGAAGTTTTGCTTCATCTAAAGTGATCTTTACACTTTCATTTGTTTTTGTGATTAAAGTGTTACTGACGTTCATAAATAAATTAGAATGCTGTCCGTCTAAAATTAATTCTGTCAGTTTATTATTGTCTGACATTGTTGACCCTACATTATCAATCAAACCAATAAATTCATTTTTTAACCGTTCAGTTTTTTTATGTGAAAGACGTTTAATACCTAACGAACTGCGAGTGATAGACTTTGTTTTAATGTCTTTAGGGTTAATATGTACAGGAGGTTTTTCCTGTTCTTCGAGTGGCTCACTGTTTGTTGCTGTTTCAACGGTTGTTGGTTTCGATAAATCAAGTACGCCAGAAGATGGCACTAAAAAAGAACAGGACTCCAAGTGTGCAAGGACTTTTGCATGATCATTGGAATACTTCAACATGATTTCAATCGCGAGTGTTTTTTTAATAAGGTTTAGGCTGATTAAACGTTGCAGTTCTAAAGGCATATCAAGGATTTTAAGCTGATTGCGAATCGCTGTGCCAGACCGCTGATAGCGCATAGCAAGGGATTCAACGGTAGAGCCAAGCTTCAGGGTCTCTGCGAGTGCGTAAGCTAGTGCAACGGGATTGAGACTGTTATTCCTGTTACCATCAAGGTTCTCTAGGTATTCTTCGATTTTATCCTTGTAGTGCATAAGTACGACTGAAAAGAGCTGGATGTCAGCTCCTTCCGCGAGAGCAAGCAATAATGCTCTGTAACGACAATGCCCTTGCCGGACAACGTACTTGGAGTCCTTCTTTACTACCTTAATTAAATCAACACGTCGCCCCTCTTTATAGGCTTGCTTGAGAGAAATAATTGCCGATTTTACTGGCTCCTGTTCGTAACAAAGATCACCGATTACCGCTTCCCGTGGATTAAATCCAGGCTCGATAATAAGATCTTTTGGGCTGATTTCAATAATCTGATAGTCGCAATGATTCATATAAGCACCTTTTTTTATTACATGATACATTAATGCTCTAAGATTCAAACAACTCTGAAGGCATAAAAAACAAAATTTCTTTTAGTGGTTAGGTATCTTACTAATTCAAAAATAGGCTGTTTTAAAAATTAAATTAAAAAGAAAATCTGAATAGTTTGAATTTATCTTTCTTAATAACTTCATGCTAACTGATATTTTTCCCGGCTGCATTCTATACAGGGTTTGTATCCAATCCTAAATTTGTAGGGCCAGAGCTCTTTCTCAGAGGGAATTTATCCCCGTTTTCCACAAGATAGATCAATTCTTTAGATCAATAGAGATCAATAGAGAACAATAAAGATCACGACCATTGTAACGTGATGATTTTTAAAAGAAATAGCAATGATCCGGCATTCAGGTGCATGCGAAAAGCATTTGATCGAATAAGAAAAGCATTTACTTGAATTGAAAAGGCATTTAGTTTAATGCGTGAAAAGCATTTGGACGAATAATCTATTCACAGCTAAATGTAGAAAGGGAAAAACATGGTGGGTAAGTTTAA